>JAIVJC010000072.1:0-9738 GCA_020200235.1 Acidobacteriota bacterium | reverse complement strand
CGGTCGGCTGCGGGTTGCGCTCCAGCAGGCTCACGGCGGCGATGACCATCCCCGGCGTGCAGATGCCGCACTGCGCCCCGCCGCATTCGAGGAACGCCTCCTGCACGCGGTGGAGCTGCTCGCCCGTCGCGACCCCTTCAATCGTCTTAATCTCCGAGCCCTCTACTTGCAGCGCGGGCACGAGGCAACTGTTGACGAGCGCGCCGTCGATCAGGACGGAGCACGCGCCGCACTCGCCCTCGCCGCAGCCCTCCTTCGTGCCCGTGAGTTGCAGCTCCTCGCGCAGCACGTCGAGCAGGCGCGCCATCGGGTGAGCCTCGAACGCGCGCGGCTCGCCGTTGATACTGCAACCGATCCTCACTTTACACGCGGCTTCAGTCACGCGCGTCTCCGAGTTCTTTCATCAAGTCTTCGGGCATGAGCGGGATGTGCGTGAAGGCGACGCCGGTCGCCTGCTCGACGGCGCTCAGGATCGCGGGCGCGGGTCCGTCCATCGGCAGCTCGCCGATGCCCTTCGCCCCGGCGGGACCGTAAGGGTAGGGCGTCTCCTCGAAGTGGACGCGGATGGGGGGCACGTCCAACGCGGTCGGCATGATGTAGTTGGTCATCTGCGAGTTCGCCATCCGCCCCTCGCGCCACGCGACGCGCTCGTAGAGCGCGTAGCCCACCCCCTGCGCCACGCCGCCCTCGATCTGCCCCGCCGCCAAGACGGGGTGGATGACGCGCCCCACCTCCTGCACCGCGACGAAGTCCTCGACCCGCGCGTCGTAGGTGACGAGATCGACCGACACCTCCGCGACGTAGACCGCCCACGCGAACGCCCCGTAGGCGTCGCCGCGATACTTGCCGTCGTCCCACACGACATCGGGCGGCGCCTTGTACTGGCTGAAGCTCTTGAGCGCGCCGTGCCGCTCCGTGTGTCGGCGGCACGCCTCCCGCCACTCGTCCGCCGTGTAGACTTCGGCGAGCAGCCCCGCGCCCTGCAAAGTTTGACGAAGACCCAGCGCGGCTGATTCGACGAGCTTGCCGACGATCATGCAGGTGCGCGAGGCGACCGTCGGTCCGCTGTTCGGGACAGACGCCGTGTCGGGACGGGAGACTTCGACCATGTCGTAGTCGAGCTTGAGCGCTTCGGCCGCGATCTGCGCGAAGATGGTGTTCGTGCCCTGCCCGATCTCGGTCGAGGCGGCGAGGATGTGGACGCGCCCGTCCGAGCTCGCCTCGCATCCGACGATCGATTGCAGGAAGACCTCGCCCGATCCCGTGAAGCCCGCGCCGTGCATGAACGTGGCGAAGCCGATCCCCCGCTTGACCTTGCCTCGTCCAGCGTTCTCGCGCGCGAAACGCCCGCGCTTCTCTTCGTAGCCCGAGAGCTCGAAGGCGCGCGCGAGCAAGCCCGCCATGTCAACCTTCTCGCGGATGATCTGCTCGGTCGCGGTCGTCTCGCCCTCGCGTATGAAGTTGCGGCGGCGAAACTCTTCCGCGCTGAGATCGAGGGCGCGCGCGACCTTGTCCATCTGCCGCTCCAGCGCGAAGATCGACTGCGGCGCGCCGAAGCCGCGGAACGCCCCGTGCGGCGGCGCGTTCGTCGCGACCGCCCGCGCGTTGATGCGGACGTTCGGGCAGTAGTAGGGTCCCGCCGCGTGGATCGTGCCGCGCGAGAGGACGACCGCCGAGAGCGTCGCGTAAGCCCCGCCGTCCACGGTGAACTCGATCTCCTGCGCGGCGAGTTTGCCGTCTCTCGTGACGGCGGTGCGGTGTCGGGTGAGCGAGGGGTGGCGCTTCGTGGTCGCCGCCATGTCCTCGGCGCGGTCGTAAATTATTTTGACGGGCTGGCCGGACTTCCAGGCGAGCAGGGCGGCGTGACCGGCGATCATCGAAGGGTACTCCTCCTTGCCGCCGAAGCCGCCGCCCGTCTCCGTCTGGATGACGCGAATCTTCTCCTCGGGCAGGTCGAACAGTTTGATGAGCGCCTTGTGGACGTAGTAGGGGCACTGCATCGAGCCCCACACCGTCACACCTTCGTCGGCGTTGGCGACGGCGACGACGCCGTTCGTCTCGATGTAGAGCTGCTCCTGCGCGCCCGTGCGGTACTCGCCCTCGACGATCAGAACGTCGTCGCGCGACCAGACCTCGTCCACGTTCCCCTTCTCGACGAGGTACGACTTGAACGTGTTGTCCTCGCCCCAGACGATCTCCTTCTTCGCGGCGGACTCTTCGATGGTGAAGACGGGCGGGAGCGGCTCGATCTCTACGAGGACGGCGCGGCGCGCGCGCTCGACGAGGTGCTTGTCCGGGTGCGCGAGCAGGACGATCGGCTCTTCCGGGTGGTTGACGAACTCGGAGGCAAGGTAGGGCTGATCTAAGAGGATGAGCGCGACGGCGTTCGCGCCGGGGATGTCCCGCGCCGTGACGACCGTGAGCTCGTCCCACGGCACGCCCTCGCCGAAGGTGATGTTCTTGATGCGACCGCGCGCGACGGTCGAGCGCACGGTCGCGCCGTAGATCATCCCGGGCAGCGTGAGGTCGTCGACGTAGCGCGCCGCGCCCGTCACCTTCGCCCGCCCCTCCTTGCGCGGGACGGGGCGACCGACGATCGAGCTCTGCTGGCGCGCTTCCGACATTAATTAATCAATCGGGCGAGACTTAAGACGCCCTCCGCAAATCAGAAATGATAGAAGATAACCGACTAAGAGCCACTGAAAGAAGATTAGTCCCCAGCTAATCGCGTTGGCGGCGGTCTCTGTTTCAGGTCGAATGAGCAGCAAGATGATGTAAGGAATAGAATGCAACTTCATCAGCAGGTTCGGCAGGGTAACGTGGTAAAGGAAATACTCGCTAAGCGGCGAAGATTCATCTAACACTAGCCAAGTGAAGAAGCAGGCGGCGATAGCCACGCCGAAACTGATCCTGATCCTGCATTTGGGGAAAGCTGCCACGCCTCGTCACGTCTCGTGTTCAACTCGGTTACCTGACCCAGCAAGTCAGTCGCCGCTCGCGCCGACCTCGATCTCTTCCGCCTCTGGCGCGCGCGCGATCTCTGCGAACTCGGTTCCGAGTGCGTCATCTTCACGGGGCGGGGCTGTCGTGTCAACCTCGGCGGCTCTCCTCCTACGCCGGGCGCGCGTGATCGCCCTCACGCGCGCCCGCGTTGCGCCACGACTCGCGCGACGAGAGATCGTCGAAGAGGGTGTAGAAGAGTGTAGAAGACCGGCGTGGCGATGAGCGTCAGGAGCAGCGAGAGCGTCTGCCCGCCGATGACGACGACGGCGATGGAGCGCCGCTCCTCCGCGCCGGGCCCCGTCCCCAGGGCGAGCGGGAGCATCCCGGCGACGAGGGCGAGCGTCGTCATCAGGATGGGCCTGAGGCGGTCGCGGTTGGCGAGCATCACCGCCTCGCCGCGCTCGTAGCCTTCGGCGCGCAGGTTGTTCATGTGATCGATCTGGAGGATCGAGTTCTTCTTCACGATGCCGAACAGCACCAGCACGCCCAGCGCCGAGTAAAGGTTCAGCGTGTCGTTGAGCATCCACTGCGAAAGGAGCGCGAAGGGGACGGCGAGCGGCAGGCTCAAAAGGATCGTGACGGGGTGGACGAGCGACTCGAACTGCGCCGCGAGGATGATGTACATGAACGCGATCGAGAGCATGAACGCCCAGATGAACTCGTAGAAGGTCTTCTCCAGCTCGCGACCCTTGCCGGAGATGACTGTGGTGTACGCCGCCGGCAGGCGCATCGCGGCGACCTCGGCGCGCAGGGCGGCGATGCGGTCGGCGAGCGCGAAGCCCGGCGCGACGTTGCCGCGCAAGCTAACCCGCCGCTGGCGGTCGAGGCGGTCGATGCGCGACGGGCTCACGTCGTTCCCGATCGTGACGAGGTTGTTCAGGCTCACGAGCCCGCCGCGCGTGGAGGGGACGAGCAGGCGCGAGATGGTGCCCTTGTCGGCGCGGTCGCGCTCGGAGAGGCGCAGCTGCACGTCGTAGTCCTCGTTGGTCGAAGCGTCGTGGTAGCGCGTCACCTTCTGGTCGCCGCCGACCATCAGGCGCAAGCCGTTGGCGATGTCGGCGGCGTCCACGCCGAGGTCTGCGGCGCGGGCGCGGTCGATCTCGACCCTCAGCCCCGGCTTGTCGAGCTTCAAGGTCGTGTCGGCGTCGACGATGCCGGGTATCTGCTGCGTGATCGCCTTCTGCCGGAGCTGTTCGGCGTAGGCGTAGAGCGCCTGGAGTTCGGGTCCGCGGATCGAGAAGTCGATGTCGTTGCCGCCGCCGCCGAGGTTGATGGTCTGCGCGTTGCGGACGCTGGCGCGCAGGGGCGAGTATTTTCTGAGGCGGCGGCGCACCTCCTGCATCACGTCGCGCTGCGTGTAGTTGTGGCGGAAGGCTTCCGTAGGGTGACCGCGCTTGAGCTCGTTCCAGACGCGCGTGAAGGAGAGCGTGCGCTCCTCGTGCGGCGTGATGCGGACGTAGACCGAGCCCTGGTTGACGCCGCCGAGGAAGGAGCCGCCGACCCCGGCGAGGATGAGGCGCACGCCCGGCGTCGTCGCCAGGTCTTTCTCCATCGAGCGCATCGCCTCGTCCATCACCGCGAGGCTCGTGCCCTCGGGCGCGTTGATCTGCACGTCGAACTCCGCCTCGTCCACGTCCGAGGGGATGTACTCCTGCCGGACGGCGCGGTAGAGCGGGACGGCGGACGCGACGACGGCGAGTGCGACGACGACGACCGCGACGCGGCGGCGCATCGCGACGGCGAGCAGGCGCAGGTAGAAGCGCTCGACGTAGCCGTAGAAGCCGCCCCTCGATTGCGGATTGCGGATTGCGGATTGCGGATGCTGTGTCTCATTCCGCCATCCGAAATCCGCACTCCGCAATAGCCTTGCGCTCATCATCGGCGTCAGCGTGAACGAGACGACGAGCGAGACGAGGATGGCGACCGCCGCCGTGATGCCGAACTGGTAGAGGAAGCGCCCGGAGATCGACGACATGAACGAGACGGGCAGGAAGATCACGACGAGCGAGAAGGTCGTCGCCAGGACCGCCAGCCCGATGTCCGCGGTCGCCTCGCGCGCCGCGTCCATCGGTCGCATCCGCTTCTCCTCGACGAAGCGGAAGATGTTTTCCAGGACGACGATGGCGTCGTCGATCACGATGCCGACCATCAGGACGAGCGCGAGCATCGTCACGCTGTTGAGCGTGAAGTCCAGCGCGCGCATCATGCCGAAGGTGGCGACGACCGAGCACGGGATGGCGATCCCGGCGATGACGGTCGAGCGCCAGGAGCGCATGAAGGCGAGCACGACGAGGCAGGCGAGCAGGCTCCCGAGGATGAGGTGGAGCTTGATCTCGTGCAGCGCCTCGCCGATGTAGCGCGACTGATCGCGGATGACTTCGAGCTTCACGTCCGACGGGAGCTGCGGCGCGAGCCGCGCGAGCTCCTGCTTGACGCCGTCGATGACGGCGACCGTGTTCGCGCCCGTCTGGCGGCGCACCTCGATGGAGACGGTCGGCGTCCCGTTCAGGCGCGAGAGCGAGCGCTGCTCCTTCGTCCCGTCCTCGACCGTGCCGACGTCGCTCAGCCTGATGGGCGCGCCGTTGATGTTCGCGACCACGAGATCGTTGAACTGCCGCGGGTCCGCGTAGCGACCGAGCGTGCGCAGGGCGAGCTCGCGCTTCCCCGTCTGGACGAGCCCGCCGGGGACGTCCGTGTTCTGCCGCTCGAGCGCGGCGCGCACCTGCGTGATCGGGATGCGGTAAGCCGCCAGGCGCGCGGCGTCGATCCAGATGTCGATGGCGCGGTCGAGCGCGCCGACGATGTTCACGTCGCCGACGCCGCCCGCGCGCTGGAGCTGCACCTTGACGGTCTTGTCGGCGATCTCCGACAGCTCGCGCACCGAACGCTGGCCCGTGAGCGCGACCGTGACGACGGGCGTCGAGTCGTTGTCGAACTTCGCGACGACCGGCGGCAGAACGTCCGGCGGCAGATCGCGCACGACCGAGGAGACGCGGTCGCGCACGTCCTGCGCGGCCGACTCCACGTCGCGGCTCAGGCTGAACGTGGCGATGACGAAAGACGTGCCCTGCCCCGAGACCGAGCGCAGCTGCTCGATCCCCTCGACCGTGTTGACCGCGTCCTCGATGCGGCGCGAGACGACCGACTCGACCTCCTCGGGCGACGCGCCGGGCAGGTTGGTGCGCACCGTCACCGTCGGCATGTCGAACGACGGCAAACGGTCAACCCCGAGGCTGAAGTAGCTCGACGCGCCGACGACCACCAGCGACAACACGATCATCGCCGCGAACACCGGACGCCTGATGCAAATTTCCGCGAGCTTCTGCATGATCTAATTCTAAGGGACTACTTTTTACTTAGAAGATCAAGGTAAGGATTCAAGGAGATGAATTTGGTTGCACTCTCCCTCAATTCCCTTGATGCATGATCCCAAAACACTACGTGGAAATTAAAGCCTCGTCTTCTAAGTCTCTCAATAGTGGGAACGTAATCGCCGTCGCCTGCAACTAATGTGATCTCGTCAGCATCATGTTTCATCAGTTCGTAAGAATCAGACACGATGTCAGTTACAATATTGGTATCAATTTTCTTCTCACGATTAGCTACGTTGCGATCATGGACAACTACTTCAAAACCTCTCTTTCAGCAGCGCGACGAGGAAACGCATTCGCTCCTCTTCGAGTAAATATTTATTCAGCTTCCTGCGGCTCAGAACCTGAGCGAGTTCGAGCAACACAGGCGCGGAGATCGGGATCGTGCCATCGCCGAGTGCCCTGTCGAAAGCATGTCGCGGCACGGAACCGGCGAGCAACGCCGCGCTCACGATGACATTCGTGTCGAGGACGCAGCGCAAATCATTCTTCCTCGAGCACCGACTTTAAAATCTCAGGCGTGAGTCCCCTCTCACGCGCCTTCCGGCTCACCTCGTCCATCGTCTCCGCCAGGGAGGCGGCGTCGGCGCGCGCATACTCCTTCAGCCACGCGCCGAGCAAGACTTGCAGCTTCCCACGCTCCGCGGGCGAAGCCGACTCGAAGACCCGCGCCGCTTCGGAATCGACCTCCAGAATGATTCTTTCAGTTGACATCCCATCCGCCTCCGGCGCGCGACCCGATTCGACAGCCGCGTGCGAAAGAGCCAAACACTACTCGACCACTTGGACAGCCATCCCCGATTGCAGGTTGCCGGGGCTGAGGACGACGACCGCTAGGTTAGAAGATCATCGACCGCCATCGTCCAGCCCGGCGCGGCGGGCTCGGCTTCGGCGGTCTCGCCTTCGCGGTAGATCGTCGGGTTCTCCGGATCACGGGATCGATAAACTCGCACGACCCTCTCCCGCAGCACGTCAACGTCCCAGACGACGAGCGTCCCGGCTGCGAAGTAGTCGGCGCGCTTGCGCGCCATCTCGCGCTCGGCTCGCGCGCCGTAGTCGCCCTCGCTGCGGACTTCGACGGCGAAGACGGGTGCGCCTTCGAGGAACAGTCCGCCCTTCAGCTCGCCCGTGTAGAAGGCGGCGTCGGGGCTGAAAGAGCGGCGGCGCGGGAGATTAACGATGAAGCCGACGTTGTCGGGGAAAGCGTACCCGCCCCCAACGCTGCGTTCGTAATCATCAAGGCTGCGATAGATTCTCCCGCCCGCGCGCCCCGGCACGCCGCCCGTTGGTGACATGAGGATGAGTTCTCCGTTGACGAGTTCCGCCTTGCCGTTCTCCGGCACGCGGTAGAGGTCTTCGATGGTGGCTTCGGTTTTCGTGCTCATGTAGCGCCCCCGATGATTCTACTCCCCGCCATGCGGCTTGGGTCTGTGAAGATAAATAATGTCGCCACTCTCTTACTCGACCACCTGCACAGCCATCCCCGACTGCAGGTTGCCGGGGCTGAGGACGACCGCGTCGCCGACGTTGACGCCGGACAGGACTTCCGTCCACTCGTCGGTGCGCCGCCCCGTCGTGACGGACTTCTCCAACGCCTTGCCGTTCTGCACGACGATCACTTTCTCGATCCCGGCGAAGTTGATGAGCGCGTTCGTCGGGATCGTCACCGCCATGCTCGTGTCGCTCGTCGTGATGTCGGCGCGCGCGAAAGAGCCGGGCCGCAGAGTCCCGTCATTGCCGACCTCCGCCTCGACTATCAGCACGCGGCTCTGCTCCGTGATCGTCGGGCTCAGGCGAACGATGCGACCGGCGTAAGTCTTCGGCGAGCCCTCGACCGTGACCCTCACCTGTTGCCCGGCGCGCACCGCAGCCGCGTCGCGCTCCGGCACCTCGGCGCGGAAGCGCAGAGGGTTGACGCGCACGATCACGACGACGGGCGCGCCCGCCGCGAGGTATTCTCCCACGCTCGCCTTGCGCTCCTGCACGACGGCGTCGAACGGCGCGAGAATGTTCGTGTCGGCGAGCTGCTGGCGCGCGAGCGCGAGCTCCGTGCGCCGCTGCGCGAGCAAGCCCTGGCGGTTGCGCACCTCCTCGACCGCGTCCTGATACTTGCCGACCGTCACCTTGTAAGCCGCGTCCGCCGCCTCGAACTCCGTGCGCGCGACGATGCCCTGCTCGGCGAGCGTGACGGCGCGCTCGCGGTTTTTGCGCGCCTCGTCCATCTGCGCTCTCGCCTGCCTGACCGTCCCCGTCTGTTCGAGGTTAACCTTCTCGTCTCCGCCGTCGGGCGAGAGGCCGAGGCGCGCCCTCGCCTGCGCGAGCGCGGCTTCCGCCTGCTGCACGCGCAGCTGGTAGTCCTGCGGATCGACCTGCGTGATGATCTGCCCCTTGCGCACCACGCTTCCGAGATCGACCGAGAGCGCGCGCAGGCGACCCGGCACCTTCACGCTCACCGTCGCCTGATCCTGCGCGGCGAGCGTGCCCGTCACCTGCACGCTCGCGCCGACGGGCATCTCGGAGACCTTCGCGACCTTCACCTGCCGCGCCCCGCCCGCCGTAGCCTCGCCGTCGCCGCCCTTGCCCGGCCCCGCCGACGCAGGGTAGTCGCTCTTGCACGCGGCGGCGCAGAGGGCGAGGCAGGTCGCGAGGCACAACCCGGCGAGCCCCCGTCCGCCGCGCTTGATAAATTCTGGTTGACTGTGTGTGCCGAACATTAGTCCCGTGAAATTAATTGTGGCGGAATCTCACGTCTGCCGACGCTGAACTTGAGTCATGAGTTTAACACCCCGCGGAGCCATACACGCAGTCGCCTGAAACCGCGCGGGCGTTCTCTCGGCGGGCATTAACGCAAACGCGCGGGCGGCGAAAAAGTTTCGCGCCGCGCGCGGTGCGGCGGCGCGATTTAAAGCGTGCGCGGCGTAATGACGTGTCGGGTTTTCGCCCCGCGACGAGATTCGCGGGGTGCGCTCAGGGGATCGCTAGCGGTTCTAAGGGAACGCGAGGGTGACGGCGGTGATGACGGCGGCGGTGACGAGGGCGCGGCGGTTGATGCGTCGTGCCTTGTCGCGCAGGAGCGCGTTCAAGCCGTCGTCCTCGATCTTCTCTTCGCCCGCGCCCAGGTTGCGCGCCCCGCGCGCGGCGAGCGCGATGCAGACCTTCTCTTTCGACTGAAGCAGACCGAGCCCCGCGAGCCACACGGGGAAGAAGACGACGAGCCGCCAGAGGCGCGGCGCCCCGGTGGGGTCGCTCTTAGGGTTCCGCGTCGCCCTCATCCCGGAGTAATGAGATTGCGGATTTGGGATTTCGGATTGCGGATTGAAAGACAGCGCAAACGCGGAATGCGGATTAGAAGACCCTCGCTCTT
>JAIVJC010000189.1 GCA_020200235.1 Acidobacteriota bacterium | reverse complement strand
GACATGATAATGCCTGGCTGCTAATGTCCGCCTGCTCTGGCTAACAGCTAACAGCTAACAGCTAATCGCTCTTTTTGACTCGCTTCTGAGCGCGTGTTAGTGTGGCGGGTCAGACCGGGCGGGAGCCGCGAGAGACGATTAAGACCTGGCATGAATGTCCCTAACATCGGCGAATTCGTCCTCTTCATGGTCGCGCTCATCTTCTCGCTCTCGCTCCACGAGATGATGCACGCCTGGATGTCAGACCGCTTCGGCGACGATCTGGCGCGCCACCAGGGTCGCATCTCGCTCAACCCCACGACGCACGTCGATCCCATCGGGACGCTGCTGTTCCCGGCGCTCGCATTCTTCACGGGCGGCGGGTTCCTCGGCTGGGCGCGACCGACGCCGGTCAACCCTCTCGCGTGGCGCAACAAGCGCGTGGCGAACTTCTGGGTCTCCATCGCCGGGATTCTCGGCAACCTGACTATCGCCTTGTTCGTCGGCATCGCGATCCGCATCCTCTTCGAGAATCACGTTCTCGCGCTCGGCTCGAAGACGTGGATCGCGCCGGTGAACCTCGATTCGCCCCTGATGGAAGGCGTGGCGGCCCTGCTCAGCATGTTCTTCAGGATGAACGTGGGGCTCGCGGTTTTCAACCTGCTGCCGATCCCGCCGCTCGACGGGAGCAAGATTCTGGCGAGCATCCTGCCCGACACCTTCGAGTCGGCGTTGAACTCGCTCGACCAGGTCGGCTTCATGCTGCTCTTCGTCGCGGCGTTCACGGGCGTCTTCGGCGCGATCTTCCGCGTCATCATCCCCTTCGCGTGGAGCATCGTCTTCATCGGAGCGTTTAGCTGACATGAAAAGGATTTTCAGCGGCGCGCAGCCGACCGGCAATTTTCACATCGGCAACTACCTCGGCGCGTTGCGCAACTGGGTGGAGCTTCAGCACGAGTACGAGAGCCTCTTCTGCATCGTCAACCTGCACGCCATCACCCTCCCGCAAGACCCGAAGGGTTTAACCGCGAAGACGCGCGATCTCGCGCGGGTCTATCTCGCCGCCGGGATCGATCCGAAAGTCTCCATCGTCTTCGTCCAGTCGGACGTGCCCGAACACGCCGAGCTGGCGTGGATACTCAACTGCGTCACGCGCATCAGTGAGCTTGAGCGCATGACGCAGTTCAAGGAGAAGGCGGCGAAGCAGCGCGAGGGCGTCGGCGCGGGGATACTCAACTATCCGGTGCTGATGGCGGCGGACATTCTTCTTTATCAAACCGATCTCGTCCCCGTCGGCCACGATCAGAAGCAGCACCTTGAGCTGACGCGCGACCTCGCCGAGCGTTTCAACCGCGACTACGGCGAGACGTTCCGCGTGCCCGATCCTTTCATCCCGAAGGTCGGCGCGAAGATTCAATCCCTGAGCGAGCCGACGAAGAAGATGTCGAAGTCAGGGAATGGAGTCGGGAGTATTTTTCTACTCGACGACGCCGACACCGTGCGGCGCAAGTTCAAGCGCGCCGTCACGGACTCCGGCACGGAGATTCGCTTCGACGAGCAGCGCCCCGCGATCACGACGCACGCTCGACGAAGGGCGCGAGCGCGCGCAAGAGATCGCGCGCCGCACGCTCGACGACGTGAAGTCGCGGCTCGGACTCGCCGGCGCGCGCTCCCTCTGAGACGGCGTCGGAGTGCTACCTATGGACGAAGCTGAAGAGATGACGGGCGACGAAGGCGCGCGCGACGAACAGGCTGCGGCGACGGTCGCGACCGCGCCCGACGCGGATAACTCTGCGCCGGAAGCGGCTGACGCTCCGACGCGATCCGCGTCGAGCGCAGAGCCCGAAGCCGCGATGCTGAACGTCGCGGGCGCGCGCCCCGAGATCACGACCGAGCGCGGCGAGGGCGGCGACGAGTTGAAGCTCCGCCTCGGCGAGTTCGCCGGTCCGCTCGATCTCCTCCTCTACCTCATCCGGCAAGAGCAGGTGGACATCTACGACATCCCCGTCGCGCGCATCACGGACGAGTACCTGCGCTACATCCAGGTGATGAAGCAGATGGACATCAGTGTGGTGAGCGAGTTTCTGGTGATGGCGGCGCAGCTCATCGAGATCAAGTCGAAGATGCTGCTGCCGCCCGACCCGCTCGCCGCCGCGGGCGAGGAGGACGGGGAAGACCCGCGCAGGGAGCTGATCGACCGCCTGCTCGAACACCAGAAGTTCAAGGCGGCGGCGCAGATGCTCTGGTCGCGCGCGACCGTGGAGCAGGGGGTCTTCACGCGCGCGCCCATCGAGACCGACAAGGCGAACCCGGAGGTCGCCGTCGGCGTCTTCGATCTGCTCCGAGTCTTCCAGGAGATTCTCGCGCGCAAGAAGGAGGAAGTGCTGCTGGAGATCGAGCGCGACGAGGTGACGATGGCGCAGATGCTCGAACGGCTGCGCAACATGATCCTCTCGGCGGGCGAGCTGAACCTCCGCCAGTTCTTCGAGCGCGCGGAGACGCGCCGCGAATTAGTCCTCGCCTTCCTCTCGGTGCTGGAGCTCGTCCGCACGACCGAGGTCAGGCTCACGCAGGAGAAGACCTTCGGCGACATCTACATGCGCGTCGCGAGCTGATCTACAGACGAAAGCCATGAGCAGAAAACGCAGAGAGCCCAAACACAACAGCCCCGCCGCCGCGACCGAAGCGGCACAGCCCGACGCGGCGGACGTTCAGACAGCCGAGCCGTCAAGCTCTTCGGGCGCGGACGCGCTTGCCGGAGGGTCGGAGGTCATGGAGCCCGCGAGTCGCGACGCCGAAGACGCCGGCGCGGAGTCGGACGCCGCGGGCGAGGGCAATGAAGCGTTCGACGACGTTGACGACGAGATCGTCCTCCACGACGCCGACGCCGAAGACCTCGCCGAGCGCATGGCGGCGCTCGCGCGAGAGCAGCGCGAGCGGGCGACCGACCGGGACGGCGCGGGCGGTGAAGGGGACGAAGGGATCGCGCCGGGCGGTCAGCCGCGCAGCATGGCGGAGCTGATGGGCATCATCGAGGCGCTCGTCTTCGTCGCCGAGGAGCCGATCTCGGCGAAGGTGCTCGCGGAAGTTTTGCGCGAGGAGCGCGGGTGGGTCGAGGTGGCGGTGCAGGAGCTGGCGAAGGAGTTCAACGAGCGCAACGCCGGGCTGATGCTGCGCGAGGTGGCGGGCGGCTGGCAGTTCGCCACGCGCGCCGAGCACCACGAGCACGTCCGCGCCTTTCTGAAGTCGCGCCCGTCGGCGAAGCTCTCGCTCGCCGCGCTCGAAACGCTCGCCGTCATCGCCTACAAGCAGCCCGTCACGATCCCCGAAATACTTGAGATACGCGGCGTGCAGTCGTCCTCCGCGATCAAGACGCTTCTGGACAAGCGCCTGATCGTCGCGAAGGGGCGCAAGGAAGTCATCGGGCGACCGATGATGTACGGCACGTCCAAAGACTTCATGATGCAGTTCGGCTTGAAAGACCTCTCCGAGCTGCCGAACTTCGAAGACTTCGAAGACCTGACCGGCGGCGGAGCGTGAGGATAGAGCTGTTAGCTGTTAGCTATTAGCTGTTAGCTATTAGCTTTCAGCCAAACCGGAGACACAACGAAGCTGGCGGGCGACAACTCTCCTTCTGGCTAACAGCTAACAGCTAACAGCTAATGGCTAATCGCTAACAGCTATGGAAGAACGTCTGCAAAAGTTGATCGCGACCGCCGGCATCGCTTCGCGCCGTGCCGCGGAGGAGTTGATCGCGGCGGGCGAGGTGACGGTGAACGGTCAGACGGTGACCGAGCCCGGCACGAAGGCTGACCCCGCGCGCGATCACATCAAGGTGCGCGGTCGGCTCATCAACCCGCTGCTCGCCGAGCGCGAGAAGACCTACGTGCTGCTCAACAAGCCGCGCGGGTATCTCGCGAGCCTCGCCGACCCCGAGGGGCGCCCGCTCGTCTCCGAACTCGTCCCCGCCTCGCTCGGTCGCCTCCACCCCGTCGGGCGGCTCGACTTCAACACCGAGGGGCTGCTCATCCTGACGAACGACGGCGAGCTGACGAACTTCATCACGGCGGCGCGCAACAAGGTCGAGAAAGTTTACGAGGTGAAGGTCAAGGGTGTGCCTCCCGAGGCGGCGGTCGAAAGACTCCGACGCGGCATCGTCCTCGAAGACGGGACGCGCGCCGCGCCCGCCGTGGTCGAGCGCACGGACGAGACGAAGACGAACTCGTGGTTCGAGGTCATCCTGCACGAGGGGCGCAACCAGCAGATTCGCAGGATGTTCGACGCCATCGGTCATTCGGTGACGAAGCTGCGCCGCGTGCGCATCGGCAGCCTGCGCGACGACCGACTGCCGACAGGCGCGTGGCGCCACCTGATGCCGGGCGAAGTCGCGAGCCTCAAGCGCGGAGACACACGCGGCGGGCGTGGGGGCGGCGCGAAGTCTGCGAAGGGGGGCGCGGGGCGCGGCGAAAGGAGCGCGGGAGGCGCGCGGCGCGAGCCTTCGCGCGAGCCGCGTAAAAAACCGGCGCGCGGCGCGTCGAAAGCGCGCGGGGCGGGTCACGCTCGCGGCTGAAGCTGGGTTAGAATAAAAGGTCAGGCGAACGGCGACAAAAGTCTGTTGGATCGGTCTGTCACTGTTCGCCTTTTTTGTGTTCCGAGATCGAGGGGGTTATTCCGTGCGATGAACTTCGACCTGAGCGAAGAGCAGCAGCAGATCAAGGCGAGCGTGAGGGAGTTCGCCGAGGGCGAGATCGCGCCGCACGTCAGAGAGTGGGACGAGACCCAGCACTTCCCCACGGAACTCCTGCCGAAGCTCGCCGGGCAGGGCTTCATGGGCGTCATCTTCCCCGAAGAGTACGGCGGCGCGGGGATGGGCTACGTCGAGTACGCGACGATCATCGAGGAGCTGTCCAGGGTTGACGGCTCGGTCGGCATCTCCGTCGCCGCGCACAACTCGCTCTGCTCGAACCACATCTTCATGTTCGGGAGCGAGGCGCAGAAGCAGAAGTACCTGGTGCCGCTCGCGCGCGGCGAAAAACTCGGGGCGTGGGGGCTGACCGAGCCGAGCGCCGGATCGGACGCGTCGGGCACGCGCACGACGGCTGTGAAGAAGGACGGCGGCTGGCTCGTCAACGGCGCGAAGAATTTCATCACGCACGCCATCCACGGCGACACCTGCGTCGCCGTCGCCTCGACCGACCGCGCGATGCGCTCGAAGGGCATCACCGCCTTCATCTTCGAGAAGGGGACGCGCGGGTTCTCTCCCGGCAAGAAGGAGGACAAGCTGGGTTTACGCGCCTCCGAGACGGCGAGCGTCATCTTCGAAGACTGTTTCATCCCCGACGAGAACCGGCTCGGTCCCGAAGGCTTGGGCTTCATCCAGGCGATGCAGGTGTTGGACGGCGGGCGCATCTCCATCGCCGCGCTCGCGCTCGGCATCGCGCAGGGCGCGTACGAGTCTGCGGTGAAATACTCGAAGGAGCGCCAGCAGTTCGGCAAGCCCATCTCGGAGTTTCAGGCGATCCAGTTCAAACTCGCCGACATGGCGACGCAGCTCGACGCCGCGCGCCTGCTCATGTACCGCGCGGCTTACTTGAAAGACGAGGGGCGGAAAGTTACGAAAGAGTCTTCGATGGCGAAGCTCTACGCCTCGGAGGTCTCGGTCAAAATCTGCGAGGAGGCGATCCAGATTCACGGCGGCTACGGCTACACGAAAGACTACCCGCCCGAAAAATACTGGCGCGACTCCAAGCTCTGCACCATCGGCGAGGGCACGTCCGAGATTCAGCGCCTCATCATCGCCAAACAGGTTCTGAGCAGCATGTAATGAGGGGTGTGCCGCGGGCATTCGATCTTGAGCGCGACGACTAAAACCACGGAACTCGAACGCATCCTCGCGGGCGACGCGAGGGCGGTGGCGCGCGCGATCTCGAAGGTCGAGGACAACGTCGAGGGCGCGGCGGGGTTGATGAAGTCGATCTTCCCGCACACGGGGCGCGCAACGGTCGTCGGCGTCACGGGCTCGCCGGGCGCGGGCAAGTCCTCGCTGGTCGATAAGCTGGCGATGCTCTACCGGAGTCGCGGCGAGCGGGTCGGCATCGTCTGCGTCGATCCTTCGAGCCCGTTTTCGGGCGGCGCTATTCTGGGCGACCGGATCAGGATGCAGACTCTGGGGCTCGACCCCGGCGTCTTCATCCGCTCGATGGCGACGCGCGGACATCTGGGCGGACTCGCGCGCGCGAGCGTGGACGCCGTCTCGATCCTCGACGCCGCGGGCTTCGAGAAGATCATCGTCGAGACGGTGGGCGTCGGGCAGGACGAGGTCGAGATCGTGAAGGCGGCGGACGTTTCCGTCGTCGTGCTCGTGCCCGGCATGGGCGACGACGTGCAGGCGATCAAGGCGGGCATCATGGAGATCAGCGACGTCTTCGTCATCAACAAAGCCGACCGCGACGGCGTGCTGCGCACCGAGAAAGAACTAGAATCGCTGCTCACGCTCGCGGTGCGCCCCGACGGGTGGGAGCCGCCCATCGTCAAGACGGTCGCGACGGAGAGCAAGGGCATCGACGAGCTCGCCGCCGCCGTCGAGCGCTACCGCGACTTCCAACGCGAGGGGAGGGTCAGCCTCGAACGGCGCGCGTCGATCGCGCGCTGGCGGATTCTCGAACTGCTGCGCGAACGCCTGCTCGCGCGCGCCGTCGGCGGCGAGGGCGCGGACGCGCAGCTCGACGCCCTCGCGCACGAAGTCGCCGAGAAGCGGCGCGACCCTTACTCAGCCGTCGATGAGTTTATGGACAGGAGCGATTAGCTGTTAGCTGTTAGCTATTAGCCAGACATGGGGCGCTGGCTTTGCTGATAGCTAACAGCTAACAGCTTGAACATGAAGATCGAGCACATCGGGATCGCCACGCCGAAGATCGAGGACGCGCTCGCGTTCTGGCGCGACGCGCTCGGCTTGACGGTCGTGCACACGGAGGAGGTCGCGGAGCAGGGCGTGCGCGTGGCGATGCTCCCTGTGGGCGAGCCGCGCGTCGAGCTTCTGGAGCCGACGCATGCGGGCTCTCCCGTCGCAAAATTCCTGGAGAAGCGCGGCGCCGGGATTCACCACATCGCCGTGCGCGTCGACGACATCCGCGCCTCGCTCGCGCGCTTGAAACGACAGGGCGCGCGCCTCATCGACGAGGAGCCGCGCGTCGGCGCCGAAGGTTGCCTCGTCGCGTTCGTCCACCCGTCGGCGTCGGGCGGCGTGCTGCTCGAACTCGTCGAGCACGCGCATGGATCACAGCAGGCAGTGAACGGAGAGAAGAAGTCTTGAGTTTCAGGAAACACCTCGCGGCAATAGCGACCGTCATTCTGATCGCGACGTGCGCCGCCGCGCAGAAGTCGCGCCGCTCACAGCCGAAGGCGACGCCCGCGCGCCCCGCAGCGCGCGCCGCCGCGCCGGCGCAGGTCGTCGCGCTCTCGGGCTCAGACCTCACTCTGCTGGTCGAGGCGCTGGGCGTCCCCGCGGAGGCGCGCCGCCGACTCGAAGAGGACGCCGAAGAGCGCAAGGGCTTCGTCCAGGACCTGAGAGAGATGTTCGCCGTCGCCGAAGAAGCGCGCGCCGCCGGCTTCGCCGAGAGAGCCGACATCAAACTACAACTCGGACTGTCGCGATCATTCGTCATCGCACGAAACTACTCGGCGAAGCGGCAGGCGGAGGGCGCGGCATCGCCGGAGCAGATCGCCAGCCGGGAAGAGATCGCCGCGTTTCTGAAAGAGCCGGGGCAGGAGCAGCGGTTCGCGGAGTTCATGCAGGACTACGTGAAGAACAACCCGCCGCCCGCCAGGCAGGTTTCCGCCGAGCAGCGGCAGGAGTTGCGGCAGAACTGGGCGAACGTGATGATCGCCGCGCGCAAGGGCGTCGCCGCCGGCGTCGACAGGCAGCGCGCGACCGAAGTGATGATCGCCTACCAGCAGGCGCGTCTGCTCGCCGCGACTTACTTCAAGGAGACGCTCAGACAGCGCACGGCGGCGACCGATCAGGAGATCGACGCTTACGTCGCCGCCCACCCGGAACTTGATCAGTCGAAACTGCGAGAGCGCGCCGAGGAGGTCGCGCGGCGGGCGAGTGCGGGCGAGGACTTCGCGGCGCTGGCGCGCGAGTTCTCCGCCGATCCGAGCAACAAGGACAAGGGCGGCGATCTCGGCTGGGATCGCCGAAGACTTCGCAGCCGCCGCGCCCGCCGCGCAGCCGCAAGTCACGAACGTAAAACCGACCGCGAGCCCAGCCGCGAAGCCGGGCACGAAGCGCGCGCCGGCTTCCCCGTCGGGGTCTGGTGGAAAGCGACCCTGAAAGTCGTGCGCCTCCGCTCGGACGGGGTCGGATTCAACTCACGGAAATAAACTGAAGAGAAGGAAACGCGAATGATTACATGCAAACATTGCGGGACGGTGATGCCCGAAGACCAGAGCGTGTGCCCGGGCTGCGGCGCGCAGGTGACGGCGGAGGCTGACGGCGGACAGGTTGACGACGCCGCCACCAGCTCGTCCGCGGAGACCACCCCGCTCGACGCCGCCTCCGCGACCGAACCTGTCGCAGACGAACCTCACGCGGGTGGGGCGATGGAGACGAAAGAGGCGAATGACGCAGACGCGGCGGGTTCCGCCGCGCCCGTCGCCGCGACCCAGCCGCTCGTCGCACCTGCCGCCGCCGCCGCTCCGCGAGCGAACGCAGCGAGGGCGGGCGGGATGAGCTCGACGACGAAGGCGATGATCGCGGCAGGGATCGCCGTCGCCATCGCGTTGGGGCTGATCGTGTGGCAGGTGGCGGCGCGCCGCGCGCGCTCCGTCACGCTCACGCAGGAGGACGTGGCGGAGATCGTCAAGGGCATGGTGCGCACGCCGCAAGAGCTGTCGATGGTCGCCGCCAGCGAGGAGCAGCGCAAAGACTTCGCGCGGCAGTTGCGCGAGTACTTCGCCCTCTCGCAGGAGGCGCGCGCCGCCGGCATCGCCGACAAGCCGGAGACGCAGCGGCAGCTCGAAACGATCCGCACCTTCGTCTTCGCGCAAGCGTACGCGCAGAAGCAGCAGGAGGCGGGCATGACCAACCCCGAACAGCTCTTCACGAAGGACGAGGTCGCGGCGTTCCTCAAGCAGCCCGGTCAGGATCAGAAGTTCGATCAGTTCCTGAAGGACGTGCAGGACCTGGGGATGCTCCCGTCAGCCGCCAACATGCCCGCGGAGCAGCGCGAGCGTCTGAAGAACGAGCTGTGGGGCCCGATGTCGGTCGTCGCGGGCAAGGCGAAAGCCGCGGGCGTCGATAAGGAGCGCCGCACGCAGCTCCTCATACAGGTGCAGGAGGCGCAGGTGCTCGCGCGCAAGTACGCAGAGCAGAACGCGAAGGTGCTCGAAGAGAAGACGAAGGCGACCGACGCCGAGATCGACGCCTACATCGCCAAGCACCCCGAGTTCGACGAGAGCAAGACGCGCGCGCAGGCGGAAGACATCGCGAAGCGCGCGCGCGGCGGCGAGGACTTCGCCAGCCTCGCGAAGGAGTATTCGACCGATCCGGGCAACAAGGACAAGGGCGGCGACCTCGGCTGGTTCAAGCGCGGCATGATGGTCAAGCCCTTCGAGGAGGCGGCGTTCGCGCTGAAGGCCGGCGAGGTCAGTGGCGTCGTCGAGACGCCCTTCGGCTTCCACGTCATCAAGATGGACGAGCGGCGCACCTCGAAGGACGAGCAGGGCAAGGACGTCGAAGAGGTGCACGCGCGCCACATCCTGCTCAAGCACACGGCGGGCGGCGCCCAGCAGTCGCCCATGATGGGCGCGCCGCCGGCGCCGCGCGAACAGGCGCGGGCGGCGGTCGAGAAGGAGAAGCGGCAGCGCTACATCGACGAGATCGCGCAGCGCACGCACGTCTCCGTCCCCGCAGACTTCAAGCTCGACGCGCCGCCGCTCCCGCAGGCGCCTCCGCCCTCGATGAAAGAGGACGAGGGACTCCCCGGCGAGAAGACGCTGCCGGAGCAGCCGCCCGCGCCGCCCGCGAAGAACACGAACGCGAAGGCGGGGAAGAAGAAGTAATGATGAAGTAGGAACGATGAACGATGAAGTAGATGACAAACCGTCGTCGCTCCATCGTTCATCGTTCATCGTTCATCGTTCATCGTTATGTTGTTGGGCGACTACCGCGTGGAGATCGTGCCGGACGCGGAGTTCCGGCTGGACGGGGGCGCGATGTTCGGCGTCGTGCCGCGCGCTCTGTGGGCGCGCGAGTCGCCGCCCGACGCCGAGAACCGCGTGCGGCTGGGCGCCAACTGCCTGTTCGTCGAGGCGGGCGGCGAGCGCGTCATCGTCGAGACCGGCGTCGGCGACAAGTGGTCTGCGAGGCAGTCGGCGATGTACGGCGTCGCGCGCGAGCGCACGCTCGGCGAGTCGGTGAAAGCGATCACGGGGTACGGTCCCGAAGAGATCACCGTCGTCGTCAACACGCACCTGCACTTCGATCACGCGGGCGGCAACACGAGGCTCGGCGGGGGCGGTCGCTGCGTCCCGGCTTTCCCGAACGCGCGCTACTTCGTCTCGAGGGACGAGTTCGAGCACGCCGAGTCGCCCCACGAGCGCGACCGCGCGAGCTACCTCGCGGAGAACTGGCGACCGCTGATCGAATCCGGTCAGCTCGAATTGAAGGACGCGGATTACGAGGTCGTGCCCGGCTTGCGGATGGAGTGTGTGCCCGGTCATTCGCGCACGATGCAGTGCGTGCGATTGGAGCGCGGCGGGCAGACGCTCTTCGGCTTCGCCGATCTCGTGCCGACGCGCGCGCACGTCCCCTTCGCCTGGGTGATGGGCTACGATCTCTACCCCGTGGAGACGCTCGAAGCGAAGAAGCGTCTGCTGCCGCAAGCCGCGCGCGAGGGTTGGCTGTGCCTCTTCTACCACGACGCGGACGCGCCGCTCTGCCGCGTCGTCGAAGAGGAAGGGAAGCTGCGCGCGTCCGGGGTCGGACTGAATTAGAGTGCGGACTTTTGAAGTGAGGACGAAGAAGAAAGTAAATGTCGACAGCACGCATCGGAATCATCGGCGGCAGCGGGCTCTACCAGATGCCGGAGCTGAAGGACGTTGAGGAGATCGCGGT
>JAIVJC010000255.1 GCA_020200235.1 Acidobacteriota bacterium | reverse complement strand
GAGGACGTGACCGCGGCGCGGGAAGGTCTGCTCGACGCGCTGCTCCGCGCGCGAGCGGCGTGGGACGTGCATGAAGTAGGCGAGCGGCTGCTTGTCGAAGCGAGGGCGGCGCGCGATGCGCCGCAGAATCTTGCGGCGCGGCTCGCGTTCGAGCTGGTGCCGCCACTCGACGAGGACGGAGAACGAAGGCAGCACGCGCTTCGTGTTGCGAAGCCCGACGAGGACGGGCGCGGGCTCACCGGCGAAGATGTGATCTGGGAAGCGCGCCGAGACGCTCAGGTCGCGCAGCTGTGAGCGCCCCACCGCCCACGAGACGAAGAGCGTGGAGGCGAGCACAGAGAAGACGAGGAACAGGAGGTTGTTGCCCGTGTTGTAAGCGGCGAGCCCGACGACGAGGAAGATGCCGCAGAAGACTACACCCCCACTCGTCAGCCGCAGCGGCGGATCGAACGCTTTCGACTCCCTGCCGGCGCGCTTGACCAGAGGCGGCACGACGAAGATCGAGATGAGCGCGATGAAGACGAGCGACAGGATCGCGCCCCAGCGCGTCAACTCCCAGTCGCTCGTGCGCCGCGCGAGCCACGTCAGCACGGCGGTCGCCAGCCCGCCGACGACCAGCAGCGTCCCGAGGATCGTTCTCCACCACGCTCGCAGCATTTAAGTCAAAATTAAAGCCCTTCACCTGCGAGAAACTGATGAAGGGCTCGTTGTGCTCCGACGAGATGATGACCCCAGTGAATCTGAAAGTTGAATCTCCATTCCCAAACTGCTTCGACGACGTATTGTTGATCGAATAGGGTCAGACCTTCTTTCACGTCTCGATAAATGTCGGCTAAGTCGTCGTTTAAACTATTAAAGACCGGCTGCTCTTCTTTCAAAGGATCGAAGACATCCCAATATCCACTGAGAGGCAGTTGAGCGAACTTATTAACCACGTACGACCAAGCCTTTTGCGAACACTTCACCTCGTAATCTTCGCCGCATCCCAAGTCAGGTAACGCGATTGCAGCAAGATGAAGTTCCGACAAGAACATCTGCGCTCGTCGCATTTCCTGTCGTGACTCACCGAGTTCTCCTTCAGCCCATGCACAATAGCGCCGCGCCACTTCGGCGAATCGCTCGATGGCGGGATCGACGTTTGGTGAGTTCGACATTTAACTTAGGTGCTTAGATCGGCACGCTGATCGTCTTCATGATCTCGCGCAGGACGGCTTCCGCCTCTTCGCTGCGCCGGAGGGAGGACGAAAAGCGGGAGTTGACGACGAGGCGGTGGGAGAAGACGGGGAGGACGAGGCGCTTGATGTCGTCGGGGACGCAGTAGGCGCGATCTTCGGTGAGCGCCAGAGCCTGCGCGGCGCGGAAGAGGGCGAGCGTGCCGCGAGGGCTGACGCCGAGGTCGAGCATCTCGGACTCGCGCGTCGCCGTCACGATCCGCATCAGGTAATCGACGAGCGAGTCGTCAACGCTCACGTCAGAGACCGCGCGCTGCAACTCCGCGACCTCCGCGCCCGTCATCACGGGGCGCAAGGAATCGAGCGGGTCGCCGTGCTCGCGGTCGCGCACGATCACCTTCTCCACTTCGCTCGTCGGGTAGCCGATGCGTATGCGGAGCATGAAGCGGTCGAGCTGCGATTCCGGGAGCGGGTAGGTGCCGTGGTGCTCGATGGGGTTCTGCGTCGCGACGACGATGAAGGGCGCGGGCAACGTGTAAGTCGTCCCCTCGACCGTGACGTGCCCC
>JAIVJC010000188.1 GCA_020200235.1 Acidobacteriota bacterium | reverse complement strand
GACTTACTCAGTGCGTCAGATCGGATTCGAGCGGCGCGTGGAGTTTGAGAGTCTCGCCGTCGATGACGGAGGCGGGCGCGTCGCTGTTGTGCAGGCTCGGGTGGTTGATCTTGATCTCGGCGGCGGCGCGCTCGGCGGGCGAGAGCGCGGTGGCGAGCACGGCGGCGGCGGCTCCGATCAGGCGTCGGTGCTCGGCGGTGTACTCGGCGAGCGAGGCGGAGTAGAGCGTGAGCGCGCCGTGTGCGTGGCCGGCGCGCGTGACGGGGAAGGCGGCGAGCGTGCGGTAGGCGGCGAAGCGCGCGTGCGTGTCCGCGGGGAGATCGAGCTGCGGGGCGGTGTTGCAGAAGGGCTGCTGGTTGGCGAGCGCCCAGCCGGTCACGCCGTCGTTCTGCCGGATGCGGCGACCGCGCAGCAGCTCGGCGTGCGCCCCCGCGGCGTAAGCCACTGCGTACTCGCCCTCGCCCGCCGCGAGCGTCACGGCGCAGGTCTCGAAGGAGACTAAGTCGGCGAGCGCGCCGACGAAGACTTTGACTACCTCGTCGCGGTCGGGGCGCGCGGCTTCGAGTCGGTGGGCGAGCGCGTCGAGCGCGCTCAGCTCGCGCGCGGTGAGGTTCAAGTTGGCAGCCGGCACCTCCTCGGCGAGTCCGGCGGCGGGCGCGACCCGCGAGGCGGCTGCCGAAAGCCGCTCGGCGGGCTCGATGCCGTAGGTCGGCACGGGCGCGCCGCGGTGCGCCAGAATCTCCGCCTCGAACTCCGGCAGGTGCGTGACGAAGGTGCCGACCACGCGCGGATCGTACTGCGTGCCCGCGCCCTGCATGATCAACTCGATGGCTTCCTCGCGCGTCATGCCGCGCCGGTATTGCCTGTCCTCGCGCACGGCGTCGAAGCAATCGACGACGGAAAGGATGCGCGCCGTCAGCGGGATCGCGTCGCCCTGCAAGCCGTCGGGGTAGCCCTTGCCGTCCCACCGCTCGTGGTGGTGGCGCACGACGAGCGCATGGTGCATGAGGATCGCGGCGGCGGTCGTCGGCAGGCAGAGGATCGGCGCGGTCCAGAGGAAGCTCTCCTTGAGCAACGCGAAGATGGGCTTCGCGTGGCGCAGCGCGAGCAGCGTCGAGAGCAGCGCCATGTTGACGAGATTGTGAGTCACACTCGCGGCGCAGAAGGCGAGCGCGGCGAGGTGGAAGGGGAGCTGCGCGTCGGCACCCGCGCCTAAGGCGAAAGCGGTTTTGATGACGAGGGACGAGGAAGCCGCGACGAGCGACATCATCCCGAACGAGAAGACGTTGCTCGACCAGCGCCGCACCGTGCGGCGCGACGTGATGAAGCCCTCGAACCCGGCGACGAAGATCGCGGGGCAGACGCCGTACCAGTAGGCGACGAGCAGGACGATGGCGTCCGAGAGCGAGAAGGTGAGTCGCTCCCTCGTGAGGTCAAGACCGAGCGGGATGCGGAAGTGTTGCGTGAAGAGACCTGCGAAGACGATGACGGGCACGAGCGCCAGCACGACCATCTGCTCGCGCGGCTGTCGGTCGACGTGCAGGCGCGCCAGCGCCCACAGCCAGAGGCTGATGCCGGCGACGGCGACCGCCGCCTGATAGGCGCGCGCTACGGTTCGGTGTTGTTGAGGGTTCATCCTTTTTGAGCGTCCCTTCACGCCCAGCGAGGTTGAGAGTCCGGCGCAGGCTACATCTCGTCAGTCGGGTGCGGCGGCAAACGAGCAGTCTGCGTTTCGGTTGGTGGGCGAGAGCACTTACCCGGGGCGTGAGTTCGGGGAGAGAGCGGCGGCGGCTCGGCTCAGTTGCCGCCGTGAGGCTGCAGATAGATAGTATCGTAATAGCCGAGAAAACGGTAGCCGGATTTTCTATAAAACGCCTGCGCGCCTTCAGCCTTCTCGCTGACCACGAGGCAGACGGCGTCGACACGGCTCAGGAGCTCGCGCCCGAGCTGCGCCATGCAGCGCGAGCCCACGCCCTTGCCGCGCTCCTCGGCGCGGACGTAGACGCCTTCGAGGTAGATCGCTTCGGGGGTCTCCGCCAGCACGTCAGCCTTGAAGACGATGCCCGCCCCGTCAGCCCAGACCCAGACGCGCCCCTGCTCGATGCGGCGCGCCGTGCGGACGCGGAAGCCTACGGGGTCGCGCTCCGACGGGTTCGTGCCGCACTCTTCGGCAACCATCGCGGCGTTGACGCGCATCACCTGTTCCACTTCGGCGAGCGTCGCCCGCCGCAGCCCTCGGACTGACTCGCGCGCAGCCAGAGGCGTCCGCAGCTCGTAGAGCATCTCGCGGCTGATGAGGCGCGGGGCGTCGCCCGCCTCCGCGTAATATTTCCAGAACGTCCCGACCGCCTCCTGTTCGCCGCGGATCAGGTAGGCTGACGCGCAGCCGCGCGCCAGCCGCGCGAACGCTTCGACGGCGGCTTCCGAGCGCGTCTCGACGAGCGTCGCGTGACCGACGAGCGCGACGCCGACGAGACAGTCGTCAGCGTCGCGGCAGGCGTAAAACGTCCCGCGGTTGAGACGACTCTCGACGCCGTTGTCGCGCAACAGGCTCGACATGTAGACCGTGTGGACCGGGCGCTCGGCGAGGAAGGCGAGCGCCTCGTCACGTTGAGCGTCGGCGAGCTTGAAGATGCGGAGCGATTCAACGCCCGCCGCCCGCCGCCCGAAAGCCGCGGGATCGATCTCCTCTCGCATGACACTCACAGCCATCGCCTGTCTCTCTCGATCTCCCTGCTGAGCCGCCCAGCCTCGCGGCGAATTTTCAGCGGCGCGACGGGACGCCGCGCCAGTCTGCTAATCAACGCCCGTGCCACCCGGCGACGATTCCCGCGGGACGATTTTCCGCGCCTTTCGGCGGATCGCCAGCCGCGCGCGTTGAAACGGTCGGTCGCGCCCGGTCAGCCTGAGAGGGATCGGTCAGGCGAAGTGAACCGCGCGCCGGACGCGGAAAGGCGGGACTATGAAACACGGGCGCTCGCCTGAAGGGCGCTCCGACGCCGCCTTGATCCTTCCGACAGGCTCCCGCAATGACAGCCCGCGTGCGGTTCGGGTAGAATCCGGCACAGAGCAATCAAGCAGCGAAGAAGGTTATTTTCTGAAGCGGCGCGATGTCGTCGCGTTCGTCGCCGCGCGCACGCGGGAAGAAAAATTTGTCCGAGCCGCAGTCAACGAACAGCTACGTCGGGCGACCGTCGATGTGCCGCAACTGCGGCGCGCTCGTCGGGCCGCAGGAGACCGCCTGCTCCGCGTGCGACGCGCCCGTCGCGGCGTCGCCGCAGGAGCGCGCCGCGCAGGGCGCCTCTCGCGCCTACGACGCGGAGACCGTGCGCTTCGCGCGCGCGGTGCTGGCGCGACCCGCCATTTTCACGTTCGTCTTCGTCGCCGTCAACGTCTTCGTCTTCCTGCTCATGCAGCTCTCGGGCGGGACGGAGAACCACGAAGTCCTGCGCGCGTTCGGCGCGAAGTACAACACGCTCATCAACGCGGGCGAGTGGTGGCGGCTCGTCACGCCCGTCTTCATCCACATCGGCTGGCTCCACCTCGTCGTCAACATGTACAGCCTCTTCATGCTCGGTCCTTACGTCGAGCGGCTGTACGGCTCGGCGCGCTTCGTCTTCTTCTGGGTCGCGACCGGGATAGCGGGCGTCGCCGCGAGCTACTTCGCTTCGAGCATGGGCGGCAAGCCCGGCGTCATGGGTCGCTTCCTCTTCCGCGGCGGCGACGGACCTTCGGCGGGCGCTTCGGGCGCGCTCTTCGGTCTGGTCGGCGTGCTCTTCGTCTTCGGCATCAAGTACCGCCACGAACTGCCCGAGGGCTTCAAGCGCGCGTTCGGGCTGGGGATGCTGCCGACGATTCTGATCAACCTCTTCATCGGCTACACGATCCCCTTCATCGACAACGCCGCGCACCTCGGCGGGCTCGCCGCCGGGATGCTCTTCGCCCTCTTCCTCGACTACAAGCGGCCGGGCGAGCGCGGCTCGGTCGCCTTCACCTGGCACGCGCTCCAGATCGTCTCGCTCGCGCTCGTCGTCGCGGGTTTCGGCGAGGTCGCGCGCCACTTCGACGGTCAACGCCCCTCGCTCGGCGGCGCGCGGCAGCAGTCTCCAGCCACCGCCTACGCCGACGCGATCAACGCGGGGCAGGCGGCTTATCACGTCGCGCTCGGCGAGGGCGACGCGAAGGCGGCAGCCGCGGACGCGCTCCGGAAGATCGACGCGGCGCGCGGGCTCGACGAGCAGACGGCCGCGATGCTCAGCGAGTTGAGATCGATCGTCGAGCGCGCGCGCGACTACGCCGCGCTCGACGCGCAGGGGCGCGCGACGACCCGCGCCGCGATGATCCGCGAGCGGTTGGAAGCCGACTTCAAATCGTGGGAGGCGCGCTCGGACGACTGGATCAGGACCGAGGGCGAGAGGTTCGGCTTGGGGCTGGACGCGCCGCCGCGGGCGTCCGGCGGAAAGGGGCAGGCGCGACAGGGCAAGTGACGGGCGGCGGGGGCGCGCGCCTCGCGCCCGGTTAACAAATTCAAGCAATCAAATTTTTACGCAGACGGGAGAGTAAAAAAGATGGAGATCAAAAAAGTCGGCGTGCTCGGGTGCGGCTTGATGGGCGCGGGGATCGCGCAGACCGCCGCCAGCGCCGGGTTCGACGTGGTGGTGCGCGAGGTCTCGGACGAGCTGTGCGAGCGCGGCTTCGCGGGGATCGACAAGTCGCTCGCGAAGTTCGCCGAGAAGGGCGCGATCACGGCAGAGCAGCAGCGCGAGATTCGCGGCAGGCTCCGCGGCACGACGAAATTCGAAGACCTCGCTGACTGCGACATCATCGTCGAGGCGATCATCGAGAACCTCGACACGAAGCGCGACACCTACCGGCGACTCGACGGGTTGTGCAAGCCCGAGACGGTCTTCGCCTCGAACACCTCTTCGCTCTCGATCACCGAGATGATGACGGCGACCTCGGCTGAGAGGCAGCAGCGTTTCGTCGGTCTGCACTTCTTCAACCCCGTCCCCGTCATGAAGCTCGTCGAGGTCGTCCGCACGATCCTGACCGACGAAGAGGTCTACGAGACCGCCGTCGAGTTCGGCAAGAAGCTCGGCAAGGTGCCCGTGCGCGCGAGCGACAAGAGCGGCTTCGTCGTCAACCGCCTGCTCGTGCCGTACCTGTTGGACGCCATCCGCGCGCTCGAAGAGGGCGTCGGATCGATCGTGGACATCGACAACGGCATGAAGCTCGGCTGCGGCCACCCGATGGGACCTTTGACGCTTCTCGACTTCGTCGGGCTCGACACGACCTACTACATCTCCGAGATCATGTTCAACGAGTTCCGCGAGCGGCGCTTCGCCGCGCCGCCCCTTCTGAAGCGCATGGTCATGGCGGGCCTCTACGGTCGCAAGTCGGGGCGCGGCTTCTACGACTACGCCGACCCGAAGAACCCCGTGCCGATGAATCTCGTGTAGAAACAACGCCGGGCATGAGAAGCCCCGAGCCCGCGATAGCGGGCGACGGAAAGTAGCCCACGGCGTAAGCCGTGGGTATGAGAAAGAGAACAATTACGAGAGCCCCTGAAAGGGGCGAAAGAAGTTAACCGCTACAATTCTTTCGCCCCTTTCAGGGGCTCTGACGTTTAACCCGATGCCGCTTCCCACGGCTTGCGCCGTGGGCTACTTTCTTCCGCGCCTGACGGCGCTCCGCTCATTCACGATACAATCGTCTTAAATGTCTTCGACTTCAAACATCGTCATTGATGATCGCGGCGCGCTGCTCGTCGTCACGCTCGACCGCGCGGAGAAGCGCAACGCGCTCGCGCGCGAGATGCTCGAACGCCTGCGCGAGATTTTTGCTGGCGTGCGCGGGCGTTCCGACTTGCGCGCGGTGATCCTGACGGGCGCGGGGCGGGAGGCTTTCTGCGCGGGCACGGACATCGCCGAGCTCGAAGGGCTCGAAGGGGTCGGCGCGCTCGCCACCTCGCGGCGGGGTCAGGAAGTGTGCGACGCGATTGAGCTGTGCAACGTTCCCGTCATCGCGGCGGTGAACGGCGCGGCGGCGGGCGGGGGCTGCGAGCTCGCGCTCGCGTGCCACCTCCGCGTCGCCGCGCGGGGCGCGAGTTTCTCGCTGCCCGAGACGCGACTCGGCGTGCTCCCTGCCTACGGCGGCACGCAGCGGCTCGCGCGCGCCGTCGGCGCGGGGCGCGCCCTCGCCGCCATGCTCGCGGGCGACGCGCTCTCGGCGGAAGAGGCTCTGCGCCTCGGCGTCGTCAACCGCGTCGCCGAACCCGATCGGTTGATGGCTGAAGCGGAATCGCTCGCCCGCGCCGTCTCCGAGCACGCGCCGCTCGCCGTGCGCGCCTGCCTCGAAGCCGTCACGCGCGGCGCGCGCCTACCGCTCGCGGAAGGGCTCGCCCTCGAAGCAGAGCTCTTCGCGCGCCTCTTCTCGACCGAAGACGTGCGCGAAGGCACGCGCGCCTTCCTCGAAAAGCGCGCGCCCGACTTCAAAGGCAAATGATGAAGTAGGAACGATGAACGATGAACGAAAAGCAATTGTCTTTCGTTCATCGTTCATCGTTCCTACTTCATCGTTGGCGTTCCGTCACTTGTCACCCGTCACGGTCTTTCCTATACTTCGATTGCTTTCACACACAGAGCTTGATCGGAGTCGTACAGAGTAGAGTCGTGCAGCCCGTAACGCATCAGGGGCGTCTGAACGCCGAGGGTTTCCGGTTCGCCGTCGTGTCGAGCCGATGGAACGACCTGCTCACGTCGCGCCTCGTCGAGGGCGCGCTCGACGCGCTCGAGCGGCTCGGCGCGGCGGAGGAGTCGGTCGAGCACTTCCGCGTCCCCGGCTCGTTCGAGATTCCTCTGCTGGCGTCGAAGCTCGCGCGGTCGGGGAAGTTCGACGCGGTCATCTGCCTCGGCACTTTGATCCGCGGCGAGACGCCGCACTTCGAGCACATCGCGGGCGAGGTGACGAAGGGGATCGCGCAAGCCGGGATGGAGTCGGGCATCCCCGTCGTCTACGGGGTGGTGACGGCGGACACGGTCGAGCAGGCGATCAACCGGGCGGGCGTGAAGTCGGGCAACAAGGGGTTCGACGCGGCGATGGCTGCCGTCGAGTTGGTCAATCTTTACAAAGACGTAAACGGCAAGCCGTCGCGGGCGACGGGGAAGAAGTGATGAGTGATGAGTGATGAGTGAAAACGAAGTGCCTTAACTCATCACCCATCACCCATCACCCATCACTTCCTCGTCACCCGCCGCGGTTCACCCGTCACAGAAGTTGTCATATGGGTTTAAGGCGTAAGGCGCGCGAGAGCGCCTTGCAGATGCTCTTTGCGGCGGACGTGGCGACCGGTCAGGGGGATCGCCTGAAGGAGCCCCCGCGCGCCGACGAGCTGGTGCGCGACTACTGGTCGCAGCTCGGCGAGGAGCTCGACGAGCCCGCGCGCGAGTTCGCCACGCGACTCGTCACGGGCACTCTCTCTCACCTCGCGGAGCTCGACGAGCGCATCAAGTCGCGCGCCGAACACTGGCGCATCTCGCGCATGGCGATCGTCGATCGCAACGTCCTGCGTCTCGCCGTCTACGAGTTCCTGTACGAGTCGACGCCGCGCACCGTCGCCATCAACGAGGCGCTCGAAGTCGCCCGCCGCTTCTCCACCTACGAAGCCACCCAGTTCATCAACGGCATCCTCGACGCCGTCAAGCGCGACCTCGATCAGGAGCAGCCGCAGCCCGAGACCGCGGCCTCCGAGGAGGACGAAGAAGCGGAAGCCGGCGCGGGCGACGCG
>JAIVJC010000071.1 GCA_020200235.1 Acidobacteriota bacterium | reverse complement strand
CGTATGGCCTGTGGCGAAGCCGAAGGGGTGATACCAGCGCGTGCGCTGCGGCGTGTCCGGGAACGCCTGCGGGTTAGCGAAGCTCACGGGCTGCTTGTCATACTGGTAGGAGCCGCGGAAGAACAACTGCTGGCTGCCGCTCTCGGTCAGGTTGTAGTCGAGGCGGAGCTGGTGAGCGTTCAGGTTCACGGGAGTGGAGGCGCTGAACCGGTAGCCGGCGGTGTTGAACTTGTCGCCCGTGTTGAAATCGTTAGCCGGGTACCTGCTCGCGGCGCCGGCGAGGGCGGCGAGCGCCACCGGGTTGACCGCGGAGCCCGTCAGGGCGACGAGCGACGGATAGAAGCTGTTGAGCTGCGCGGGCGTCAGCGTGAATGTCTGAGAGTTGGCGGCGGTGCAGGGGGTGACGCCCGGCGGGCAGCCGGCGAACTTCACCTCGCCGCGCCCTAGATGCGGTAGCGGGACCGTGCGTGCGCCGATTGCCGCCTGACTGGCGTCGCGGCGCCCCTCGAAGCTGTAGAAGAAGAAGGCGCGGTCGCGCTTGATGGGTCCGCCCAGCGTCGCGCCGAAGGTGTTACGCAGCAGCGTTGGTCGCTTGAGCCCGGAGCGGTTGGAGAAGAAGTCGTTAGCCGTAAAGATCGTGTTGCGGTGCGACCAGAACGCCGTGGCGTGCCAGTCGTTCGTGCCGCTCTTGGTGATGAGCTGAATCTGAGCGCCGGACGAACGCCCCTCCGTCGCGTTGGCGTTGGTGGTGACGACGCGGAACTCGTCGATGGCCTCGCTGTTGAGGCGGAGCACGGGCGCGAAGATCGAGTTCGTCTGCGCCTCGTTGATGTCAACGCCGTCGAGCGTGATGTTGGACTGATCGGAGCGGGCGCCGGTCACGTTGCCCTCGCGGGTCACGCCCGGCTGGAGCGTCAGCAGCGAGACCGGGTTGCGGGCTTCGAGCGGCAGTTGCAGGATTTGCTGCGCGCTCGAAGGAGAAGGCGCCACTCTCGTTCGTCGTCTGGGTGCGGGCGGCGTTGGTTTCGGTGCTCGTGAGCGTCACGGTTGCGCCCGCGACGACGTTGTGCTGCGGGTCTGTCACCGTGCCGCGCACGGAAGACGTGCCGGACTGGGCATGCGCGACGCCGCAGGCGAGGAGGAGCAGGAAGCCGCACGCCAAGATCAGCAAGCCGCGGCTCGTGGTGGGTCTTTCTCGTTTCATGGGTCTCTCCAGTGGAATGGGTTGGAGGTCAGGCGCGCCCACCGTGCCGTCCGGGACGCGCGTAACCGGCAAAGAGCGAAAAGGCTACTTCGGAGTTTGCGGTAACTATCCCGACCTCACAGGGTCGGAACCCTAAGCCTTGATTCGGAGAACCTACGGAAGATGCCGCGCTGGAAATAAGAAGACGAAATTTTGAAGGCAACCGTCATTCCAACTGCCAACCACCCCGCTCTGCGAAGTAAAGCGGTTGTGTTCAGATGTTTAGTTCGATGGCGGACGGGGGCGGGGCGATGATATCCAAAAAACGGAAAAGACTTGCAAAAATTTGGATCACTAATCACTCTAAGTTGTCGAGCAGGTGTCCCATCTTCTCCTTCTTCGTGCGCATGTAGTGCATCGAGTCGCCGGCGGGCTCGACCTCGTGCGCGACGCGCTCGACGATCTGGAAGCCCGCCTCTTCGAGCGCGCGCAGCTTCAGGGGGTTGTTCGACAGCAAGCGCACGCGGCACAAGCCGAGATCGAAGAGTATTTCGGCGCACTGCCGGTACTCGCGCAGATCGACCGCCAGGCCGAGTTGCTCGTTCGCCTCGACCGTGTCCGCGCCCTCGTCCTGCAGGGCGTAGGCGCGAATCTTGTTGATGATGCCGATGCCGCGCCCCTCCTGTAGCTGGTAGACGACCGCGCCGCGCCCCTCCGCCTCGATCAATTCGAGCGCGCGGTGGAGCTGCTGCCCGCAGTCGCACTTGAGCGAGCCGAACACGTCGCCCGTCAAACACTGCGAGTGGATGCGGACGAGCGTCGGGACGTCCGAGCGCAGCTCGCCCTTGAAGATGCAGACGAACTCCTCGACGGAGACGAGCGAGCGGTAGCCGGCGATCTTGAAATCGCCGAAGGCGGTCGGCAGGCGCGCGACCGACACGCGCTCGACCGTGAGCGTCTCCGGCGCGCAGGGCGAGGCCGGCCGCCGCTTCTCCACCGCCGTTTGATTGCAGGATGACATTTTGAAAACTCCCGAGACGGACGCGCGGCTCGCGCGAGATGCGACGGAGCCATGAAAGGTATTAGCTTCGACTGTGGTTGTTCGTCTCGCGCGGAATTATAGTGGCACGCGCCCGCGCGCGACAAGACGACCCGCCGCCGGAGCGCGCCGCCACCCCTTTGTCTCAGCTTCGCCGCGGGGGTTAAGATTGAGCCGCGGGAGCCACCCGTTCAGCGCGCGCCCTCCCCGGCGCGCCGACTCTCGCGAAGGAGATCATGTCGGGCGAAGAGAGAAAACAGACGGGGCAGCCAGCACCCCTGCGCGCCGCCCACGAGCGAAGACCCGCCCTCGTCTTCATGCGCGGCGAACATCTCGCCGCGCCGATCCCCCTGGAGCGCGACGCGGTGACGCTGGGGCGCGCGCTCGAGGCGGACGTGCGCGTCAACGACGCGCGCGCCTCGCGCCTCCACGCGCGCATCCTCACGGAGCGCGACGCCGAGACCGGCGAGGTCGTCTACCGCGTCGCCGACCTCGGCTCGACCAACGGCACGCTCCTGAACGGCGAGCCCGTCAAGGAATCGGTCATACGCGACGGCGACAAGCTCACCATCGGCGAGCATCTGATTCGCTTCCAGCTCCTGGACGACATCGACCGCGAGTTCCAGCGGCAGATTCACCGCCTCCTCGCGCACGACGAGCTGACCGGGCTTCTCACCAGCAAGTCTTTCTTCACGGAGCTGCGCCGCGAGGCGGCGCGCGCCGTGGTCGACTCGCGGCAGTTCTGCGTCCTGATGATGGACCTCGATCACTTCAAGCTGGTGAACGACACTTACGGCCACCTCATCGGCAGCCAGACGCTGGAAGACATCGGGCAGCTCATCACGCAAGCCTTGCGCGCGGGTGACGTGGCGGCGCGCTTCGGCGGCGAGGAGTTCGCCGCGTTCCTCCTCGACGCAGACTGCGCGCAGGCTCTCGTCGCCGCCGACCGCGTGCGCCGCGCCGTCGAGTCGCACGCCTTCTCGTCGGCGCGGCGCGGCGCGAGCACCTCGGGCGACGGAGGCTCGACGTTCCACATCACGATCTCGATAGGCGTCGCCGCCTACCCCGAGGACGCGCGCGACCCGATCGAGCTGGTCGAGCTCGCCGACACCGCGCTCTACCACGCCAAGCACCAGGGGCGTAACCGCGTCAGCGCGTTCTGCTACTCGCGCGAGCCCACCGTCGCGGACGAAGGGCGCACCCTGGCGCCGCCGCGCGCCGGCGCGGTCGAGAAGGGCGAGGCGTGAACGTGAGCGACAAGACATGCCCGCTGTGCGGCGCGGTTAAAGACGTAGCCGAGGATGAATGCCCACGTTGCGGCGGCGTCGGGTTGGTCGGCGCGGGCGGCGGCGCAAATGATCGCGACGAACATGATCGCGATGACGAGGCACACCTTTCACGGCGCGGGCGGGTAGAGCTGAGCGAGCGCGAAGAGATCGACGGGCTGACCGTGTGGAAGGGAGCCGCGGCGGGGCTTCTGACGGGAGTCGGGTTCGGTCTCGGCGGCTTCTTCCTGCTGCGCGACAACACCGGCTCGATGGGGAGCGTCCTCTTCCTGCTGCTCCCCTCCGTGGCGGGCTTCGCCGCCGCCGCTATCACGCCGCGCCCGAAGGTGGTCCCCGCCTCGCTCATCGTCGCGCTTGGCATCTGCCTCATCATCCTGCTGCTGACGGGCGCGGAGGGCGTGGTCTGCGTCCTGATGGCGCTGCCGCTGATCGCGGTGGGCGTCACGATCGGCGCGCTCTGCGGACTGCTCTTCAGGGAGCACGTCATTCTCAGAGCGGACTCGCCGCGAACCTTCGAAGTCAGCATCCTCGCGCTCGCCCCGCTCCTCTTGATCGGAGCCGACGCCGCCGAACAGCCTTACAGGCGCGTCGTGCGCGAAGAGACTTTCGTCACCACGGTCGCGCTCGACGCGCCGACCGAAGCGGTGTGGGAGAAGATCAAAAACGTCGAGAGCCTCAGCGCTGACAAGCCCTTCCTGCTGAGGATCGGTCTGCCCGTGCCTGTGAGTTGCAAGATGGAAGGCGAGGGCGTCGGTCGCAAGCGCACCTGCTACTTCGAGAACGGCTACATCGAGGAGCGCGTCGCCGAGTGGCAGCCGCCCTCGTCGATGAAGCTCGACATCACGGAATCGACGCTGCCCGGCCGGCACTGGCTGAAGTTCAAAAACGCCGCCTACGAGCTGCGGCGCGAGGGCGAGAGCCGCACGCTCCTCTTCCGTCAGACGACCATCACCTCGCGCCTCCACCCCGCCTGGTACTGGCGACCGCTGGAGAACATGGGCGTGCAGGCGGAGCACGGCTACCTGTTCGCAGACCTCGCCGCGAGGTTCGCTAAGAAGAACTAGTCTCTCAATGCGCCCCAGCCCGCGCGGCTGGCTTCTGACTCCGCGCGGTGCGTGCGCGGTCGCTCTCGCGCGCGGGCTGAAGGGGCGTCCTTCCCCGTCAGTCCCGAGCGCTCTGCCTTACTTGCAAGTTAATGAAACCAGACCGCCTCGCGGCGCGTGTAAGGGCTTCGCGGCGGTCGCTTTTTCGCGCCCGTCGGCGCGCGGCGGGTCGGTTGCGCGCCCGCCGCGCGAGGGGTTATGCTCATGGCTTCGGATCGTGTGACGCCGCCCGACACTGCACGACGACTCCCGACGCGAGAGACCCGTAAAGAGAAGTGATCGAAAACCTCAACCTTGCGAGCCAGCCCTTCCGCAACCGCACGCTGCCGTGGACGGTCGCGGTCGTCGTCGCGCTCGTCTCGATCGCCGCGCTCGCCTTCACCCTCAGCGAGTGGAGTAAGACGCGCACGCGCGCGGCGGCCGTCGAGCGAGACGTGCAGGGTCTGCGCGCCGAGTCGGATCAGCTCAGGCAGCAGGCGGGCGAGATCAACAGGCAGTTCACAGACGAGCAGCGGCGCACGCTCGACGCGGCGCACCTCATCGTCGACCGCAGGAACTTCTCCTGGTCGCGCCTGCTGGCGGATTTGGAGACGACGCTGCCGCAGGGCGTGCGCGTCTCGCGCATCACCGTGCGCGACATCGACGGGAGCGGCGGCAGGGCGCGCGCCGAGTTGGAGCTGGCAGTGCTCGCGCGCAACGCCGCGGACGTGACGAACATGATCGGGGGGATGGCCGGCTCCGGCATCTTCTCCGCAGACCTGCTCACGCAGAGCCAGGCTCCGAAGGGCGAAGTCGGCATCGAGGCGACCATGCGCGTGCGCTACACGCCGCCCGCCGGGCGACCCGCCGGCCCCGGCGCCGACGACAGCGCCGCGCGGCGACGCGCCGCGCAGCCCGCGACCCGCTCGGACGCCGCGCACGCGGAGGCTACGCGATGAGGCGCGAGGAGCACACGACCGACACGGGCGTCGCGCGCGCCGCGCGCGAGCCGCGAGCCGCCGCGAGCCGCGCCGGCCGGGTGGGTGATCGGCTCGCGCGCCTGCGCGGCTCGCGCCGCACGAGTTTCCTCGGCGTGCCGGAGATGATCGCGCTCGCCGCGGCGTGCGCGTTGCTCGCGCTAGCCTTCGCCGCGTACTTCCTGATGCTCGTGCCCGAACGCTCGCGCCTCGCCGCCTCGGAGCGCGAGCGGCAGCAGTTGCAGGCGCAGATTCGCGCGGCGGGCGAGACCCGCGAGCACGACCGCACGACCGGCGAGACCGTCTCGCGCATCCTCCAGAGCCTCACGCGCTTCGAGGCGGACGCGCTCGGCCCGCGCGGGACGGGCGACAAGCAGTTGATCGAGGAGTTGAACCAGAAGATCGCGCGCAGCGGTCTCGCGCGCGCGCAGTTCACCTTCATCTACCAGGACGACACGCAGGCGGGCGCGAACCAGTCGTCGCAGCAGCGCGCCGCGGGCAACCTCTCGGGCTCGGCGCGGCGCCGGCAGACGGTCTTCCCATCGACGGATATCAGCCTGTCAATCGAGGGCAACTACGCGAACCTGCGCCGCTTCATCCGCGACGTGGAGTCGAGCCGCCGCTTCGTCGTCATCAACGGCGTGCAGCTTGAAGGCATCAACGAGACGAGCGCGGACGCCGCCACGCGCGGCGCGCTCGTCGCGCTGCGGCTCGACATGTCCGCCTACTTCCGCCCCGCGGGCGCGATCTCCATGACGACGGACGCGGGCGGCGCAACCGCCGCGCGGCAGGGCACATCACAGCAGTAGTCACGCCGAGTGGGCGCGAGAGGTTTTCGCCATGGCACTCTTCGAAGGCAAGTCACCCGCCGAGCGCAACAAGCTGCTCGCCGCGCTCCTGGTGTGTATGCGCCCGGCCCGGCGCGCAACATCTTCGCCTACTACGTCAAGCCGACGCCCATACCGGGTCCCGCGGTCGCGGTCGAGACGCCGACCCCGACTCCGTCCCCGCCCCCGCCGGTCACGCTCGGCTCGCTCCAGCCCGCCAACGTCTACGCGCGCACCGCCGACTTCACGCTCGAAGTCACGGGCGACAAGTTCACGCCGCAGACGCGCGTCTACGTCGAGGGGCAGGAGCTGCCGACCGCCTTCAAGAGCGCGCAGCAGCTCTCCGCGAAAGTCCCCGCGTCGCTCATCCAGTCGCCCGGCGCGCGCTCCGTCCTGGTGCGCACGCCCGACGGCGCGCTCTACTCGAACGGCGCGAGCGTCAACGTCATGCCCGCGCCGACGCCGCAGTACACCTTCATCGGCATCTTCGGCACGAAGCGCTACGTTGACAAGGCGATCCTGAAGCCGACCGTCGGCAGCGACACGCTCACCGTGCAGCGCGGCGACATCGTGGGCGGTCGCTTCAAAGTCACCAGCATCTCCGAGCGCGCCGTCGATCTCATCGACACGCAACTGAACATCAAGCACTCGATCAGCTACAGCGACGCGAAGGGCGCGACCGGCGGCGTCGCCCCGCGCTTCCCGCCGCCGCCCGCGACCGACGATGACGACGAGCCGTAAGAAGCAGTCCACGCGCGATCCTCGTGCGGGCGAGCGCGGCTACGCGCTCGTCGCGCTGATCGCCGCCTGCACGATCCTCGCCCTCGCCCTCACGGCGGTCGCCCCGCGCCTCGCGCAGCAGGCGCAGCGCGAGCGCGAGAAGGAGTCGATCGCGCGCGGCGAGGAGGTCGTCGAGGCGATCGCCGTCTACGCGCAGTCGATGCAGCGGCTCCCGAACAGCATGGACGATCTCGCCGCCGCCGATAGCCGTGATGGGGATCGTCGATCTCAAGAAGGAAGAAGAGGCGCCCGGCGGCGAGGACAACGAGCCGAACGGGACGGGACCTTTCATCGGCGTCGTCAGCCGCAGCCGCCGCAAGTCCGTCCTCACCTACTACGGCATCGAGCGACACGACCGCTGGATCTTCACGCCCGCTTACCGCTAGCCCCTCGGCCCCACTCTCCCGCGCACAGCCCGACGCGCGACGCACGCGCACACCTCGTCCGTCGCCGCTTCGCACTCGCTCACACCCGCGCGCGCTCTCCCTCCCGGTCGCTCTACTTAGTGTCCCCCGACGCGCGGTTGAGCATCGTCGTGCGCGACGCGCGACGACTGCGGGCGTGACTCGCGTCGCACGCGGCGCGAAAATTTTCGCCGCGCGAAAAATAAAAGTGTTGACATCGTTGCGCGATGTGTTTATAAGTCCAATATGTTGTGCGCCGTTTAGCATAGACCACAAGTCAGAAATCAGCACAGCATCTTGTGGTCACAACCAACTCAGACTGAAAAGGAGCAACACGACTTATGGCTACAAAGAAAGCTGGCGGTAAAAAGGGTGGAGCGAAAAAGGGCGGCGCCAAAAAGGGCGGCGCCAAAAAGGGCGGCGCGAAGAAGCGCTAACGGTAGTTAGACCAGACAAGGTAGCGGAACAGCAACCTCAACTGGCGCACACAAAACTCTGCGGTCTGCATAGACCCTTCAAATCGGACGGCGAAGCTCACGTAGCGCGCCGTCCAATTTCTTTTATAGCCGTTAGCTCTTAGCGATTAGCTGTTAGCCAACCAATAGGATTACACAGTAAGTTGATCCGCGGGGCATAATTCCTCGTCCTTGCTAAGAGCTAATCGCTAAGAGCTAACAGCTAATCGCTACTTTATGATTCGCGTCGCGCTCGTCGAGCCGGAGATACCGCCGAACACTGGTAACGTCGCGCGCCTCTGCGCGGCGACGCGCACCCCGCTGCACGTCGTCGGCGTGACGGGCTTCCGCTTGGACGACCGCGCCGTGCGCCGCGCGGGGCTCGACTACTGGTCGGAGGTCGAGCTGCACCGCCACCGCGACGTTGACGCGCTGCGCGGCGCGCTCCCCTCGGCGCGCTTCGTCTACCTCACGACGAAAGCCGCGCGCCCGCACACCGACTGGCGCTACACGACCGACGACTGCCTCGTCTTCGGTCGCGAGACGCGCGGCCTGCCCGAAGAACTGCTGCGCGCGCACTGGGAGAACTGCGTGACGATCCCGATGCCGAACCCCAACGTGCGCAGCCTCAACCTCGCCACCGCCGTCGCCGTCGTGCTCTACGAGGCGCTGCGCCAGACCGGCGCGTTTTAAGCCAAAAAGCCGCGAAAAACGGGCTCGCCGCGGGTCGCCGCGCGTGGCGCGTGGCTCGCCCGAGGAGCGCGCCGGCGGTCGCACGCGCTCAGGCTTTCCGGCGCGCGCGTGTTATCATTTCCGTTTCCGAAACGCGCCCCGAAACGCGCCGTTCTGATCCGTGCAGAGGGAATATGACTGAAGAGAGACAAGACATACGCAACATCGCCATCATCGCCCACGTCGATCACGGCAAGACCACGCTCGTCGACGCGATGCTCAAGCAAGCCGGGACCTACCGCGCCAACGAGCACATCGTTGACCGCGTGATGGACTCGATGGACTTGGAGCGCGAGCGCGGCATCACGATCATGGCGAAGAACACTTCCGTCCGCTACGGCGACTACAAGATCAACATCCTCGACACGCCGGGTCACGCGGACTTCGGCGGCGAGGTCGAGCGCGTGCTCAAGATGGTCGACGGCGTGATGCTCTTGGTCGACGCGGCGGAGGGATGTCTGCCGCAGACGCGCTTCGTGCTGCGCAAGGCTCTGGAGCTGCGCCTGCCGGTGATCGCGGTCGTCAACAAGATAGATCGGCACGACGCGCGACCCGCCGAGGTGGTCGACGAAATCTACGAGCTGTTCTTAGACCTCGACGCCTCGGACGCGCAGATCGAGTTCCCCATCCTCTACGCCGTCTCGCGCGACGGCGTGGCGAAGAAGAGTCTGGACGACGACTCGCGGACGCTGCGCCCGCTCTTCGATCAGATTCTGGAGACCATCCCCGCGCCGCGCCAGGTGCGCGACGACTCGCTGCAACTGCTCGTCGCCAACCTCGACTACAACGAGTACGTCGGGCGCCTCGCCATCGGGCGCATCTTCTCCGGCGAGATCAAAGTGGGCGACACGGTCGCCATCGTCCGGCATGACGGGGCGACCGCCAAGACGCGCGTCTCCCAGCTCTACGCCTTCGAGGGCTTAAAGCGCGCGCCCATCGAGCGGGCGTCCTTCGGAGAGATCGTCGCGCTCGCCGGGATCGATCAGATCGAGATCGGCGAGACGATCACGAGCGTCGAGAACCCGAAGCCGCTGCCCGTCATCGCGGTCGACGAGCCGACCATCTCGATGGTCTTCGGCGTCAACAACTCGCCCTTCTCAGGTCGCGAGGGCAAGTACGTCACGTCGCGCCAGATCATGGAGCGGCTGGAGCGCGAGGTGCTCGGCAACGTCGCCATCCGCGTTGAGCCGACGGACTCTCCCGACCAGTTCAAGGTCTCCGGGCGCGGCGAGCTGCAGCTCGCGATCCTGATCGAGATGATGCGGCGGGAGGGCTACGAGCTGCAGGTCTCGAAGCCGCAGGTGATCACGCACGTCAGAGACGGCGTGACCTACGAGCCCATCGAGCTGGTCGTCATCGACTGCCCCGAAGAGTTCATCGGCGTCGTCACGGAGGCGATGGGGCGGCGCAAGGGGCAGATGACGAAGATGGTCAACCACGGCACGGGGCGCGTCCGCATGGAGTTCGAGACGCCCTCGCGGGGCTTGATCGGGTTCCGCAACGAGTTTCTGACGGAGACGAAGGGGACGGGGCTGCTGAACACGCTGTTCCTGCGCTGGGGCGAGTGGCAGGGCGCGATGCGCGGGCGCGCGACGGGCTCGCTCATCGCCGACCGCACGGGCGAGGCGACGACCTACGCGATCTTCAACCTGCAGGAGCGCGGGACGATGTTCATCCGCCCGCAGACGCGCGTCTACGAGGGCATGGTCGTCGGCGAGAACGCGCGCGCGGTCGACTTGGACGTGAACATCATCAAGGAGAAGAAGCTGACGAACATGAGAGCCGCCTCCGCCGACGACGCGATGCGCCTCGTGCCCGCCAAGGAGCTCTCGCTCGAACTGTCTCTGGAGTTCATCGCCGACGACGAGCTGGTCGAGGTCACGCCCGAATCGATCCGCCTGCGCAAGCGCGTGCTCGCGTCGAACCAGCGACCGAAGAAGAAGGAGTAGCCCCCGATTTAAACCCGGCGACGAAGGAAGCCGCGTTTGAGCCTCGGCGGCATGGTGACAAGTAATGCGACGCAACAACTGTCGAGTCCCCTTTACTGTTTATAGAATGCGCGGCACTCGCGCCGTGTGTGGATGAGGACGGCTGTCGTGCTCCTCACGAGGAAAGAATCGTGAGACGGGGGCGGCGGGATGTGTGAGGCGTCCCGCCGCCCTTTACTCTTCACGCCGACACAGATTTAGAAGATCGCCAACACATTGGGGTCATTCAACGCGACGCGATCCGCCGTATGATATCGGATGATTGCGTTCAGCCTGCTAGGAGGGGCTGGCGCGACCTCACGACTTAAAGTTGTGGGGGGTGGGCGGCTGGTCGGCGGCACGATCAGCCGCCCCCTTTCTCTATCATGTGCGGATGCTTCACTCAGTACCCGCCGAAGAAACGCATCGCGTGACTGATGCCAACTCGTCATCCGAGTTATCGCCGTTAACTCCCGATTTTCTCAGCCGTCGATCAGCCGATCGTAAGCGCGGGCGTGAGGTCGCGGCTTAATGCGCTGCGTGAAGGGCTGGTTCAAACAAATCGTGTAGGTGATTTCACGGACACGCCCTGCTCGTTTTTGCGGATACCGCCTGATCGCGCGCGCCTCTATGATAAATCTAGCTACGAATTCCCCCGGCCCGCGCCTCACGCCGGGAATGCCGAGGGTTGCTGCCGGGTACCCGCATCCACATCGGGGACACCCTTTCCCTTCAACCATGAACTATCTCCGTCACTGAGAAGCAAAAGCCATGCAGCCTCAGTCCTCGCCTATCAAGCACTACGAATTGATCCCGCAAGTGTGCGGCCGTCTGGTGACGGCACTCGGGGGGGGCGCGCTCGTCGGCTGGTTCGTCGGCTCTCCCACGCTCCGAGGCTTCCGCGCCGGCTACATCCCGATGGCCCCGAACACGGCACTCGTCTTCCTCCTGGTGGGCTTATTGATCGCGGCGCTGCCCCGAATGTCGCCGAACACAGCGAGACTCGCGCGGGCCGGGGCCATCCTGACAGCCGCGCTCGTCTCCGCGCGTCTTTGCGAGTACGCCACGGGCGCTGATCTGGGGGTCGATCAGTGGGTCTTCAGCTTTTCGGCGGAGCGCCTCGGCTTGGCACCTGTCGGGAAGATGGCCTTCTTCACGTCCGTGACGTTCTTGCCTCTGAGCGGGGCACTCATGCTACTCACGCTCCCTGGCAAGTACCGTTGGGCGCACGACGCGGCGAAGGGACTGGCGGTCGTCGTCACCTTCATCGGCTTAGCCTTCTCCCTCGGCTACTGTTACGGCGCGCCGCTCATGTACGGCGGCGGGTCGATCCCGATGGCGCTCAACACGGCGACCGCCTTTTTCGCCGCCGGCGCAGGGCTCTTGGCCAGGGCTTTAATCCGCGATGTCGTCGAGCACCGACACGCGCGAGCCTCGCTACAGAGAGCCCACGACGAACTCGAAGAACTTGTCACGTGCCGCACGTCGGAGCGTGACAACTTAGTTTTTTACGATCCGCCGACCGGCTTGCCCAACCGCACCCTCTTCGAGGATCGCCTCAGCCACGCGCTCGTCCGCGCCGAGCGCAACGGGCAGCCCGTGGCGGTTATGTTTCTCGCCTTGAACCGCTTTAAGACGATCAACGAAACACTGGGGTACGTCACCGGCGACCAGGTGTTGTGTGCGGTCGCGGAGCGGCTCTCGAGCCAACTGCGTAAGAGTGACACCCTCGCACGCTGGGGCGGCAACGAATACGCCCTGCTGCTGCCGAACATCCGCCGTTCAGAGGACGCCGCCAAGATCGCGCAGACTCTGCTGGAAGCCTTCGGCACCTTACTTTCTGTCGCGGGGCATGAATTGTACGTCACCGCGAGCATCGGGATCGGCATCTGCCCTCATGACGGGGAGGACGCGCCCACGCTCCTGCGGAACGTGGGCGGTGCCCTGTCTCAGGCCAAGCAGAAGGGCGGCAACGCTTATCATTTTTACACGGCGGAAATGAATACCATAGCCTTACAGCGGATGTTGCTGGAAAACGAGTTGCGGCAGGCAATCGAGCGTGAAGAGTTCATCCTCCATTACCAGCCGCGCGTCGAAATCAGCACTAATAAGATTGTCGGCGTCGAGGCGCTCATCCGCTGGCAACACCCGCGTCGCGGGCTGGTGCCGCCGTTAGATTTCATCCCCCTGGCTGAGGAGACCAGTTTGATCGTGCCCATCGGTGAGTGGGCGCTGCGCACCGCTTGCGCGCAGAATAAGAGGTGGCAGGAGGAAAGGGCTGAGCCGTTGCCTGTCTCGGTTAACATTTGTGCGCGTCAATTCCAGCAGCAGGACATTGCCGAAGTGGTTGCTCGGGCTTTGTCAGAGACCAAGCTTGAGGCGCAATACCTTGAGCTGGAGCTGACCGAGAGCGCCATCATGGGTGACGTAGAGTTCGCCGCCCGGACCTTAGGCGAGCTGAAGGCGAAGGGGGTCCGGGTCTCGATAGACGATTTCGGCACCGGCTATTCCTCGCTGAGTTACCTGAAACGCCTGCCCGTCGACACGCTGAAGATCGACCGGTCTTTCATCCGGGATTCCGTGAGCAGCGCGGACGACGCGGCGATAGTGACCGGTGTGATTAACCTGGCGCATAACCTGAGGCTGACGGTGGTCGCGGAGGGCGTGGAAACGGAAGAGCAATTAGAACTCCTGCGCGGGCTCGAGTGCGACGAAATGCAGGGCTACCTGTTTAGCCGCCCGCTGCCCGCCAGCGAGGTTCGACGACTGTTTGCCGAGCGGCTGACATCACCGGATGACGCACGGTTTCAAAAACTCCCCGAGCGTATAGGTGAGACATCTGAAAGGTTTTGGTCTTAAGTTGCGAGGCAGATCGCGTTACCGCAGCGTCGGACAATGCCTTTGAATCACGGGCGCGTATCGAGCGAATTCCCCTAAGACGTCTCAGGGGATTCGCTTTTCGTTTCCCCGGCCCCTCCCGCGGTTTTGTCGTCCGCATCCGGCTGATAAATCTCGTAGCCCGTCGCGTCGTCATAGTAGTAATCGCCCGGCTCGCGCCCGCGCTCTCGTGGCGGCGGCGGGTCGGGTTTTGGTGTATCATCCGGCGCACGCTCTTTCATCAAGTCCTCCCGTCGTGGAATCCGTCGTCGTGATTTGCTCACGCGGGTTGAATGTTAGCCCCGTCGAATCCCGTAAGTAAAAAGGTGCAGCATGAATAATAGCCAGCCCCGCCGCGCCCTCTGCGCGTTGTGCGTCGCCCTCCTGCTCGTCCCGCAACTCGCGCTCGCGCAGCAGCCCGCGCAGCCGGCGAAGAAGTTCGAGCTGACGATAGATAGCATCATGCGCGGACCCGCGCTCGTCGGCTACTCGCCCGCGGACGTGCGCTGGTCGCAGGACAGCCAGAAAGTTTACTTCCGCTGGAAGCAGGCGACCGAGCCGCGGCTCAAGGA
>JAIVJC010000187.1 GCA_020200235.1 Acidobacteriota bacterium | reverse complement strand
GTTGACGGGGTAGCCGAACGGCGAGTTGTCCCGACCGAAGGTGTAGAAGATTCGGCGAATGGCGTCTGCGTCGCCGGGGGTGAAGGCGCAGCACTCGAAGCGGCGCGCGGCGAACGGCGGGTTGCCGCGCACGTTCGAGAGGATGTTGTTGAAGATGCGGTTGTAGGCGACGCCGAAGCCGCCGCGCAGAACGAGGCTGTCACGGAAGTCTTGACCGGCGAGACGACGCGGGCTCCAGGCGAAGCCGACGCGCGGGGCGAAGTTGTTGCGGTCGGGCTCGAACAGATGATCGACGACCACGACGCGCCCGCCCGTCAGTTCCTGCCCCGCGGGCCCGAGGACGAAGTTGCTGAGCTTGCCGCGCTTCTCCGTGAGCGGCGAGAAGTACTCCCAGCGCAGCCCGAAGTTCAGGGTCAGGTTCGGGCGCGCCTTCCAGTCGTCCTGCCCGAAGAGTCCGATGGTTTTGGTGCGGAAGTAGCGCTGGAGGTCCGCCGCGCCGCCGGTCGTCGGGTCGGTGTTGATCTCCTCGAAAATGGGTACGTCGTTGGCGAGGCCGAAGAGCGTGAAGAAGCCGAACTGCGGGCGGGCGCCGCCCGCGAGGTTGCTGTTGTCCTGCTCCCAGCGCAGCTCGCCGCCGAACTTCAGCCCGTGGTTGCCCCGAGTCTTCGTCAGCGTGTCGCGCACCTCGAAGGTGTTCTGCGCGAAGATGCCGGGCGTGGTCTCGGCGCGGTTCGCCCCGAAGAAGATCGTGTTCGGGAGCGTGACCTGCCCGACGTTGCCGCCGACGACGCCGAGCCCTTCGACCTTGATGTACGGGATGCCGAAGTCCGTCCCGGCCCGCGTCGAAGACTCAACCTGGTTGAAGGCGAAGCGCGTGAAGTTGAAGCGCGCCTCGTTGAGCATCGTCGGCGAGAGGACGTGGTTCCACGTCGTGGTGGCGGCGGAGTTGAGCGGCTCGAACGTCAGGTCGGCGACGGGGCGGCTCTGCGGGTTGCCGAAGTCGGTCTGGAGGTCGCCGCGGCGTGTGAAGTAGGTGCTCAGGGCGAAGGTGTCGTTGCCGCGGATGTAGTCGACGCGCCCGTTGAACTGATGACCGCGCAGGCGATTCGGGAAGGCGACTTGCGCGAACTGTATGTCGGGGATGTTGTCGAGGCCGCCGCCGGCGCGCCCCGCGGGCGAGAACGGGTCAGTGAAACGCACGCCCGGAGTCCCCGTGGGCGAGCCGATGTCGAGGCCGCTGCCGACGGCGCGGCAGAGCAGACCGGGCAGGGCGGCGCAGGAGGCGGGCAGCACGCTGACGACGCGCGGCGCGATGCCCGCCGTCGAGAAGAGGCGCGCGGCCAGAGTGTTAGGTCGTGTCGTCCGGACGAGTTGCCGGAACTCGGGGGTTTCGGTGACGGTGATGCGCGACTGGTTCGTGTTCTCGCGCACGCCTTCGTAGGAGAGGAAGAAGAAGAGCTTGTCCTTGCCGCCCCAGGTGGCGGGTCCGCCCTCGCCGAAGCGCGGCAAATACAGCGGCCCGCCCAGGCTCCCGCCGAACTGCCGGAAGGTGTGCTCGACGCGCTGGCGCGGGATCGTGGGCCCGTCGTACTTGTTGAAGGCGTTCAGACCCGGGCTGTTGTACTTGAAAAGGAGGCTGCCGTGGTACTGGTTCGTCCCGTTCTGCGAGACGACGGAGATTTGCGCGCCGGAGTTGCGCCCGTCCTCGGCCGAATAGGTGGAGGATTTGACGCGCACCTCCTTGACCGACTCCTGATTCGGCGAGACGACCGCCGCCCCGCCCCACCCCAGACTGTTGACGCTCACGCCGTCGACCTGGAAGTTGTTCGCCGAGACGCGCTGCCCGTTGGCGGAGATCGGCACTTGATTCTCGGTCTGGAAGACGGAGGAGTTCGAGCCGCCGGGTCCCGCCGTGTTCGGGAGGTTGACGGCGTTGCCGCTTCCGCTGCGCGCGCCGCTGCCGAAGATGCCGGGCGTCAGGCGCAGCAACTCGTAGGGGTCGCGCCCGACCTGCGGCAGCTCCCTCACCTCACGCGTCGTGATCGACTTCGTGACGTTGGCGTTCTCGGTCTCGAGCTGCGACGCGGCGGTGTCGGTGACCGTGACCGATTCGGAGATGTCGCCGGTGGTGAGCACGAGATCGACGCCCTGCAACGCCTCGGCGCTGACGACGAGGTTTTCGAGCACCTGCTTCTTGAAGCCCGACTTCTCGGCGGTCAGCGAGTAGCTGCCGGGCGCGAGCTGGTCGAAGCGGTAGAAGCCGTCGTCGCTCGACATGGTCGTCTGCGACTTGTTCGTCTCCCTGCTGGTGAGCCGCACGGTCGCGCCGGGCACGACGGCCCCGCCCGCGTCCGTGACGGTGCCCTGCACCCCGGCGCGGAACTGCGCGTTGGCGTTGGCGGCGCAGCAGAAGAGGATGACGAGCCCGCAGGCGGCGGCGCGGAGAGAAGTGTTGAGAGACTGACGCATGGCGAGACCTCCCTAAAGATGTCGGTGGGCGTAGAGGCGACCGCGTGCGTCGTGCGGCGCCGGCGCCGTCGGGCGCGGGCGGTCGGACGCGCAGCGGTGACCGTGGAAAGAGAAATGCCGTCTTTCCGTCGGGAAAGTTTTTCAAACTGTCTGAAACGGGCCAGGGGATTTGACTTGGGGTGAAGTTAACACCCGCCACGGTATATTTCAATGGTAATTTTCGCCGCGTCTTTGGTAAGCTAGGGCGCACCCGAAGAGATAGTTCGAGCAGAGCCGGCAAATGTGGCGCGCACGGACTCCAAGCCGCACGCCCTTTGCCCGCCGCCTGGTCGCCCTCCCAACAAAGAGCGGGCACACATTCCATAACCTTCGCGCCCGCGGGCGCGCGACCGAGACGAAGGAGCTTACCCAAATGCGAGCGATGAAAATCATGACCGCCGCCGCCGCCCTGCTGTCGGCGCTGACGCTGTCGGCGTGCGTGAGCGGCGGCTCTCCCAACTCGAACGCGGGCGGCGGCACGGGCGGCGCGACGTACACGCGCAAGACGAAGGGCGCGGGCGAGCGTGTTAAGATCGGGTTCTCGATGGACACGGTGAAGGAGGAGCGCTGGCAGAGGGATCGCGAGCTGGTGGCGAAGCGCGCCGCCGAGCTGGGCGCGGATGTCCTGATCGACGTGGCGAACGGCGACGACCGCGTCCAGATCAACCAGGCGGAGAACATGCTGACAAAGGGCATCGACGTTCTGATCGTCGCGCCGCACAACGGCGTCGCCGCCGCGGCGATCGTCGAGTCGGCGCACCGGCAGGGCGTGCCCGTCGTCTCTTACGACCGCCTGATCCGCAACAGTGACGTCGATCTCTACGTCTCCTCGCAGGTCGTCAAGATCGGCGAGATGCAGGCGCAGTACCTGCTCGATCACGTCGGCAAGAAGCCCGCCAACTTCGTCATCGTCGGCGGCTCGCCGACCGACAACAACGCGCTCCTGCTGCACAAGGGGCAGATGAACGTGCTCCAGCCCGCGATCGATCGCGGCGACGTGAAGATCGTGAAGGACGACTACGCGAAGGAGTGGCTGGCGGAGGAGGCTCTGAAGATCGTGGAGAACGCTTTGACGCAGTCGAACAACAAGGTGGACGCGGTCGTCGCCTCGAACGACGGCACGGCGCGCGGCGCGATCAGCGCGCTCGACCAGCAAGGGCTCGCCGGGAAAGTGCTCGTCTCGGGTCAGGACGCGGACCTCGCCTCGATGAAGGAGATTCTCAAAGGTCGGCAGACAATGACCGTCTACAAGCCGATCAAGCCGCTCGCCGACGCGGCGGTCGACGCCGCCATCAAGCTCGCGCGCGGCGAGGCGGTCGCGACCCGCGAGACGGTCAACAACGACCGGAAGGACGTGCCCTCGATCCTGCTCGACCTCGTCGCCGTCGACAAGAACAACATCCCCGCGACGGTCGTCAAGGACGGCTACCACACGCTGGAGCGCATCTGCGAGGGCTTGCCCGCCGACAAGTGCCCGAAGTAGGAGTCGGGAGTCCGGAGTCGGATCGGCGGTCTTCGTGTTCGTAAACAATAGACCTCTCGCAAAAGTGGCGAGGTCAGAACCGCCTGCGGTAGCGGGCGGGTGATGAGTGGGGAAAGAACCCGCCCGCTACCGCAGGCGGTTCTGACAAGGTTGTCGACGAATAGGTCTGGTAATCAAGTAGAGGAGGAGGCTAACGTGGTGGAAGCCGAAGCGGCGATCAGGGCGAACAACAAGAAATTCTCCGAAGTCTTCATGCGCGGCGACGCGGCTGGCGTCGCGTCGCTCTACACGGAGGACGCGCGGCTGATGCCGCCGGACGCGCCGATGGTGAGCGGGGCGGAGGCTGTGCGGCAGTTCTGGGAAGGCGCGATGGGGATGGGGATCAAGGAAGCCGCGCTCGAAACGATCGAGGTCAAACCCTGCGGCGAGTACGCCTGCGAGATCGGTCGCTTCACGCTCTCGGTCGAGACGGGCGCGGGCGAGCGCGCGCAGCAGACCGGCAAGTACGTCGTGCTCTGGAAGCGGTCGGGCGGCGGCTGGAAGCTCGACGTTGACATCTGGAACACGCCCTGACGACGAAGACCACAGGCGGCGAGATGACGACTGACGGCGGCTCTCCGTTCCTGGAGATGCGCGACATCACGAAGAGTTTTCCCGGCGTGCGCGCGCTCGACGGCGTCTCGTTCTCCTTACGCCGCGGCGAGGTGCACGCGCTCGTCGGCGAGAACGGGGCGGGCAAGTCGACGCTGATGAAAATCCTCGGCGGCGTCTACCCGCACGGCTCTTACGGCGGGGAGGTTCTCGTCGAGGGCGCGGGGCAGAGGTTCGCGGGCGTGCACGACGCGGGCGGCGCCGGCGTCGCCGTCATCTTCCAGGAGCTGTCGCTCGTCAAGGAGATGACGGTCGGCGAGAACATCTTTCTCGGTAGAGAGCCGCGACGCTTCGGCGTCGTCCGCTGGGAGGAGCTTTACCGCCGCGCGTCCCGGCTGCTCGAAGACCTGCACCTGAAGGTCGACGCGCGCGCGCCCGTGCGCGATCTCGGCATCGGTCAGCAGCAGCTCGTCGAGATCGCGAAAGCCTTGTCGCAGGACGCGCGCATCCTCGTCCTCGACGAGCCGACCGCCGCGCTCACGGGCTCGGAGGTCGAGACGCTCTTCCGCATCCTCGAACGCCTGCGCGAGCGCGGCGTCGGCATGATCTACATCTCACACAAACTCGACGAGGTGTTCCGCATCTCGGATCGCGTCACGGTCTTGCGCGACGGGCGCACGGTCGGCACCGCCGCGACCGGCGAGTGGGACGAGCCGAGCGTCATCGCGCGGATGGTCGGGCGCGAGGTCGGCGACATCTTCCCCGTCGCCGATCACGCGCACGGCGAGGTCGCGTTCGAGGCGCGCGACGTCGTGGTCGAAGACCCGAACGCCGCGGGGAAGAGAATCGTGGACGGCGTGAGCTTCAGGGTGGCGCGCGGCGAGGTGCTGGGCGTCGCGGGGCTGATGGGCGCGGGGCGGAGCGATCTCCTGATGGCGCTCTTCGGGGCGCACGCCGGGCGCGTGTCCGGGGAAATTTTCGTCGGCGGAGAGCGCGCCTCGATCCGTAACCCGCGCGACGCGATCCGCCACGGGCTCGGCTTCGTGACGGAGGATCGCAAGCGGTTCGGGCTCGTGCTCGATCAGACGATCCTGAGCAACATGACGCTCGCGGGCCTCAAAAAACTTTCGGGGCGCTTCGTCACGGACACGGACGCCGAGGCCGCCGCCGGCGGGCGCGCGATGAAGGAGCTGAGGGTGAAGGCGAACTCGGTCTTCACCGTCGCGGGGACGCTCTCGGGCGGCAACCAGCAGAAGGTCGTGCTCGCGAAGTGGCTCCTGACGAACCCGCAAGTCCTCTTCCTCGACGAGCCGACGCGCGGCATCGACGTGGGCGCGAAGCAGGAGCTCTACGCGCAGATCAACCGGCTCGCGCGCGAGGGGCTGGCCATCGTGCTCGTCTCCTCGGAGCTGCCCGAAGTGTTGGGGCTCTCCGACCGCGTCCTCGTCCTGCACGAAGGGAAGCTGACGGGCGAGTTCACGCGCGCGACGGCGACGCCGGAATCAGTGATGGCTTGCGCCACGGGCCGCGCGCGGCGCGCGGCTTAAGGGGCGCGCCGCGCGAAGCTTTCGTCTTCAGTCCTGATCGGGGAGAGCGGAGGGGCTCATGCGAATCGGCGTCATCGAAGTCGTCATCATTCTGGTCGTCCTCTCGACGATAGGCACGGCGATCTGGCTTCTGCGGAAGCTCACCCGGTAGGCGGCGCGCACGAGTAGCTTATGAATCACACACCGAACGAACCCGCCGTCGAGCGGCCGCCCGTCACAGCCGACGCCGCGCCCCTGCCGGCGGACGCGGAGGTGGTCAGGCAGACGCGCATCGGCGGTCTGAAAATCCCGACCGACGCGCTGCGCGCCTACACGATGCTCTTCGCGCTCGTCGTCATCTGGCTCGTCTTCCACTACGCGACGGACCAAATCTTCCTGAGCCCGCGCAACTTCTCGAACCTGATGCGGCAGACCGCCGTGACGGGCGTGCTCGCCGTGGGGATGCTGATGGTGATCGTCGCGGGTCAGATCGATCTCTCGGTCGGCTCGCTCGTCGGACTCGCGGGCGGCATCGCGGCGATCGTGCAGGGGTGGCTCGGCTGGGGGCTCGCGCCCTCGCTCGCCGCGGGCATTGCGGTGGGCGTTTTTGTCGGCGCGTTCCAGGGCGGGCTCGTCGCCTACCTGAACATCCCCGCCTTCATCGTCACGCTCGGCGGCTTGCTCGCGTGGCGCGGCGTGATTTTGGGCTTGAGCAAGGGCGAGACGATCCCCGTCAACCTCCAGGGCTTCAAGATGATCGGGCAGGAC
>JAIVJC010000186.1 GCA_020200235.1 Acidobacteriota bacterium | reverse complement strand
TCCCCCAACCCCGATCCCCTACTTGTAGCTGTTGAGCGCGGTCGCCTCGTCGTCGTAGACGTCGAAGACGGTGTGGAGTTTGGTGATGACCATCAGCTCGCGGATCTTCGACGAGAGGTTGAGGAGCTTGAGCTGCCCGCCCTCGGTGCGCTGGACGGTGGTGAAGCTGGAGACCAGCTCGCCGATGCCGCTCGAATCGATGTAGCCGACGTTGGCGAGGTTCAGGAGGATCTTCGTCTTGCCCTCCTCGACGAGCCGCTTGATGGCGCCGCGCAGCGAGACGCTGCCCTCGCCGATGGTGATCTTGCCGCCGAGATCGAGCACGGTCACGTCGCCCGCCTGTCGCTCCGAGATGTTCAGTTCAGCCATTACGAGAAATCTCCTTCTGGAAAATCGTCAGTGGTCAGTTGTCCGTCGTTTGCGTCTCATCGGTCGCGCGCCGGAAGGCTCCGCTCGTTGCTCGGGAAGAACAACTGACCACTGACCACTGACAACGGACTGGTTCTAAATCTTCTTCGTCATGCGCACGACCGTGCCGCCTTCGGGGTGGCGCCGCCATTCGACCGTGTCCATGAAGTTGCGCATGAAGAGGATGCCGCGACCCGAAGTCTTCAAGAGGTTCTCGGCGGCGGTCGGGTCGGCGACCGACTCCGGGTCGAAGCCCTCGCCCCTGTCCCTGACCGTCACGACGAGCTCGCCGCCCGACTCCGCGAACGTCAGCTCGACCGGCTTCGACTCGTCGCGCGCGTTGCCGTGCAGCACGGCGTTCGTCACCGCCTCGCGCACCGCCATGTCGAGCCCGAACGCGGCTTCGTCCGAGAGCCCCGCGCGCCGCGCCACTTCCGCCGCCGCCTCAGCCGCCTCCGCGATCGACTCGACGCGGCTCGGCAGGCTCAATTGGGTCGTCTCTTCAGTCACGTTTGCAAGACCCTGCGGTTCGCAGTCCGAAGACCCGGCGGGGCGCGTTTGAAGCCGCGCGCGCGCACGCTTGGAGCGTGTGGAGTTACCTGAAAGCCTGCACGGTGTAACACGCCCGCCGCGCCACTGTCAAGAAGCACGCGCCGCGCCCCGCGCGGCGACTCGCGCCGGACTTTCGCGCCCCTTCCTGCTAAACTGTCGCGCCGACCGAAGCCATGCAGAGCGTCACACCCCACCCCGCCGCGCCCGCCAAAGAGCCGCCCGATCCGGCGCGCGAAGCCGAGCGCCTCGCGGCGCTGCTCGCCGAGCGCCGCGCCGAGCTGACGAACTAGCCCGACGCCTCGACCGCAAGATCGTCAAGACCCGCAACCGCCTCGCGCACCTCTCCTAAGAACGTGACAAGTAAACCGTGACGGGTGACAAGAGAGTGATGAGTGATGAGTCATGAGTGATGAGTAAAAGCCGATCCGTATTTACTCATGACTCATCACTCATCACTCATCACTTCTTCCCTGTCACGGCTTTTACGTTTACGATTGACGCCATGAGGATCAGACCGGCGCGGAGAATCGGCGGACGCATGCGCGTGCCCGGCGACAAGTCCGTCTCGCACCGCGCCGCGCTGCTCGCCGCGCTGTGCGAGCGAGGCAACGGGACGCGCGTCTCGAACTTCTCGACGAGCGCCGACTGCGCCTCGACGCTCCGCTGCCTCGAACAACTCGGCGTCCGCGTCGAGCGCGACGGCGCGACCGTCCACGTCGGGGGCGCGGGGCTGCACCTCCCGCGCCCGCCCGCCGGGGCGCTCGACTGCGGCAACTCGGGGACGACGATGCGTCTGCTCGCGGGCGTCCTCGCGGGTCAGAATTTCCCCGCGACGCTCGCGGGCGACGAGTCGCTCTGCTCGCGACCGATGCGTCGGGTCATCGAGCCGCTTGAGTTGATGGGCGCGCGGGTCGTCTCGCGGGAAGGGCGCGCGCCGCTGCGCGTCGAGGGTCGCCGCCCGCTCGCGCCGATCGAATACGTCTCGCCCGTGGCGAGCGCGCAGGTCAAGTCGTGCGTCCTGCTCGCCGGTCTCAACGCCGACGGGCGCACCGCGTTCGTCGAGCGACACGGCGCGACGCGCGACCACACCGAGCGCCTGCTGCGCTGGTTCGGCGTCGAAGTCGAGGTCGGTGATGAGAGCGCCGAATCAGTCGCGGGCGATCAAAAATCTCAAGCGCGTTCCGTCTCTCTCGTGGGCGGTCAGCGACTCCGCGCGCGCGACGTGGAAGTGCCGGGCGACATCTCTTCGGCGGCGTTCTTCATCGTCGCCGCCGCGCTGCTCGCGGGCTCCGAGTTAAGGGTCGAAGGCGTCGGTCTTAACCCCACGCGCACGCAGATGCTCGACGTGCTCCGCTCGCTCGGCGCGGACGTGAGGGTCGAAAATGCGTCCGAGTGTAGCAACGAGCCGGTCGGCGAGATCGTCGTGCGCGGCACGGGCGCGCTCGCGCCGCGGCAGCGGGGCGCGAGCATCCTGCGCGGCGAGTTGATCGCGGGGCTGATCGACGAGCTGCCGATCCTCGCCGTCGCGGGCACGCAGGTAGAGGGCGGGCTCGAAATCCGCGACGCGGGCGAGCTGCGCGTGAAGGAGACGGATCGCGTGCGCGCCGTCTGCGAAAATTTGCGCGCGATGGGGGCGCGCGTCGAGGAGTACGCTGACGGGCTCTTCGTCGAGGGTCGCGCCGGGTTGCGCGGCGCGCGCGTGCGCTCGTTCGGCGATCACCGCATCGCGATGGCGTTCGCGGTCGCCGCGCTCGTCGCCGAGGGCGAGACGGAGATCGAGGGCGCGGAGTGCGTCGCCGTCTCCTTCCCGGAATTTTTCGATCTGCTCGAATCGGTCGTCGAGAGATGAACGAAGGCGCAACCAGCGTTGACGGCGCGGGCGACCGTGCGGCTCTGACGCGCCGCGTCGTCATCACGGGCTTCATGGGCGCGGGCAAGACGACGGTCGCGCGCGCGCTCGCCGCGCGTCTCGGCTGCGCGTCCATCGACGCCGACGAGTTCATCACCGCTCGCGAAGGGCGCAGCCCGCGCGAGATCATCGAACGCGAAGGCGAGCCGCGCTTCCGCGAGATCGAGTCGCGCGTTCTGGCGGAGATTCTCGCCGTAGAGTCGGCCCGCGTCGTCGCCCTCGGCGGCGGCGCGTGGACGATAACAGCGAACCGCGAGTTGATCGCGCGCCGCGACTGCCTCACCGTCTGGCTCGACGCGCCGTTCGAGCTGTGCTGGCGGAGGATCGCGCGCGCCGAGCCAAACGCCCGGCCGCTCGCGCGCGAACGCGAAGCCGCGCGCGGTCTCTACGAAACGCGGCGCGAACTCTACGCGCTCGCCTCGCGTCGCGTCGCGGTGGACGGGTCGAAGCCGGCGGAGGGTGTCGCCGCGGAGATTGAAAATCTGCTCCGGTCGTCGGAAGATGTGCGGCAAGGAAAAAATTAAGGATCAAGGACGGGGACGAGAGATGGCTGAGACGAACGAAGACGCGCAGGCTTTGAAGGTCGCGAAGACTCTGCGCAACGCCGACAACTGGAAGCACCTCGCGCGCTGGCATGGGGCGGGCTACTACGAGTTGCAGACCGAGGACACGCGGGAAGTGCCCGTGCGCCTCTTCTTCACGAAGCGGCTGTTGGACGCGACGGAGGACACGCTCTACCGGCAGATCGTCAACGCCACGCGCTTCCCCGGCGTGCGCCTCGTGGTGATTACGCCCGACGCCCACTACGGCTACGGCGTCCCCGTCGGCTGCGTCCTCATCACCGACGCTGATGCGGGCGCCATCGCGATGGGACCCGTCGGCTACGACATCGGGTGCTTTACCGCGGACACGCTCGTGTCGACCGTTGACGGGAACTCATATCCCATCGGTGAGCTTGCACGGCAAGGCGGCGAGATTTTCGTCTACTCGATCTCGCCCGAGCAAAAGATCGTCGTCGCCAAGGCTACCGCGAAGAAGACCCGCGTCGATGCGTTGCTCGTCAAAGTCACGCTCGACAACGGCAGGGAGATTTTCTGCACGCCGGATCACGAGTTCATGCTGCGCGACGGGAGTTATCGTCAAGCCCAAGACCTGACGCCGAAAACTTCTCTGATGCCGTTCGAGCCATGCGCCGGACAAGATTGTGAGATGAGTGTCGGTCATCCCATCATCGACGCGGCCCAGAAGGTTCATTGGCAGGATGGCTTCAATCACAAAGTCGTCTCCGTCAAGCGCGTCGAGCGGAGGGAGGATGTTTACTGCCTGACCGTGCCGGAGTACGGAAACTTCGCGCTCGACGCGGGCGTGTTCGTTCACAACTGCGGGATGATGTCGGCGCGCTCGGAGGTGGAGGCGGAGGCGGCGACGCCGGAGCGGCGTCTGGCGTTCAACCGCGCGGTGATGGAGCGCGTGGACATGGGCGCGGGCGGGAAGAGCAAGCGGCTGGGCGGGGCAAGGGGCGACCGGAGCGCGGGCGCGATCAACTCGGCAGCCTCGGCGGCGGGAACCACTTCATCGAGCTGCAACGCTCCGAGCAGGCGGGCACGCTCTTCCTGCAAGTCCACACGGGCAGCCGCGGCTTCGGGCACGGCCTCGCGACCAACTACTTCGAGCTGGCGCGCGAGGAGAAGCCGGGCGACATCACAGACATCGACCTCGGCTACTTCACGCCCGACTCTCTACACTACCGCGACTACCAGAACGCCGTCGCGGCGGGCGGCAACTACGCGATCTTGAACCGCCTCGTCATCTTCGAGCAGGTGGCGGAGGCGTTCCGCGAGGTGTTCGGCGCGGAGCTCGAACTCGTCTACGAGATCAGCCACAACCTCGTGCAGCGCGAGTGGCACCCGGACTTCGGAGAGGTGTGGGTGCACCGCAAGGGCGCGACGCGCGCCTTCCCCGCCGGTCATCCGCTGCTCAAGGGCACCGTGTGGGAGGAGACGGGTCACCCTGTTCTGATCCCCGGCAGCAACAAGGACTGGAGCTACATCCTCAGACCGCTGGAGGCGGCGGTCAACAGCGGCTACTCGGTCAACCACGGCGCGGGGCGTCGTCTCTCGCGCGGCGCGGCGACGCGCGAGCTGTCGCAGCGCGCGATCGACGACGAGTATCGCGAGGCGGGGATCGTCGTCAACACGAACGGCCGCGTGCCGCTCGACGAAGCCGCGCCCGCCTACAAGTCTTCCGCCGAGGTGATCGAGGCGGTGACGAATGCTGGGCTCGCGCGCATCGAGCACGCGCTCTACCCGCTCGCCTCGCTCAAGGGCGCGGACAGCGGCGGCAAGGGCAGGAAGCGTTTCAAAGGCGGCAAGCGAGATCACCGCGGCGGCGCGAAGAAGTGGGAAGGTAAGAAGACGAGCGAGCACTACTGACGGTGGCGGCTCGCGCGAACCGCTCTGGTCAGAACCGCCTGCAGTAGCGGGCGGGGTATTCAATTGCGGAATGCGGATTTCGGATTGCGGATTAGAAGGAGAGGGCTTAGATGCTTTTCAATCCGCATTCCGCATTCCGCAATCTCACAATCGGCAGACCCGCCCGCTTGCGGCAGGCGGTTCCGACAAGAGAAAGACAGGAGGGGCAATGGCGACTAAAGCGACGAAGGGTAAAGCTCGCGGCGCGGGGAAGGCGGGGGCTCCGTCGAGCGCGGCACGGGTCGAGGGGCGCAGGAAGAAGGCGGGGAAGAAGGGCGCGGCGAGACAGCCGAAAGTGGGGAAGGGCTCGGCTGGCACGGGCGGCAGGGGCGGGGGGCTACACTGACGCCCGCAGCGTCATCCACGCACGGAAACGAATGATATGAAGTCTCTGCCGCACCTGTTCGAGAACAACCGGCGCTGGGCTGAAGGCTTGCGCGCGGAGAACCCCGCGTTCTTCGAGGAGCTGTCGCACCAGCAGGCTCCGGGCTACCTGTGGATCGGCTGCTCCGACAGCCGCGTGCCCGCGACGCAGCTCGTCGGTCTCGCGCCCGGCGAGATGTTCGTCCACCGCAACGTCGCCAACGTCGTCGTCCACACCGATCTGAACTGCCTCTCCGTCGTCCAGTACGCCGTCGAGGTGCTCGGCGTGCGCCACATCATCGTCTGCGGCCACTACGGCTGCGGCGGCGTGCAGGCGGCGCTGCGCGGCACGCGCCTCGGCTTGATCGACAACTGGCTGCGCCACGTGCAGGACGTGATCCAGCGCCACGCGCCGCTGCTCGAAGGGATCGCGGACGAGGCGCGGCGCTCGGATCGACTCTGCGAGCTGAACGTCATCGAGCAGGTCTTCAACGTCGGCCAGACCACGGTCGTCGAGAGCGCGTGGGCGAGAGGTCAGGAGCTGACGCTGCACGGCTGGGTCTACAGCCTGGAGAACGGACTGCTCCGCGACCTCCGCCTCACCGCCTCCAGCACCCGCGAGCTCTACGACGGCTACCGCGCCGCCATCCAGCCCGAACGCTGACGCCCTTCGCACGTCAATATTAATCGGCAGATCAAGCAATGAATAGGGCGAATAATTTTAGTTAGTCTGCTAGATGATAAAGCTCCAGATGGCTCCAGGGCGGGAATCGTGTGGGAAGTTGGTGAGCAGAAGATGCAGGAAGTGCTTGCGCCAGACGAAGCGCGCTGGGGAGTCTATGCTGTTTGGTTTCCGCGAAGTGTAATAACGGTCGATGATCTAGTGTTCAATTTCCGCCATGTTCTTCCAGAATTGAAAAAGAAATACGAAGAGGTTAAATCCCTGCCCAGAGAAAACTCATAATAAACTTCTCACGACCCGCCTCCGTTCGAGTGCGCCTTCAGCATCTTCAGGAGCGCGCGCTCTTCCGGTAAATATTCGGGCTGCTGGCGACCGATGCGCCGCTCGCGGCGGGGGCGGAACTCTTCGAGCGTCACGCCCTTCAAATAATTTTGCAGGACGAGCGGGTGGATGTAAGAGCCGCGGCACACGCCCGGCGTGTTGCCCAGATACTCCGCGACGCGCTTCACAGCCTTCACGATGTTCCGCTTCGCCTGCCGCTCGTCGTCAGCCACGCCTAAGTCCGCCAGCTCGACCGCCGCGCGCAGCGTCCCGCCCCACGTGCGGAAGTCCTTCGCCGAAAACTCCGCGGAAGTCGCCGCCTTGATGTACTCGTTCACGTCGCGCGGGGAGACTGTGCGCGCCCTCTTCTGCTCCTCGTCGTAGAAGTGGAAGAGGCGCGAGCCTCGGAGGCGTTGGATGTCGCCCATCAGCGCCGCCAGCTCTTCGTCCACGAGGACGCGGCGGTGCCTGACGTGGTGCTTGCCCGTGAAGCTGAAGACGAGTTGACCGCCGGGCGCGATCTCCAGGTGGCGGTTGCGCAGAGTGGTCACGCCGTAGGTGCGGTATTTCTTGACGCTCTCCTCGGAGCCGACGCGGAAGTGCAGCTCGTTGATGAGGCGTATGACGACCGCCAGCACGCGCTCGCGCGGCAGACCCTCGCGCGTGATGTCCTCGTTCGTCTTCCGGCGCAGGGCGGGAAGCGCCTCGCCGAAGCGGACGATCTTGTCGAACTTCTCGCGCTGGCGGCGGGCGACGAACTGCGGATCGTAGATGCGCTGCACCCTGCCTAGCTTGTCGACGCCGATGGCTTGCACGCGGCAGCGCGCGCCCGGCGCGACGCGCACGTGCTGCCACGCCGGCGGGACGGCGAGCGACTTGATGCGCGCGAGCGCCGCCTCTTCCGTCAAGCGACGACCGCGCGCGTCCTCGTAGCGGAAGCCGCGCCTCTTCGTCCCCACCCGACGCCACCAGAGAGCGCGCGCCCCGCGCCCGACCACTTCGGGGGCGACCTTCGCGGGCTTCTCCGCCGCCGCGAGGGCGGCTCGGACGCCCGTCTCATTCGCCGCCGCGCCCGCCACCGTCGTCTCAGCGTCTGCCACTTCTACGAAACCCTCCTCGCTCGCTCAACCCAAGGGGGCGCGGGTGTTCGCGCGCCGCCGTCACAAAACTATCGCACGGCGGGCTAACGAAAGTCGCGGACGAAAAGAGCCGGACTGTTTTCTCAGTCCGGCTCGCACCTCGTCGCGCCGTGATGCGCGACGCTGTTTCCACGCGCTCCCGATCTTAAAGACGCGCCCTCCCCGTCACGAGATCGTCTGCGCCTGCTCGGCGGCGGCGGCGGAGCCCGCGTAGTAGAGGATGCGGTTGCAGTTGTCGCAGATGATGATCTCGTCGCCGCGGCGGATGTCCGCCATCACCTGCGGGCGCAGCGACATGAAGCAGGCGGTGCACGCGCCGTTCTTCGCCTCGGCGACCGCCACGCCGTTTCTGATGCGCGAGCTGATGCGGTTGAAGAGCGCGCCCATCGGCTTGGGCAGCTCGGCGAGCAGCTGCTCGCGCTCGCGCCTGCACTCGTCGACCCGCTCCGCCTCGCGCTCGACGCTCAACTCGAAGGCGGCGAGCTGCTCGTCGCGCTCGGCGCGGAGCTTCGCGACCTCCGGCTCCAGCTCCGCCATGCGCTTCTCGGCGGTCTCTACCGCTTCCATCTGTTCGAGGATTTGCGTCTCGAGCTGCGAGGCGTGCTTGCGCGCGGCGTCCGCCTCGCGGATCGCGGCGGTGTACTCCTTCTCGTTCGTCGAAGCCATCAGGGCGCGGTCGGAGTGCTCCGCCTTCGCGCGCGTCTCGGCGAGTTCCGCCTCGAGGCTCGCGCGGCGCTCGCGGGCTGCGTCGCGCTGCGCCTCGGCGGTCTTAAATTCAAAGGCGCGCTGGTCGAACTCTTTGTCGATCTCAGCGCGCCTTTCGGGTACGGCATCCAGGTCAGCCTTTAGCTTGCGGATGCACGTGTCTGCGTTCTGCAAGGCAATTAACTGTTTCAATTCCGCCTTCACTATTAAAGCCCTCCAATTATCAACGCCACCGGACGCTTCACGCGCCCGCTCAGGAAAAGTAGATAATCGCATACCCGTGGAGGGGGTGACAAGTGACGGGGAAAAGTCGGGAGTCTGAAGTCGAGAGTCCGGAGTCAACTCGCCCATGAAGCCTCAGATTCCGACTCTCGACTCCAAGACTCCCGACTCTAGACTTTGAGAACGATCTTGCCGAAGTTCTCGTTCGCCTCCATGCGTGAGTGTGCGGCGCGCGCGCCCGCGAGGTCGAAGACGGAATCGACCGTCGGGCGCACGACGCCGCGCGCGAGGAGCGGCACGACCTGTTCGGCGAAGAGCCGCACGGCGCGCGCCTTCTCTTCGGTCGAGCGGGCGCGCAACACGGTGCCGCGCAGCCGCAGCCGCTTCCGCATCACGACTCTCAGATCGAGCTCCGCCTTCGAGCCCGCCATCGTCCCGACGAAGATCAGGCGGCCGAGCGGCGCGAGCGCGTCGAGGTTCGCCGCGAGGTACGACGCGCCGACGAGATCGACGATCAGGTTCACGCCCGCGCCCCCGGTGCGCTCCCTCACCGCGTCGGCGAAGACCCGCGGCTCCTCGCCGACGACCACGCCCTCGTCGAGCCCGAACCCGCGCGCGCGCTCGAGCTTCGCCGCGGTGCGCGCCGTGCCGAACGTTTGTGCGCCCGCGGCGCGCGCCAGTTGCAGCGCGGCGAGCCCGACGCCGGAGCCCGCGGCGTGGACGCCGACGCGCTCGCCGACGGTCAACCCCCCTTGCGTGAACAGAGCGTCGTGCGCCGTGATGAACGCCTCGGGCACGGCGGCGGCTTCAGCCCAGCTCAGGTTGTCGGGGACTCCCGCGAGCGCGCTCTCCGGCACGACGACGTACTCGGCTTGCGCCCCGCCCGCGGTGATCCCGAAGACCCTCTGCCCCGCCCGCCACGCGCGCGCCTCTCCGCCGAGCTGCTCGACCTCGCCCGCGAACTCCAAGCCGGGCACGTCCCGCACCGCGCCAGCCGGAGCCGGGTAGAGCCCGCGCCGCTGCAACAGGTCGGCGCGGTTCAACGCCGCCGCCATCACGCGCACCCTCACGCGGTCGCCCTCAGCGGCGGGGCGCGCCACCTCGCGCACCTCTAAATTCTCCACGCCCCCGTGCGCGGCGATCACGACCGCGCGCATCCGGTCTTCACTCATACGAGCATCGTAAATCCAAACGCGCGATCCGTGCTAATGTGTGCGCCGCGATGGGAAGCCCTGCCGGCACGTTCGTCATCGTCAACCACTCGGCGGCGCGCGCGCGCGCGGCGTGGGGGGTGGTGCGGCGCGCGCTCGGAGACGCGGGCGTCGGGTTCGACGCGCACGAGGCGCGCGAGTTCGGCGACGCGCGCGCGCGTGCGCGCGACGCGCTCAAGGCGGGCTACCGCACCGTCGCGGTCGTCGGCGGCGACGGCACGCTCAGCGAGGTCGTCAACGGCTTCTTCGAGGACTTTGATGCGGGCGCGCGGGGCGTTGACGAGAATGGTGCTGATCGTCGTCCGCCGTCGCCGATCAACCCGGAGGCGGCGCTCGCGCTCCTGCCCGCGGGGACGGGCAACGACTTCGCGCGCGCCGTCGAGGGGCAACGCGCGTCGCTCGAAAGTTGGATCGCGCGGCTCGTCGCTCACTGCCGCGCGTCGGGCGACGGAATCTCACAGGGCGAACGGACGTCGGCGGCGACGCGCGCCGTGGACGTTCTGCACGGGACGGCTGCGGGCGGGACGCGGGGCAGTGTGACTACTGATGGCGGCGCGCGAAGTTTCCTGTGCCTCAACGCCGTGACGCTCGGCGTCGGCGCGGAGGTGGCGGCGCAGGTGGCGGCGCAGGGGTCTCTCGCGCGCAGGCTCTCGGGCGAGGCGCGTTTCGCGCTGGCGGCTGCTGTAGGGATCGCGCGTTGGAGGGAGCGGCGCGTGAGGGTGCGCCTGGACGGGGGCGAGGCGCGCGAACTGCGGACGAATCTGATCGCGGTCGTCAACAGCCGCTTCGCGGGCGGCGGCATGATGTTCTCGCCCGAGGCGCGCGTCGACGACGGGCTGCTCGACGTGGTCACCGCCGCGCGGCTCTCGCGCGCCACGCTCGTGCGCGAGATGGCGCGCATCCACGCGGGCGGTCACGTCGCGAACCCGCGCGTGCGCGTCGAGCGCGGCGCGCGGGTCCGCATCGAACCCGTCACGGAAGACGATGCGCTCCCCGTCGAGGCTGACGGCGACGTGTGCGGTCGCACCCCGCTCGAACTCGTCGTGATGCCGCGCGCGCTGCGCGTCGTGATATAGAAACGATGAAGTATGAACGATGAACGATGAAGTGAAGACGACTTGCCTTCAGTTCATCGTTCATCATTCATACTTCATCGTTGGCTTTGGAGGTTTCCGCCCGCTCGATGTCGAGGACTTTGGCGAGGCGTCGGAGGTGGCGCTCCTCGCCGGTGAAGCGCGCGCCGACGAAGGCGCGGACGATCTCCATCGCCAGCTCCTCGCCCGTGACGCGCGCGCCGAGGCAGAGGACGTTGCAGTCGTCGTGCTCGCGCGACTGGTGCGCCGAGTAGGTGTCGGAGCAGAGCGCGGCTCTCACGCCCCGCAGCTTGTTCGCCGCGACCGACGCGCCGACGCCGCTGCCGCAGACGACGATGCCGACTTCGGCACCACCCTCGCGCACCGCCTCGCCGACGCGGCGCGCGTAGTCGGGGTAGTCGTCCCCGCGCGCGCCGTCGCGCGTGCCGAAGTCTTCGACCGCGTGACCCACGGCGCGCAGCTCGGCGACGATGCGGACGTTGAGCGGGTAGCCGCCGTGATCCGCTCCGACCGCGATCTTCATCAATCACACCTCCCCCCGAGTCTCGCCCGCATTGTAAGCCCTCGGTAAGTATTAATTCCAAACTTCTCCGCCGACAGGCTCGCCCGCCGAGCCGACGAAGTGAGCGTTCGCGGGGGCGGTCATTTCCGCAACCGCACGGTGAGCGTCTGCGCGTCGCGCGAAACCCTCGCGCCGCGGAACTCTCCCTTCAAGCCCTGAGCGTCGATCCGCACGCGCTCGCCTTCGGTCTTAACGGTCGGCTCGGACGGAAGACCCGCGACGGTGAGTCGGCGCACGCCGTTGAAGAGCGGGTGCCGCCCGGCGCCCTCGGTGAGCGAGCCGCGCGAGAGGATTTCGACGGAGCCCGCGGCGTTGCCGAGCTTGAGGAAGCGCGTGTGCAAAATCTCCGACGCGCCGACGCGGCTGACGTTCAAAGGATCGAACCCCTGAGGGAAGAGCGGCGCGCCTTCCACAGCCTCGACGACGAGACGCCAGCCGGGCCGCGCGAGAAAATCACGCCGCGCCGCAACGCGCCGCGCGACGAGCGAACCCGTTTCGCTTCGCGCGCGGCTCGACGCGGCTTCGCGCCCGCCAGCGTTGAACTCGCAGGGCGCGATCCGTCCAGCCGAGCGCGAGTCCGCGGCGCGTGAGTTCGTGGTGGAAGAGTTTGAGAGCGCGGCTTCGAGCAGTTCGTCGAGCGAGCGTTTGTCGCCCGCTTCGAGCCGGCGCTGCCAGCCGGGCGCGAAGCGGTCGAGCAGGATGGCGAGCGAGAGACCTGACTCGTAGGCGCGCTGCCTGATCGCCTCGGCGCCGAACTCGTCCGCCGTCAGGCGCGAGCGCGTCGCGCGCCCCGCCGCGCGCGCCTCGACGTAAGTAGCCAGCCCCTCGTTCAACTCCGTCCCGCGCTCGTAAGCCGCAGCCCCCGCCGTCAGTCGCGCGAAGCGCTCGCGCCGGAGCCTGATCGCGGCCGCAGCCCAGCACGCCGACTCACCTCGCGCCTGCGCCCTCTCCGCGCGGACGAGCGCGAGCGATTCGAGTCGGCGCAGGCTCAAGCCCCCGGCGTCCTCGAAGGGGTAGACGAACAGCTCCACCTCGTTGCCAGACCAGTCCGGGTGATGCTCGCGCTGGAAGACGTGGAACGCCTCGTGGACGACGAGCGCGGCTAGCTCGCGCAGAGGTCGCTTCGCGCCGGGCGCGATCATCGCCGTCGCCGTCAGGACGCCGTTCAGTTTCGCGGGCGCGTTGGCGGTGACGGTTTCGTGGCGACCGGGGAAGGCGTAGACGCCTCGGTGCGAGGAGAGGGAGACGAACTCCGGCGGCGGGTTCGGGTGGCGGAAGAGGTAGGTCGTGCTGCCGTAGAAAATTTCGACGGGCACGCGGCGCGGATCGAATCCTTCCCACAGCGAAGCATTCACACTAATGCGATCGATCTCCGCGAGGATGGCGAAGACGCCCCCCTCGCGCGGCTTCGTCGGTGCGCTTTTTTTCTGCGCCGCTTGAACGGGCAGCGCGTGCGCGAGCAGGAGGACGGACAGCAGGACTCTCATGCACCAGACACGCGCGCCGCGCGGGAAAGTTCCGCAGATGCCGGGTGCGTTAACGCCGAACTTCGACCGCGGGCGGGCGCTCGTTATCGCTTGACGAGGGCGCGGGCGCGCCCGGTCACGTTCTCGACGTTGAAGCCGAGGTTCTTGAGCGCCAGGTCGCCGGGGGCTGACGCGCCGAAGCGGTCGAGCGAGACGCAGTCGCCGCGGGAGCCGACGTAGCG
>JAIVJC010000185.1 GCA_020200235.1 Acidobacteriota bacterium | reverse complement strand
GGAACCGCCTGCTGCAAGCGGGCGGGCATCGCCATTTTAGATTGCGGAATGCGGAATGCGGATTGGAGAGCAGTTAAGCTCCTCTTCTAATCCGCATTCCGCATTGGGCGGCTGACCTGATGGAGAGCCACCTCTCCTACCCTGTGCTCTGCTTCTTCCGCTCGCAGCACGACAACCAGTCGTGGCTCGCCTCGCTCACCACGATCCTCGACGGCTGCGCGCTCGTGATGGCCAGCATCGAAGGCGCTTCGACGTGGCAGGCGCAGCTCACCTTCGCGATGGCGCGCCACGCCGTCGTCGATCTCTCGCAGATTTTTAACCTGACGCCCGCGCCGTGGTCTGAGGAGGCGAGGCTACCGCCCGAGACGCTCGCACGTCTGCGCGCGGGTCTCGCGGCTGACGGCGTCGCCCTGCGCGACGGCGCGGAGGCTGAAGGGAAGTTGGCGAGCCTGCGCAGGATGTACGAGCCCTACGTCTCCTCGCTGGCGGATCACCTGTCGATGCCGCTGCCCGCGTGGGTGGAGGCGCGCTCGGCGGTGGACAACTGGCAGACGAGCGCCTTCGAGCGCAACCCGCAGCAGGTCGCCGAGACTTTCATGAGCGTCTGCGATCAGCGCCGCGCGGCGGGCGCGCCCCCGACCGCCGACTGCCCCGACTGAACGAGCCCCGCTTAAAAGCCCCGGCCGCGCGACGCGCGCGCACCCGACCTTACGGAACTTTGTCCGCGCCCGGCTGTGGGCGGATGAACGCCTCGCCGCGCGGCTTCAGCTCGGCCTTCTGCGCGAGCGTCGCGAGCACGGAGGCGAGTAGCTCTTTGCTCTCCAGCTTGAAGCTGGTCGCGCCCGTCATCTGCGTGTCGGGATCGTCGAACTGCGCGACGAGGTAGCGGCTCTTGCTCTTCGGCATGAGCAGCGAGGTCAGACCGATCCCGTAGATGGGCACGGCGCTGACGACGCGCGCCGCGTTCGACGTGACGGCGCGCGTGTCGCCCCAGAGAGCCGCGAGCGACTTGTAGGGCAGCGAGAAGTACTCGCGCATGTACTTGTCTTTGAAGACGAGGCGCCCGCCCGCGTCGTCGAAGTTGAGCGTGCCGGTCTGCTTCTTCTGATAGCCCGTGAAGCCGCCCTCGTACTTCGCCTTGAAGCTCGCGGGCGCGGGCGGCGGCGGCGCCGGGTGCGCGGAAGCCGCGGGCTGCTGCGACTCGTTGACGCCGGTGCGCGGGCGCTGCGCCCGTGTCGGCGCCGCGAGGGCGCAGACGACGGCGACGGCGCACATGATCTGAAAACGTCTCATTTTAAAACCCCTCTTCGTGGAAAAAAACTTTCGCGTACCCTCTACAGACGCACGCCGCCCATCGTGCGTTGCCACGCGAGTGACTTGCGCAGCACGCAGAAACGTTGCCGCTCTTCCGCGCTCGCGCCCGCCTCGAGCTGTTCGAGCACGGCTTCCAGAAGCGGCAGCGCGAACGCGCCCGCGTGCGCGACGACCTGCGAGAAGTAGTGCAGGCGCAAGTGCCCCGCAGCGTCGCGGTGAAACTTCAGCGCGTCGGCGTCCGTCATCGCGTAGACCTCCTGCCCGACGGGGACGACGCGGCGCGGCACAGAGTGGTGCGTGACCAAGACAACTCGACGCCCGCTTGACTACCTTTGATCCACATCCCCGTCTGCGCCCGTTCGTAGACGTCTAAACCGGGGGCGACTTCAAATCGCTTGCCGCCCTCGCCCTCCACGAGGAGGCGTCCGACCATTTTCGATCCCAACTTTGTTTCTCTAACGGTCAGCGATTTGTCCACTATTTTCCCCACGTACTCTCTGCGTAAAGGGCCGTCCGGTCTGAGTTGGTGACGGTAGACCACCATCACCAACGCCGCGAGGCTGAGCCCCATGACGATCATCAGCCCTTTCGTCGCTACTTCATGAAGCCTCCAGGTCGCGTCCGCCTGCCAGACGTGATCCTTACCCTTCCGCATTTTCACGTCAGCCATTCCGGCGCTTTAAAGAGCGTCCACCAGATGAAGACCTGCGCGCCGAGGAGGATGACGCCGTAGGCGACCGCGCAGGCGGCTTCGCGCGAGCCGCGGCGGTGCGAGGAGCGGCGCGCGCAGACGAGTCCGGCGCACCCGAACACGACTGCGCACGGCGCGAGCAACAAGCCGAAGAACGGGATGAAGCAGAAGGCGACGAGGACGAACGCCGTCTCGGTCGCCGCGTTGCGGTAGTCGTCCCGGCCGCGCCGCGCCGACGACGACCCACGCGCGCGCGGGAAGAATTTTTCCCGCCGGAGGTGCGACGAGGCGAAGGCGGGGCGGTGCTCGTAGACGGTCGCGAGCGCGTTGTCGCGCCGCGCGCCGCCGAGAGCCTCTTCGCGCCGCCAGCGGTAGGAGGCGCGCAGGCGTTCGGCGGGGCGGTAGTCTGGGTCTTCGAGGCTGCGCCCGCACGTCGCGCAGAACTTCGCCGCCGCTCTGCGCGACGCCGCGCCGCACGCGGGGCACACCGGCGATTCACTCGCCGCGCGCGCCCCAGTCTCCGCCATCTCCTCCGTGCGATTCATAAATCCACACTGACCCTAGCCGCGCTCAAAACTTCTTCGCGCCCCCGGCGTGAGAATAATTCTTATGCCTTGGGCGCTGGAGCCGCAAAGTCATCTGGTGCGCGCGAACTCAGCGGCGGTGCATCTTGCTGACCGCCTTGCGCGAGACGCGGAAGGCGAGATCGTTCGCCTCGGCGAACTCCTGCACGGCGCGCAGGAAGTGCTCGCGGTCGCGCGCCGTGATGACCGCCGCCTCGTCCGCGGTTTCGAGCGCGTACGGGTAGCCGTTGCCGACGACGCACTCGGCGCGCACCGCGTCCAGCACGTCGTCTATCAAACCGTCTTCGGCGACCCACACGGGGATGTCCAGGCGCGCGGGCGTCGAGCCGGGCGCGGTCGCCTGCAAGTATATGAAGCCGACGAGCGGCGCGCCAGCCTCGTCCCAGAACTCCGCGGTCAGGCTCTCGCGGCGGCACTCGCAGAAGATGCTGCGGTCGCCCCAGCGCCCGAACAGCGGCTCGCCCCCGCCCACCTCCGCCGAGAAGAGCTGCGCATCGAAGACCGACGGGCTCTCGTCGCGCCGCCGCGCGATCACGTCGAGCATCCTCACGAGGTCGCGCGCGTAAGACTGATCGATGTAGCCGACGACGGGCACGCGCGTCTCGCGCGAGAGGCGGAGGGTCTCCGCGATCGAAGCGATGTAGGCGTTCGGGAACTTCAGGCTCTCGCCGCGCACGCGCGTCGTCGAGAGCAGCAGCGTCCCGTCGAAGAAGGCGACGGGCGGGCGGTCGCCGCGCGCGCGCCACCCCTCCTGCCGCTTGAGGAACGCGCGCACGGCCGTCAGCTCCAGCTCGAAGCGGCGCAGCGCCACCACGTCCGCGGCGGACGCGCCCGCGCCCTCCGTGTCGAGCAAGTCCTTCGGCGGGACGAGGCGGAAGTCCCACTCCTTGCGGTAGCCGTCGCCGCCCCTCGTGTGCGGGTTCTCGAACCACGCGACCTGCACGGCGGCGACGGGCAGGGAGATTTCGCGACCCGGCAGTATCTGGCTGCCGTCCGCCGCGAACGTCACGCGATCCATCAGCGCGTCGACCGCCCACGCGCGCGATTCCTCGTGCGTGCGCCACTCGCGCGCGAACGGGACGACGAACGACGCTTCGCGCTCAAGCTCGACCGACGGCAGCGCGCTGGCCCCGCGCGCGACTCCCGCCGCGACACTCTCTTCAGCCTCGCCCCTGACCTCAGCCGCCGTCCTGCCCGCGAGCGCGACGAGGCGCGCCACGTAGTCGCCCGCCTGCTCCGCCCACTCGCGACCGAACTCGACGAACTCCCCGCGCCGCCCCGACAGCTCTTCGATCAGGCGTTGGCGGTACAGCATGGTTAAGAAATGATGAACGATGAACGATGAACGATGAAGTAAAAGCAGATCGCTTGCAGTTCATCGTTCATCGTTCATCGTTCATCATTTTTCCGACATCCCCCTCGCGCGGCGGAACTGTTCGGAGGAGGCGTTGTAGTAGGTCGTGCGGAGCCTGCCCTCGATGAAGGTGTAGGAGAGGCCGTCGCGCAGGTTGCGGAAGATGACGGCGTTGCCCTGCGGGTCGCGCTCGAAGGCGGAGTTGCTCGCGAGCTTCATCGTCTCGGGCGTGTCCGAAGACGAGTCGTGTTGCAGGACGACCTGGCGCACCGTGCCCTCGACCGCGGGGGAGAGCTTGTGCGCGACCACGAAGCGCGCGTCCACGAAGGCGACCGTCACCGTCCCGCCCTGCACCTTGAAGCGCAGCGTCCCCGTCTGGCCCGGCTTGTCCTCGACGGGCTTGCCCAGCACGCGCTCCACGTCCGCGCGCCGCGACTTCAGCGGCTCGATCTCGCCCCACGAAGACGCGCGCGCCTGCGACGCCGAGAGCAGCATCGACGCGGCGCACAACCCGACCACGAAAGCGCGCGGGCACCGGCCCACGCCGCGGCGTAACAGAGCGGTTTTCACCATGCCGCGATGCTACGCCTTGCCCCGCGAGGATTCAACAAAAAAGTGATGGGTGATGGGTGATGGGTGATGGGTGATGGGTAGAGAAGCCTACTCATCACCCATCACCCATCACTCATCACTTCTGTTCTACTTGGCGAAGGGGCGGACGCGCTCGATCGAATCTTTGAAGTCGGTGTCGTCGGGCAAGAGCTCGGCGCCCTTCTGGTAGGCGGCGAGGGCTTTGGCGTACTGCTTCGAGACCTCGTAGGCGTAGCCCAGCTCGCGGTAGACGTTCACGTCTTCGGGCGATTTGGCGGCGGCGCGCTCCAGTGCGGCGGTCGCTTTAGGAAAATTCTTCGCGCGCGAGTAGGAGACGCCGAGCAGGTAGAGCGTCGACCCTTGCGCGTTCGCGTTCGTTACGACCGTCTCGAGCACCGCCGCGGCTCTCGCGTACTGCTTCGCGCCGACGAGAGCCTGCGCGTTGAGGGCGGCGGACGACTCGTCGGCGCGCAGGCGCACCAGCGCGTCGCTCGTCCGCACGGCGTTCAGGTAGCTCTCGTTCGCCTTCGGCGTGTCGCCCGCCTCGGCGGCGCGGCGCAGGTAGGCGAGCGTGAGCAGCGTCCACGCTTCGGCGAGTCGGGGGTCGGCGGTCGTGGCGCGGTTCAGGCTGGCGATCGCCGCGTCAGCCTGCCCGCGCTCGTAAGCCATGCGGCCGAGGTAGAAGAGCGAGATGGCGTTCTTCGGATCGGCTTTCACCGCCGCGTTGAACGAGCGCTCGGCGTCCGCCTTCTTGTCCGTGCGGTACTCGGCGAGCCCGCGGTAGTAGAGCATCGTCGCGTTCGCGGGCTTGCCCGCGCGCGTCGTCGCGGCGACGAGGAGCGGCAGCGCGCGCTCGAACTGATCGGAGCGGACGAGCGCCTGCGCGAGCGCGTCCGCCGTGTTCTCGTCCTCGCCGCCCGCCGCGCGCTGGAGATCGAGAGCCTTCCGCAAGTCGGTCGCCGCCTCCGCGTACTGCTTCAAGCCGACCTCCGCGAAGCCGACGATCTTCCAAGCCTCGCCGTTCGTCGGGTTCGCCGCCGCGACCTGCCGCGCCTCGCGCGCCGCCGCCTCGAACTGCCCCTGCTGCAGGAGCGTGTAGGCGCGCGTCGTGTCGCCGCCCGCCTGCGCCGGCGTCGTCGGGCGCGCGACGTTCGCCTGCGGCGCGGGGGCGGGCTGCTTCGCCGCCTCCTCGTTGGCGGTCTGCGGGTTGACGCGGCGCGGGCGCGTCGCGCCCGACTGCGCGAGCGCCGCCGAAGCCGTGACGAACAGGGCGAACAGGGCGGCGGTCGTCTGCCGTAAGGATTTTCGTTTCATGATCAACTCCACGCGCGATGTCGGCGACGGATTAGTTTACATGCGGGAGAGTATGACTTGCGGCGGCGCGGGCGTACAAGTCTCGCCCGCCTGGTCTGCGATGCGCCGCGCGCGCGCGACGTTCGCCCTCATTTTCCCACGCCCGCGGGTGCGCGGACTGCGAGACTCAAAGGCGGCGGGGGCTTTCGTTAGTATTGATCAGTTTGAACTGGGGGGCGGGAGCAGGATTCACCGCGGAGGCGCGGAGAGTTAAACGATGAAGTATGAACGATGAACGATGAAGTGAAGACGATGATGCTTACTTCATCGTTCATCGTTCATACTTCATCGTTTGTTTAGTGCGCGCGCGTATGCGACGACGGACTCGGAGGGCGGGGTCTCGCCGACGACGAGCGGGTCGCGAACCGGCTCGCCCGCCGAGAGGCGCAGCGGGAGCTCTCCCGCCCAGACGGGGAGCGCGAGGTCTTCCTCGTCGTCGACGGGCGCGCCCGCGCGCACCTTCGCGGAGACTTCCGCGAGCGGGAGCGCGAGGACGAGTGTGGCGGTTAGCTCGCGCTCGTTCGGCTCTCGCACCTCGTCCCAGCGACCGGGGATGAGGTGTTCGGAGAAGGCGCGCATCGCCGCGAGCTTCTCGCGCGGGTCTTCGACCGCCGAGGCGCGACCGAAGACGACGACCGAGCGGTAGTTCATCGAATGGTGAAACGCCGAGCGCGCGAGCACGAGCCCGTCGACGAGCGTCACCGTCACGCACGCCTCCGCGCCCGCCGCCAGCGCCTTCAGCATCCGGCTCGCCTTCGCGCCGTGGAGGTAGAGCGTGTCGCCGAGGCGACCGTAAGCCGTCGGGATGACGAAGGGCTTGCCGTCCGCGACGAAGCCGACGTGGCAGACGAACCCCTCGTCGAGGATTTGATGGACGAGCGCGCGGTCGTAAGAGGCGCGCTTCGGCAGTCGCCTCACGACGGTGCGATCCGTGGGTGTGAAGTTTTCCATGCGGTCTCAGACTTGTTCCTACTACCAGCCCATCCGCTCGCGCAAGGACGTGACGTGGGCGACGTGGTGGCGACCGTGCCACGCGTAGAGCCCGATGGCTTTGTCGAGTGGGACGACGCCCCACTCCGGGTGGCTGAAGGCGCGCTTGAAGCTCTCTTCGTCGAGCGCGCGGAGCAGGATCACCCAACGCTCGTGCAGCGAGTCGAGCAGCGCGAGCGAGACTCCGACGGGGGTCGCGCGCGAGTCGGGCAGTTCAGCCCACAGCTCTTCGTGGTACGTCCTGATCGCGGGCTCGTCCTCGGTCAGCGCGAGCTTGAAGCGGACGTAGCTGTTCAAGTGACTATCGGGCACGTGGTGCACGACCTGCCTCACGGTCCAGCCGCCGGGTCTGTAGGGCGTGTCGAGCTGTTCGGGCGACAGCCCCGCGACCGCCTCGCGCAGCCTGCGCGGCGCGTCCGCGATCTCCGCGATGAGGCTTTGCCGCGCCTCGTCAGTGATCGCGCCCTCCGGGTCGAACTGCCCGACGGGGTAACGCAAGTCATCAGTCGTCTTCATCGCGTTCTCCTTTCACACGACGCTCGCCCCGCGCCCCGCGCGCCTTCCGAGTTCGCGCGGCGACGCCGCGATCACGCCGGGGCTTCGCCGCCCGCGTCCTCCGTCAACTCAGCCTTGCGCCTCACGATCAGGGCGATGCCGCACAACACGGCCGCGCCGCCCGCGGCGACGCGCCACGTCAGCGCCTCGTGCAAAAAGATCGCGCCGAGCGTGAGCGCGATGACGGGCGTCACGAGCGGGATGAGCATCGTCTTGGTCACGTCCATGTTCCTGACGAGCCAGTAGAACAGGAGGAACGCCAGCGCCGAGCCGACGAGCGAGAGGTAGAGCAGGCAGACGATTGCCAGCGGCGTCCAACGGAGTTTGAGCGGGTTGCCCTCGAACGCCGCGCCGAAAAGCAGCAGGGGAACGAACCCGCAGACCATCTGACCGAGCGCCATCGCCGCCGGATCGATGCGCGCGCCGCGCGCCTTGATGAGCACGTTGGCGTAGGCGACGCAGAACGCGCCCAAGACTATCGCCGCGCCCCCCCACAAAGCAGCCGCGCCGTTCTCCTCCTTCTGGTGCGTGAGGATGAAGGCGACGCCCGCGATGCCGATGAGCACGCCCGCGACCTTGCGCCGCGTCATGCGTTCATTCGGCAGGTGGAGGTGCCCGATGACGAGCCCGAAGACCGGGATGCTCGTTTGTAGCAGCGCGGCGAGCCCCGAAGAGACGTACTTCTCGCCCCAGAACAGCAGCCCGTAGTTGAGCGAGAACGCCATCACGCCCGTCAGCGCGATCAAGCCCCACTCCCTGCGCGCGCGCGGCAGCGGTCGCCGGGCAACGGCGACGAACGCGCCGAGCGCGAGCGACGCGACGACGAAGCGGACGCCCGCGAAGGTGACGGGCGGCAGGTCTTCGAGCCCCAGCTTGATGAAGAGCCACGTCGAGCTCCAGATCAGACTCAGCAGGAGCCACGCCGCGACCGGCGCCTTCGCGCGCCGCGACGCGCGACGACGCGCTCTCTCCCGCGCTTCGGGCGACAAAGCGACGTGTACCGCGCCCTCCACCGGAGAATCGTCAACGTCTCGTTCAACCGTCGCAGACATCACACACTCTCCGCCCCTGTCTCGTAGTTGATCGCACCCGCGCGGACTTGAAACCCCGCGCACTTGATCTCCGGCTCGGAGAATCCGAGTCGCCGTTAATTTAACAGCGGCGGGCGCGAAGACAAGAGCCAATCCATCATTGGCATTTGAGCCCGCACGTTCGGCGTAGCGGTCATCACAGCGCGTTTCCAAAGGGACTATAAACATTTCGCTCCTATGGAGCGATGGTCTCCAAACAGTTTCTATGTTGAATCCGCGCCGTACTGTCGAGTTAAAAGTTTGAGCGCAAGGAACGGATAGATCGGGACGCGCGGCGGGTGTAATCTGCGCGCTGAGGTGATACGCATGGAACAGGACGGGAACATCCTCCGGGAGATGCGCGAGTTGGAGACTGATCTCTGCTGGCGCGCGGTCGAGGAGAGGGACGCGCGCTTCGACCGAATCTTCTTCTACGGCGTGCGCTCGACGCTCGTCTACTGCAAGCCGACGTGCCCTTCGCGCCGCCCGCGCCGCGAGCAGGTCAGCTTCTTCGCCTCGCCCGACGCCGCCGAGGGCGCGGGGTTCCGCGCCTGCCTGCGCTGCCGCCCGCGCGAGACCGGCGCGCGCGACCCTCGCGTCGAACTGGTCTTGCGCGCGTGCCGCGCCATCGAGGCGCACGAGGACGGCGCGCCTTCGCTCGAAGAGTTGGGCGCGGAGTTGGGCGTCCGTCCCCACAAGCTACAGCGCACGTTCAAGAGCGTGACCGGCATCACGCCGCGCCAGTACGCGGCGGCGCACCGGCTGAAGCTCTTCAAGTCGAGGATCAGGGAGGGCGACGGCGTGACGAGTGCGATGTACGAAGCGGGTTACGGATCGAGCAGCCGACTTTACGAGAGGGCTTCCGAAAAATTGGGGATGACGCCGGCGACTTACCGCCGCGGGGGGAAGGGCATGAACATCAATTACACGATCGTCGCGTCCGACATGGGGCGACTCCTCGTCGCGGCGACCGAGCGCGGCGTCTGCTCCGTGCAGTTCGGCGACGGCGACGAGGAACTCGCCGCGGCTCTCGCCGCTGAGTACCCTTCCGCCGCGATCAGTCGCGACGAGACGGGACTGGGCGAGTTGATCGAAACCCTGCTGCGCCACGTCGCGGGCGACCAGACCGAACTCTCTTTGCCGCTCGACCTGCGAGCCACAGCTTTCAGATCGCGCGTCTGGGAGGAATTGCGCCGCATCCCCTACGGAGAGACGCGCTCTTACGGCGACGTGGCGCGAGCCATCGGACAGCCCACTGCCGTGCGCGCGGTCGCGAGCGCCTGCGCGGCGAACCCGGTCGCGCTCGTCACGCCCTGCCACCGCGTCGTGCGCGAGGGCGGGGAGCCCGGCGGCTACCGCTGGGGGCTCGCGCGCAAACGGGAACTGCTGCGCCGCGAACGAGACGCGGCGAGCGTTGAAGCCGAGAGCGTGGCCCTCGCGGAGGGGTGAGAACGTTCCCCCGCCTCGACTCAATCAGTCGCGCACGGCGGGGCGGCACCCCCTCAAGACAAACTCTGTCCCACGCTCGAATGCGGCCTCGTGAGCGCGCACGACTCAGAGGGCTCACCTGAAGTTGGTGACGAGCACGACGTGCTCGGCGGTGTTGCCGCGCGCGAGGGCCAGCTGTTTGTGGTCGCGCGACCAGGCGAAGTTGAAGATCAGGTCGGAGGTGAACTCGGTGAGGTCGCGCGGGGGCGCGCCGTCGAGCGGCAGCGTCCTGAGGTTGGAGACGCCGTTGTGCGTGGCGACGTAGACGAGCGCGCGCCCGTCCGCCGTCCAGCGGACGACGGAGCTGGAGATGTCCAGCGGCTCGTCGAGGACTTTCACGGGCGGGCCGCCTTCAATCGGCAGGAGGGCGATCTTGCCCGCCGCGCGTACTTTTTCATCCCAGTAGAAGCAGGCGATGAGCGAGCCGTCGGGCGAGAGGCTCGGGGTGTGAGCGGATCCGAGGTAGATGGCCACGGGTTCCCCGCCCTCCGCGGGGACTTTCCAAATCCCCGAGCCCGCGACGCTGTACACGATCCAGCGCCCGTCGGGCGTGTATACGGGGGTGCCCTCGGAGGTTTGGCTGGTCAGACGCCTCTGGTTGCTGCCGTCCATGTCCATGCGCCAGACGTGCGGGATGTCGCCGTCGCGGTAGGAGATGAAGGCGATGGAGCGCCCGTCCGGGGAGACCGAGGGAGTGCTGTCGTGACGCGGATCGGTGGTCAACTGGTCGGCGGTCACGCCGTCGGCCTCCAGCAGCCAGACGTCGAGGTTGCCGCCCACTTGGGCGGCGTAGGCCACCCTGCCGTCCGTAGTCCACGACATCCCGTAGAAACCTTCGTTCATCCCGGCCGTACTGCGCTTCGACGCGGACGGCGGTTTCTCCGGCTCGAACGTGATGGCCGAAGGCTGATCGTATTGCACCGTGATGAGCGTGTGCGAGTCGGCCGTCAGGCTGACGCCGTGATAGTCGTTGAGGTCGTTCGTGACCTTGCGCGCCGCCCCTTCCGGGTAAGAGACGTGCCAGATCTGCGCGCCGGCGGACGGCTCCCGCGCCGCCACCAGCAGGCCGCTCCCGTCCGAGAGCCAGGCGACCTGCGCGACCCTCTCCCAGCGGCGGGGGGTGAGCGCCCTCTCCGTCCCGTCAGCCACCGAGACGCCGATCACCTCCCCGTGGTAGCCACCCCTCAGGCTGATGACGCCCGTGGCGATCGTTCGGCCGTCCGGCGACCATGAGGGGCCGCCGCGGGGAGTGCCGGAGAAGGAGTCGGAGGGCCTGTGACGCACGGCGAGGCGGCGCTCGTTAGTGCCGTCCGCGTCGGCGATCACGAGGGCGCTCTCGCCCGACAGGTCGCGGACGAAGGCGATCTGTCTGCCGTCGGGCGAGGTGGTGACGTGGCTGTTGATGTCCGTGACGAGCTTCCTCGACGCCCCGCCCGGCGCCGGTACGCGGTAGAGGACGGAGGACGGTTCGCCCGGCACGGATTTGTTGTAGTAAAGGTGGTCGCCGTCGCGCGAAAAAGTCAGACCCCAGTAGAAGGCCTTGCGGTCGGGCGGGATGATATGGAGATCGGTGGTCGTCGAAACCTGCCGCACCCAGATGCTCGTCTGCTCGGCGTTCTCGACCACGTGCGCGACGTACCGGCCGTCGGGCGAGACGGCGGCGGACGGAATTCTCACCCCGCTCATGAGCCGGCTCAACTTGATGGGCCCCGCCGGCGCCGCGGGCGGCCCGACCAGGAACAGCCGCGCGATGACGACGCCGAGGGCGACGAGGGCGAGCGCCGCGGCCGACACGGCGATTAGGCCCGCCTTACGCCCGCGCCGCGCTTCGGGTTGCGCGCGCCCCTCTTCGGCCGCGCTCGCCGGCGCGTCCGTCGTCACCGGGCGAGCCTCCGACTCTGACGCCCTGACGGAGTCCGCCGCCGCCTGCAAGTCTCGCGTCGCGGGCTCGGCCGGGGCGCGCGCGGGGAGTTGCTCGCCACGATCCTCGGAGACCTTCACGAGCGGCAGGAAGCGGTAGCCGCGCTTGGGCACCGTCTCGATGTACGGCCCCCCGCCTTCGCTCTTGCCCAGCACGCGGCGCAGCGTGAAGACGTTCTGCGCGACGTTCGACTCCTCGACGCTCGTCCCCGCCCAGACCTCGTTCAGCAACTCGTCCTTCTCGACCAGACGGCCGCCCCGCTCGACCAGCGCCACCAGCGTCTCGAACGCTTTCGGCGTGAGCGCGACCGGCTCTCCGTCGCGCAGCAGAAGACGTTCGGCGGGCAGCAACCGGTACGGGCCGAATTCATATAAACGCTGCCCCTGCTTGCTCATACGCGCCCAAATAATTTTCTAAAAAAACTCTGATGAGACTCTAAAGACCGCGACGAATCGGATCGCGTAGGTTTGCCATCGCTGACAACGGGAGACGCCCGCGAGAAGCCTTTTCGGCTCAGGGAGGACGGGCAGGGATTGTAAACGGGCGGGCGGGGCGCGGCAACATTTTTCAGTCGGGCGGGGGCCGAGACGGGCGGAGAAGGATTGCGGATTTCGAGCGCGCTCTTCGACCACTGACGCGCGCCGACGCCGAGCCTAAATTTTGAAAATCTGACCACACGATAAGGAGTCAAGACCATGAGAAGAATCTTCACCGCCGCGCTGCTGGCCGTCGCCGCTTCGACCGCCGCCTTCGCGCAGGAGTTCAAGCCGATACCGAACCCGCCGATGACGAGGACCGTCGCCGAGACGCTGCGGTCGGCGGGCAACTTCAAAACATTCCTGAGTCTGCTAGAACAGGCGGGGCTGAAAAATCTGGGACTCGCGCCGGCGGGATTTGTCAGCGGCCCCGGGCCGAACCGCGCCGCTACGGCGGGATTTTCCACCGAGGGCTATCGGACGATCTTCGCTCCTAACGATGCGGCCTTCGCCAAACTGCCCAAAGGCGCGCTCGCGGCCATGAGGAAAGACCCCGCGCGGCTGCGCTCTTTTCTGCTCGGGCACATGGTCGAGGGCAAGGTGATGGTGGCGGACGTCCTCACGCCCGTCGGCGACGGCACCTCCAGAACCTTCAAGGAGCTGAAGTCGAGGCAGGGGCAGGTCCTCGGATTTTCATGCGACGGGCACACGGGGCTGCACATGCCGCGCATCAACGGCCGGGCGCGCGTCGGCAAGTTTCAGGACGTGATGGCGTCCGACTACCTGATCGTCATCCACGAGATCGACACTGTGCTCTTCGGCGACGGCAGCGTCTGAAGCGCCGGTCAACCCGAACGCGACGCGTCGTTGACCGCGACACGCTCGTTCGAGTCGGCATGAACTAACACACCAACTACATGACAGGAGATACCACCGTGAAAAAAAGAATGTTCGCCATCAGGAAAGGCATGCTCATGAAAAAACAGTTCACGCGAAAATCGGCTCTGATTGCCGTAATGGTCGCGCTCTTGTGCGTTTCAGTAAGCGCACAAGTCAAGAAAGACTCCAAGGGGAAATCCGGCTCCGGTCGCGGTCGTTACCGGGTCACGCTCATCGGCTTCACGGCGCACAACCAGACGTGGGATCACGCGGGGCAAGTTGATGGCAAAGACGATGAAGTTTACATCGTCAGTGACGTTCGCATGTTCAACCGCGCCGGGGCCGAGATACAAGCGCCCAGCACGAGCCGCAGTCAGGTCATGGGCGACACCAACGGTTACGCCTATCGCGTCAAAGCCGGCTCCGCGAGCGACAGGGGAGGCATTAAATCGGGCGACAGCTTCCCCGACAGCACGCCCTGGATGCGCCGGGGCGCGATCAACAGAGA
>JAIVJC010000184.1:3098-15200 GCA_020200235.1 Acidobacteriota bacterium | reverse complement strand
GGAAAAAACTCTCGCGCGACGGCGCGCTCAACGTCATCGCGGAGATCAAGCGCGCGTCCCCGTCGAAGGGCGAGTTGCGACGCGAGGTCGATGCGGCTTCGCGCGCGCGATCTTACGAGCGCGGCGGCGCGGCGGCGATCTCCGTGCTGACCGAGGAAGAGTTCTTCCGGGGCTCGCTCGGAGATTTGCGGGAGGTGCGCGCGGCGGTCTCGCTGCCCGTGCTGCGGAAGGATTTCATCATCGACGAGTGGCAGGTCTACGAGGCGGCTGAGGCGGGCGCGGACGCGCTGCTCCTGATCGTCGCCGCGCTCGACGACGCGACGCTCGCGCGCCTGCTGCGTCTGACCGAGGACGGGTTGGGGATGGACGCGCTCGTCGAAGTCCACGACGCGGGCGAGCTGCGCCGCGCCGAGAGCTGCGGCGCGAAGATCGTCGGCGTGAACAACCGGAACCTGCGCACCTTCGAGGTCTCGCTCGAAACCTCTGTCGAACTCGCGCGCGCCGCCGAAACGAGCGCGCTGCTGGTCAGCGAGAGCGGTCTTCGCGCGCGCGCCGATCTCGAACGGCTCGGCGCGCTCGGATTCCGGGGCTTCCTCGTCGGCGAGACCTTGATGCGCTCGGACGATCCGGAGACGCTACTGCGCGAACTGACGGGTGGCTGAAATGGCGCTGATCAAAGTCTGCGGCATCACGAACCTGGGGGACGCGCTCGCCTCCGTCGGGGAAGGCGCGCACGCGCTCGGCTTCAACTTCTACCGTCGCAGCCCGCGCTACGTCGAGCCCGCGCGCGCGAGAGAGATCGTCGAGCGGCTGCCGAAGGAGGTGCTGTGCGTCGGCGTGTTCGTGAACGAAGAGTGCGGGGCGGTCGCGCGGATCGTCGGAGAGTCGGGCGTGGGCGCGGCGCAGTTGCACGGCGACGAGACGCCCGCTTACTGCGAGGCTCTGAGTGGGCTGCGACTGATCAAGGCGCTGCGCGTCGGCGAGGGGTTCGAGCCCGAACGGGCGACGGAGTACGCGGCGGAAGCGATCCTGCTCGACTCCTTCAGCGCGGCGGCGCGCGGCGGCACGGGGCGCACGTTCGACTGGTCGCTCGCGCGGCGCACGCGCCAGCTCGTGCCGAAACTTTATCTCGCGGGCGGGCTGACGCCGGAGAACGTGGCGGAGGCGATCTCGTCGGTCGAGCCCCACGCGGTGGACGTTTGCAGCGGCGTCGAATCGAGCCCCGGCGTGAAAAACCACGACCGCGTCAGGGAATTTTTCGCGGCGGCGCGCCGCGCGACGAATAAACCTTGACGCGCGACGGTCTTGATCGGGTATCCTGCATCGTCGAAGTCAGTCGCTTGCCCTCTTCGGACCGCCGTTTTTTTGCGCGCACGAGCCCTCTCAAAAAAAACCGCTTACCAGAGCTGACGCCCGAAGGAATTGCATGAGCGCGACCGCGCAGGCGAACGAGAAAAAACAGACGGGGAGGGACCAGGGGCGCGTGCTGCTCGTGTCGGACGAGCCCGCGCCCGCCGCGTACCGCGTCGCGCTCGAAGGCGCGGGGCTCTCCGTCGTCGGCGTCGCGGGCGGAGCCGCCGCGATGGTCGGCTGCGCGCCGAAGCCGACCGCGATTACCTGACGGGGCTCGCCAACCGCCGACGCTTCCGCACCGCGCTCGGCAACGAGCTGGAGAGGTGGCGGCGGTATAAAGTCCCGTGCGCGCTGGTGCTCATCGACATCGATCACCTGAAGAAGATCAATGACGCCCACGGTCACGCGGCTGGCGACTCGGTGATCCGCCACGTCGCCGGCTTGCTCGCCGAACTCTCGCGCGACAACGACACGGCGGCGCGCATGGGCGGCGAGGAGTTCGCGCTGCTGCTCGCGGGCGCGGGCGCGACGAGGGCGCGCGCGGCGGCTGAGAGGCTGCGACACGACGTTGCGGCGCACGCGGTCGAGGGCGTCGGCACGGCGACGATCAGCCTCGGCGTCGCGGCGTGCCCGGAGCACGCGGTCACGGAGCGCGATCTCTACGCCACCTGCGACGCCGCGCTCTACCGCGCCAAGCGCGGGGGGCGCAACCGCGCGGAGCTCGCGGGCGAGGGGTGAACGAGTTCTCAGTTCTCAGTTTTCGGTTTTCAGTTTTCAGTCTCGCGTGAGTTCCGCCGTCGCACGCCAGCGTGTGGGGCTCACGAACTCTCGTTAAGGAGTCTTCACCATGTTGAAAAAATCTCTGCCGAAGTTTCTGTCGCTCCTGCTGCTGTTTCAGTTGTCGGCTCCCGTCACGCGCGCGCGCGCCGCGGAGGACGCGCCGGGTGCGTGGACGCCGGAGCTGATGATGAAGGTCAAGACGGTCGGCGCGGTGCGCGTCTCGCCCGACGGCAGGCGCGTCGCCTACGCGGTGACGGCGCCCGTGATGACGCCCGATCGCAGCGAGATGGTCGCGCAAATCTGGCTCGCCAACGCGGACGGCTCGGACGCCGCGCAGGTGACCTTCGCCGACAAGTCCTCGACCAACCCGCAGTGGTCGCGCGACGGCCGCTGGCTCGCCTTCACCTCGACGCGCGCGGCGGGCAAGAGCAACCTGTACGTGATGCGCGTCGGCGGCGGCGAGGCGGAGCAGATCACGGACGTGAAGACGGGCGTGCAGAACTTCGCGTGGTCGCCCGACGGTCGCTCCTTCGCCTTCACGATGATTGACGCGCCGAACGAAGACGAAGAGAAGTTGAACAAGGGCAAGGACGACTGGCGGTTCGTCGACGAGGACGTGAAGATGAGCCGGCTCTACGTCGTCGCCCTACAGAAGGACGCGGCGGGCAAGCGCGAGCCGCGCAGGCTGACGAAGGAGAATTACTCGATATCCGACTTCGACTGGTCGCCCGACGGCGCGTCGATCGTCTTCGCGCACGTCAAGACGCCGAAGGCTGACTACTGGACGACCTCCGACATCTCGGTCGTCACTGTTGCCGACGGCGTCTTGAAAGTCCTCGCCTCGACCCCGGCGGCGGAAGCGCAGCCGCGCTACTCGCCCGACGGCAAGTGGATCGCCTTCGCGATGTCCGACAACCCGCCGCGCTGGGCGCAGAGCGGTCTCATCAACGTGATGGCTGCGTCGGGCGGCGCGACGCGCCCGCTCGCGGCGAGCCACGACGCGCAGCCCGGCATCGTCGGATGGTCGGCCGACGGCAAGCGCATCTACTTCGTCGAGGCGCGCGGCACGGGCACGCGCCTCTACGCGGTCGAGCTCACAGCGAACCGCATCTCGGAGATCAACATCAAGGACGAGGTGCTGACCGGCGTCGATCTCAACGCGACGCGCACCGTCATCGGCTTCACGATGCAGTCGCCCGACTCGCCGCCCGAGGCTTTCGTCAGCCCCGTCGATCGGTTCGCGCCCGCGCAGGTGAGCCGCGCCAACGCGGACCTGCCGAAAGCCCCGCTCGGCAAGACCGAGGTCGTGCGCTGGAAGAGCGCGGACGGGCGAGAGATCGAAGGGCTGTTGACATACCCGGTCGGCTACACGGCGGGCAGGCGCGTGCCGCTCATCCTGAACGTCCACGGCGGACCCGCAGGGGTCTTCCAGCAGACCTTCATCGGCACGCGCGGCGCGTACCCGCTCGCCGCCTTCGCCTCGCGCGGCTACGCGATCCTCAGACCTAACCCGCGCGGCTCTTCCGGCTACGGCGTCGAGTTCCGCCGCGCCAACGTCAAGGACTGGGGCGGGGCTGACTATCAGGACTTGATGACGGGCGTCGATCACGTCGTCGGGATGGGCGTCGCCGATCCCGATCGACTCGGCGTGATGGGCTGGAGCTACGGCGGGTTCATGACCTCCTGGATCGTCACGCAGACGAAGCGTTTCAAGGCGGCGTCGGCGGGCGCGCCCGTCACCAACCTGATGAGCTTCACGGGGACGGCGGACATCCCCGGCTTCATCCCCGACTACTTCGGCGGTCAGCCGTGGGAGGCGCTCGATCTCTACAAGGCGCACTCGGCGATGTTCAACGTCAAGGGCGTCTCCACTCCGACGATGATCCAGCACGGCGACGCCGACGAGCGCGTGCCGATCTCGCAGGGCTACGAGTTCTACAACGCGCTCAAGGCGCAGGGCGTGCCGACGCGGATGCTCGTGCTGCCGCGCCAGCCGCACGGACCGAACGAGCCGAAGATGCTCCTGAAAGTCATGCAGTCAAACCTCGAATGGTTCGACAAGTGGATCGGCGGTGCGGGCGCGACGGCGGGCGGCACCCGATAGTCGCCACTTCAAGTCAATCAATCCGCGGCGGGTGACAAGAGAGACTCGAAAGTTTACTCTTGTCACTCGCCGCTTATCATTCTGCGATTTACAAAAATTATGAACGCACAACCCGACGAGCGCGGACACTGGGGGGCTTACGGCGGGCGCTTCGTGCCGGAGACTTTGATGGCTCCGCTCGAAGAGCTGACCGCCGCGTACCAGCAGGTTCGTCAAGATGAATCCTTCCGCGCGGAGTTCGAGGGGTTGCTGCGCGACTACTCGGGCCGCCCCACGCCGCTCTTCCACGCCGCGCGGCTGACCGAAGCCGCCGGTGGCGCGCGCATCTTCCTCAAGCGCGAAGACCTCTCGCACACGGGGTCGCACAAGATCAACAACGCGCTCGGGCAGGTGCTGCTCGCGCGGAGGATGGGGAAGCGGCGCATCATCGCGGAGACCGGCGCGGGCCAGCACGGCGTCGCGACCGCGACCGTGTGCGCGCTCTTCGGCTTGCAGTGCGTCGTCTACATGGGCTCGGAGGACGTGCGGCGTCAGGCGCTCAACGTCTTCCGCATGAGGCTGCTCGGAGCCGAGGTGCGCGAGGTCTGTGCGGGCTCGCGCACGCTCAAGGACGCGATCAACGAGGCGCTGCGCGACTGGGTGAGCACGCCCGCGGACACTTACTACCTGCTCGGGAGCGCGCTGGGTCCGCACCCGTACCCCTTGATGGTGCGCGACTTTCAGAGCGTCATCGGGAGGGAGGCGCGCGCGCAGTTTCTGGAGCGGGAAGGGGAGCTGCCGCGCGTACTCGTCGCGTGCGTCGGCGGCGGCTCGAACTCCATCGGTCTGTTCCACCCGTTCCTCGAAGACGAGGGCGTGCGGATGATCGGCGTCGAGGCGGGCGGGCGCGGCGCGGAGCTTGGCGAGCACGCGGCGCGCTTCCGTCCAAGCGGCGGCGGGCGACCCGGCGTGTTGCAGGGCACGATGAGTTACGTGCTGCAAGACGAGCGGGGGCAGATCGCCTCGACGCATTCCGTCTCCGCCGGTCTCGACTACCCTTCCATCGGACCCGAGCACGCATTCCTCCACGACGCGGGTCGCGTCGAATACGTCTCGGTCACGGACGACGAAGCGCTCCGGGCGTTCCGCACGCTCTGCGAGCTGGAAGGCATCATCCCCGCGCTCGAATCCGCGCACGCCGTCGCGCACGCGCTCAACGTGGCGCGCGAGATGGGGCGCGATCAGACCATCGTCGTCAACCTCTCCGGGCGCGGCGACAAGGACGTGAACACCGTCGCCGACATCCTGGACGAGCAGTCAGCCGTGAAAAAAGAGTCCTCCGCGCGCGCCGCCGGTTCGCCCGCGGAGTCGGGCGGCGGGGAAGTGGCGTGAGTCGCATCGCCGAAACTTTCGCGCGGCTGAGAGCCGAGGGGCGATGCGGCTTCGTCCCGTTCGTCACGGCGGGCGATCCCAACCTCTCGACGACGCGCGAACTCGTCGCCCGACTCGCGCGCGCGGGCGCGGACGTGGTCGAGCTGGGCGTGCCGTTCAGCGATCCGATGGCTGACGGCGTCGTCATCCAGCGCGCCTCCGAGCGCGCGCTGCGAAACAACGTCTCGGTGGCGGACGTGCTCGCGCTCGTCAGAGACGCGCGGCGCGAGACGGACGTGCCCGTCGTCCTCTTCAGCTACTTCAACCCGCTGCTCCAGTTCGGGCTCGAAAGACTCTGCGAGGAAGCTAAGCGCGCGGGAGTCGACGGCGTGCTCGTGACAGACCTCGCGCCCGAAGAGGCGGAAGAGTTTTCCGCCTCTCTCAAACGCAGCGGGCTCGACATGATCTTCCTCGTCGCGCCGACCTCGACCGACGCGCGCCTCTCGATGATCGCCGCGCGCGCGAGCGGCTTCATCTACGCCGTCTCGCGCGCGGGCGTGACTGGGGCGCAGGGCGCGATCAGCGACGAGGCGGAAAAACTGGTCAAGCGCGTGCGCGCCGTGAGCGATCTGCCCGTCGCCGTCGGCTTCGGCATCTCGACGCGCGAGCAGGTCGCGGAGGTCTGGCGCTACGCCGACGCGGCGGTCGTCGGCTCGGCATTAGTCGCAGAGATCGAGCAGCGTCTGGGCGCGCCCGATCTGGTCGAGCGCGTCGCCTCCTTCGCCGGTTCCTTACTCCCCGCCCGCGCGGCACGTTAATCGACAGCCGCGCATCCCGCCTTCATTTTTTGCAACCTTTCCCGCCCGTCGGCGTCTTACCGTCGAGAAGTCCGGTCGCTTCCGGCGGGAACAAACTCACTCATGCCAGCGGGGACGGCGTGGTCAATGCCTGAGACGGCGTGGCGCGTTGACGTTTTCGAGCTTCCACATTTCAAGATTTCTTCAACGTTTACCTGCGCCCGCAAGTAGTAATGAAATGAGTTCCGGGCAGACGAAAAAACCTCCTGGCGGGAGAAAAGTATGAAGCCGAACGGTTCCGCGTGCCGGACGCTTAGAAGGGTTCTGGCTTTCGTTTTTACGCTGACTGCGCTCGTCGGCGACGCTTACCCGCAGGCGGGCACGGGCTCCATCAGGGGCAGCGTCACGGACGAGTTGGAGGGCTTGATCGTGAACGCGACGGCGTTCGCCAGGGACGCGAAGGGCGCGGAGAAGAGCGCGAAGACGAACTCGGCGGGGGTCTACGAGTTCAGGAACCTCGCGCCGGGAGTTTACAGCGTGAGGGTCGTCGCCCCCGGCTTCGGCGTCTTCGAAGAGAAGGGCGTCGAGGTCGCGCCGCGCCGCGTCACGAATTTAAACGTCCAGCTCCGCGTGACGCTCGAGCAGGAGACGATGACGGTCGAGGACAAGGGCGTGAGCACCGACGCGGATCGCAACGCCGACGCGCTCGTCCTGCGTGGTCAGGACCTGGCGGCTCTGCCCGCAGACCCGCAGGCGCTCGCCGCCTCGCTGCAAGCCATGGCGGGACCGCCCGCGGAGGGGCAGACCGGCGCGCAGATCACTGTGGACGGATTCTCGAACGGTCAGATGCCGCCGAAGGAAGCGATCCGAGAGGTGCGCATCAACCAGAACCCCTACGCCGCGGAGAACGAGTACCCCGGCTGGGGCGGCATAGAGATTTTCACGCAGCCCGGCTCCGACAAGTGGCACGGAGCCGCGGGCTTCGGCTTCAACGACGAGAGCCTCAACTCGCGCAACCCCTTCACGCTGCGGCGCGCGCCCTACCAGCAGCGCTCCTACAACACGTCACTGAGCGGTCCCATCGTCGCGAAGCGCGCCTCCTTCGCCGTGAACTTCAACCGCTTCGCCAGCGACGCGAACTCGGTCGTCAACGCGACGATCCTCGATCCCTCGTCGCTGCTCCCTGTTCTCTTCAACCGAACGTTCGTCACGCCGCAGGTCTTCACGTACAGTAACGTCCGCGGCGATCTCAAGATCAACAAGGCGCACACGCTCGTCGGCAACTACAGCTACAACAGGAGCACGCAGGACTTGCAGGGCATCGGCGGGTTCTCTTTGCCGTCGCGCGCGTACAGGGGGGCGAGCAGCTACCACACGAGCCAGCTCACCGAGACGGCGCTCCTGAACGAGCGGACGGTGAACGAGACGCGCTTCCAGTTCAGCCGCGGCTCCTCGCGCCAGACGGGCGACGCGTCCGAGCCCGCGCTCAACGTGCAGGACTCGTTCTTCGGCGGCGGCGCGCAGGTCGGCAATTCGTCCAGCCGGCAACAGAGGATGGAGCTGCACAACTTCACCTCTTGGGCTTCTGGCAACCACTTCGTGAAGCTCGGCGGGCGCGTGAGGGACGTGCGCCTGCGCAGCGTCTCGCAGTCGAACTTCGGCGGGACTTTCACCTTCGCGGGCGGCTTCGGACCCAGGCTCGACGACGCGAACCAGGTGGTCGTCGGGCCGGACGGGCAGCCCGTGGTCGTCGAGTTGAGCAGCCTCGAGCGCTACCGGCGCACGCTCCTGTTCGCGCGCAAGGGGATGAGCGCGGCGCAGATCAGGAGCCTCGGCGGGGGCGCGACGCAGTTCTCCATCGCGGGCGGGAACCCCGAGGCGCGCGTCGCCCAGACCGACATCAGCCTCTACGTGCAGGACGATTGGAAGATCAGACCGAACCTCACCGTCTCGCCCGGCTTGCGCTACGAGAACCAGACGAACGTCAGCAGCCCCCTCAACTTCGCCCCGCGCATCGGCTTCGCGTGGGCTCCTTCGTTCGGCGGCATGAAGAAGACGACGCCGACAGCCGACGCGAAAACAGGAACGGCGGACGCGAAGAACGCCGCGCCCGCGTCCGCGGGTCCCCCGAAGACCGTGTTCCGCGGGGGCGTCGGCATCTTTTACAACCGCGTCTCGGAAGACTTGACGTTGCAGGCGTTGAGATTCAACGGCGTCAACCAGCAGCAGTTCGTCGTCGCCGATCCGTCGGTGCTCGATCTCTTCCCCGCGGTGCCCGCGCTCTCGCTGCTCAACTCGTTCGCGCTCCCGCAGACGCGGCGCGTCATCTCCCCGCTGCTCGATCCCTCTGACTCGCTGCGCGCCTCGTTCAGCGTCGAGCGCCTGCTCCCCGCGGGCGTCAAGCTCACGCTCGGCTACTCCCACGCGCACACGCTGCGCACGCAGCGCGCCGTGAACATCAACGCGCCGCTCGCCGGGACATACAACCCGCAAGTGCCTTCGAGCGGCGTGCGCCCGCTCGGTCAGGGGGCGGGGAACGTCCTCGAATACGAGTCGAACGGGAAGTCGATCAACAACTCTCTGAGCGTGAGCGTCAACGGCCGCATCCGCAAGTTAAATTTCTGGAGCACCTACACGCTGGGCAAGAGCATGAGCCGCGACGGCGGCACGAGCGGCTCGCCCTTCGACCCCTACGACTTCGGCGGCGAGTGGGGGCGATCTAATTTCGACGTCCGCCACTTCCTCTGGGCGGGCGGCAACTACTCCGCGCCCCACGGCTTCAGCCTCAACACGTTCATCGTCGCCAACTCCGGCACGCCCTTCAACATCACCACCGGGCGCGACACCAACGGCGACACGTTCTTCACCGAGCGACCAGCCTTCGCCACAGACCTCTCGAAGCCCGGCGTCGTCGTCACGCCGCTCGGGGCGTTCGATCCCAACCCGGCGCCGGGGCAAGCCGTCATCCCGCGCAACTTCGCGCAGGGTCCGAGCTTCTTCTCCGTCAACGTGGGCGTGGAGAAGAGCATCAAGTTCGGCCGGGCGCTCCAGCCGAAGGAGGGAGCGGCGGCGGGTGTCTCGAACGCCAACATCGTGACGAGCGCGAACAGCCGGCAGACGCCGCCGAAGAAGCAGCCCGTGCAGCGCCCCTACCAGCTCTCCCTGTCGCTCTACGCCAACAACATTCTCAACCACACGAACCGCGCGAACCCCGTGGGCAACATGGCGTCGCCCTATTTCCTGAGATCGACCGCACCCTCGAACCAGTTCATCTTCGGGCCCGGTGGCAGCGCCAGCGGGAACCGCCAGCTCCTGCTGCGCCTCAGAGTCAGCTTCTGATCTCTCCTGAACCCGTCGCGCAAGCCGCAGCCGCACTGGTGTCGCGTCGTGCGTGACGTCGGGCTAACCCCCGCTCGACTTGTCGCCGCCGCCTGTCGTATCCTTACGCCGCTCTGCCCCGTCCGATTCAGTCGCTCCTCCGACCGCCGGGGGGCAGGGCGCGGGTCGGAGCCTCACGCGTTTAGCGTAAAAATAAATTTGTTGCAGGCGTGAAACAGCGTTCCATTCTTGCGCCGTCTGTGCTATACTCCTCCTCGCCTTCCAGGAGGGGTCACAAACTTTAAGCGTAAGAAGAGAGGACGAAGAAAGAGTGATAGGCACAATGGCTGACAGCAGACAAGGCGCGGATCGCGGCAAGGCAGTGGAAGCCGCTCTGCTCAACATCGAAAAGAAATTCGGCAAGGGATCGATCATGCGCCTCGGTGAGCGCGAAGTCGCCGACGTGCAAGCGATCTCTACGACTTCACTTTCCCTCGACGCGGCGATCGGCATCGGCGGCGTCCCGCGCGGGCGCGTCGTCGAAATCTACGGACCCGAGTCTTCGGGCAAGACGACGCTCGCGCTGCACATCGTCTCGGAGGCGCAGAGGGCGGGCGGCATCGCCGCCTACATCGACGCCGAGCACGCGATGGACGCCGAGTACGCCGGCAAGCTCGGCGTGCAGGTGGACGACCTCCTCATCTCGCAGCCCGACTCGGGCGAGCAGGCGCTGGAGATCTGCGAGGCGCTCGTGCGCTCGAACGGCGTGGACGTGATCGTCATCGACTCGGTCGCGGCGCTCGTGCCGCGCGCGGAACTCGACGGCGAGATGGGCGACAGCCTTCCGGGCTTGCAGGCTCGTCTGATGTCGCAGGCGCTTCGCAAGCTCACCGCAATCGTCGCCACATCGAACACCACGCTCATCTTCATCAACCAGATTCGCGAGAAGATCGGCGTCATGTTCGGCTCGCCCGAGACGACGACCGGCGGTCGCGCGCTGAAGTTCTACTCCTCCTTGCGCCTCGACATCCGCCGCATCGGCGCGATCAAGGACGGCGACCGGATGGTCGGCAACCGCACGAAGGTCAAGGTGGTGAAGAACAAGGTCGCGCCGCCGTTCCGCGAGGTCGAGTTCGACATCATGTACGGCGAGGGCATCTCGCGCGAGGGCGATCTGCTCGACCTCGCCGTGGCGAACAACGTCGTCGAGAAGTCGGGCGCGTGGTTCTCCTACAAGGGCGAGCGCCTCGGTCAGGGCCGCGAGAACTCGAAGGTGACCCTGAAAGAGAACCCGGCGCTGCTCCAGCGCATCGGCAACGACGTGCGCATCAAGCTCGGTCTCGCCGTCGTCGAGGAAGCCCCCGTCGCCGCCGCCCCCGCAGAGGTCGAGGAGAAGGCTGAGAAGGCTTCCGCCAGGAAGTAGCGGACAGCCCGACGAAAGAACGAGCCGCCCGCGAAGAGTCTCTGCCACGGCAAGACTCCTCGCGGGCGGCTCCGCTTTAGTTTCTTTACAGCCGGACACACGGGCGGCATAATTCCGCGCGCACTCCAACTACCGACACGACGGCGACGATGAACGGCTCGATTCTCATCAAAGGCGGGACGCTGATCACGGTCGACGCGAACGACTCGGTCGTCGCGGGCGACCTGCTCGTGCGCGACGGGCGCATCGCCGCGGTCGGGGAGATCGCGGAGGCGGCCGACGAAGTGTTCGACGCGCGCGGCTGCGCCGTCGTGCCGGGCTTCGTGCAGACGCACGTCCACCTCTGCCAGACGCTCTTCCGCGGCGCGGCTGACGATCTCCCGCTCATCGACTGGCTCAAGCGCCGCGTCTGGCTCTTCGAGGCGGCGCACACAGCCGCTTCGGTGCGCGCCTCCGCGCGACTCTCCGTCGCGGAGATGATCAAGGGAGGCACGACCTGCGCGCTCACGATGGAGACCGTCAACCACACGGCTGAGGCGTTGCGCGTCGTCGCGGAGACCGGATTCCGCGCGACCGTGGGCAAGTGCATGATGGACGCGGGCGGGGACGTGCCCGCCGCGCTGCTCGAAGAAACGGAAATCTCGATCAGCGAGTCTCTCAAGCTCATCGAGGAGTGGCACGGGCGCGGTGAAGGGCGCGTGCGCTGCTGCTTCGCGCCCCGCTTCGCCGTGAGCTGCACGCGCGCTCTTCTCGAACGCGTCGCGCAGCTCTCGCGCGAGCGGGGGCTGCTCGTCCACACGCACGCCTCCGAGAACCTGACCGAGATCGAGATGGTGCGGCAGGAGACCGGGATGCGTAACGTCGAATACCTCGCATCGTTAGGCCTCGCCGCGCCCCACGTCGCCCTCGCGCACTGCGTCCACCTCGACGAGGCGGAGCTGGAACTGCTCGCGCGCACCGGCGCGCACGTGCTGCAC
>JAIVJC010000184.1:0-3008 GCA_020200235.1 Acidobacteriota bacterium | reverse complement strand
CGACGTGCGGACGGTGCTGATCGACGGGCGGATCGTTTTGCGCGACGGGGAACTGACGACACTCGACGAACGCGAGGTCATCGGGGAAGCGACGAAGGAAGCGCGAGAACTTTTCGCGCGTGCCGGGGTCAGCGCCTAACGCCCGGCATCACCCGCCGCGCAGACAACTAAACAAGCATTCAAGTCTCGCGGATGAGAGCCCCGCTATTCGCGGTCGGGTGCATGCCGTTGGTAGGTGGCAGCCTTGCGTGAAGATGACCTCCGCCCGCGCTCGACCGACTTCAGCAAGCGACTGCCTCTGCTCGATTGTACGCGCATACGCGCCAACCGATTTTTAACCTCTCGCAAGTTCGGTCTGACGGGGCTGACAATCTCCTAATACATTAAGCCCGCTCCGAAACTGTGGCAATGATAACCCGCTCGGCTTGCCGCAGTAAGCCAAAGATGAAGGCCGCTTGCAAGCCCACGCGCGGCTTTTTTTCGCTTTCCGGCATGAGAGCTGTTGGGCTATACTGCGCCCGCCTAGTAACCGCTAGTTCGTGCCCACATCTTACGCGTGCTTTTTGTTTTTGCTCAGGCCTTCGCCTGACAATCTGATTTTCAAGCGCAATACGTTTAAAAGAGGCTCAACCATGTCCCACCTGAAGACTCCGCTCCGCACTTTCGCCGGCTTGTCGCTGCTGATGGGCCTGAGTTTAATTCTGTCGTCCGGGTGTGCCACCTCCGGCGGGCCGGCGAAGCCGGACGGGGTGTTCCCCGAAGCGGTCGGCAAGTACAAGCTGGTGAATGTCGAAGACGGACGCGACACGGACTATCAGAACGAGAAGAACAAGGGCCAGAGCTACCAGTCCTGGAGGGCGAAGTATTCCGACGGGGCTAACGACATCTTTTATCAGGTCGGCGTCCACAAATCCGCGGAGGCGGCGGCGAACGAGTTGGGGTCTTTGACCGACTGCTACGGCACCGACCGGAAGCTCCAACTTTACAACAGGGTTTGGGAGGGGATTCCGCTGAAGGACGGGTCGGGCAAGGCCGTCGGGGCGATGGCGGCGTGCTTCACGAATAAGCCCGCGGACCCATATGGCGACAATGGGCTAGGTGACTACCAGTACGCCTTCGCCATCAGCAACGATAACCGGACGCACATAGTAAAGCCGCGCTCGGACGACTCCGCGCTCGTGGCCGAGTTCGTAAAAGCATTGCCGTTCAATGCGGGGGCGGACTTGTCGGCACTGGACGCATTCGCGAGGGCAAAGGCCACGAAGCCGCCCACCTACAAGGAAATGTTCGACACACTACCGCCCGTGAAGTTGGCCGCCAAGCCGTACCTGAAAGGTAAGGTGCTCATCCTAAACCGGGATGCCACCAAGTCAGAACAGTCCACCTCAGTTGTGAACACCACGGACTACTACATCACGGATACCAACCGGCACGCGCTGTTGGCGAACGACGTCGGCTCAATCGTGCGGGTGGATTGCAAGCGGAGTAAAAAGGTGGGCACTTATTCGGCTGGTGAGGGGGACTCGATTCCCACCTACGGGTCAACGTGTGAGGTCATTGTCATAGACAACACCGTGCCCGCCGTGATAGCGAAGAAAACCTTCGCGAACGAGGACATGGCCGACTTTGAAGTCGTTGACGCGGACAAGAGCGGCAAGGTGTTGTTCAAAGAGTACGTACTACCCAAACCCATCGGCGAAATAAAGGACTTCATTAAAGCCCTGCCCATCAGTTAACTCGGAGAGCGCATAACAACTCGGCGCGTGTCGGAGCAGGCCGGACATCTTGCGACACGCAAAGCAGACCCACCACTCTTTGTATCTGATGATTGACATAACCTTTCTTCCGAGAGGTGGAGCCACCTAACGCCCGGCATCACCCGCGCCCCTACACAACTTCCATGAGAGGCTCCGGGATGGGGCGTCGGGTGCATGCCTTTGTTAGACAGCGTCTCGGCAAAGACGCAATTCATCGCCCGGCCGTCTCCCACAGCCGTGGTCACAGCGTGCCGGCTGCGCGTGCTGCCGCTAGGTGGAAACTTGATAGACGCTGATGTGAAGGGGGCGCCGTCTTGATAGTTGGGATCAAGGCGGCGCCCTTTGTCTTACTGCGGCGGCCAAGTGAAGCCGGCGAGCGGGTTGCCGTAGAGGGCTTCGGTCTTCCAGGCGCTCTTGTCCCACGGCCCGTCCTGGTCGTCAAGGATGGCGACCGGCACGAAGTTGATATGCGGCATCCCGATGCTGGCGCCGGCGCCGCTGTTCACGATCTGGCCGTCGCTCCCGACGGTGAACTTGATCGAGCGCGACAGCCTCCTGTTGCGCAGCACCTTGACCTCGTACTCACCGGGCTTTGCGCTGATGGCGTCGAATGCCGGGTTGTCCGCTATTGGCTTAACACTCGCGCCATCAAGGCGGCAGTCGATACGAGTCCACAGCGCCCTCTGCGGGAGCTTCTCGGTGGCATATTGTGTGGGCTGGAATTCGATGTCACTTGAGCATCTGCCGCCCGAGTATGTCTGACCCGCCCAGTTCGTTGTCACCTCCTGCCCACGGTAGAAGAGGTGCGGTTCGAGTTGGCCTTGTGCCCCGCGGACCCAGAACTTTACCCTGAGCCGGTTCTCATTTTCGTCGTAGTAAACCAGACCGATGGGAAGGTTCCAGTCGTGGTTGGCATAGTAGACGAACTTCCTGGCGGCCTGCGGGCCTTGCTCGTTCGAGAGCGCCTTCTCGACCTTCGCCCTGCCGGTGAAGTGCGTCTGGTCGGTGCCGGCCAGTTCATTGCGCAGCTTGATGGTGAAGCGGAAGACGCCGGTCTCGAGGGTCTCGCTCCCCTTGAGGCGATCCCGGTCGCCGCACTCGTAGCTCGTCGCGCCCTGATGTACGCAGTCGGCCTTCACCCACGCGCCGCCGCCGGGCTGCGCGACCTCGACGTAGAAGTGCGAGCCGCTCGGCAGCGCCCCCTCGATGTTGAGTTTGACCAGAGGTATCCAGCTCCAGACGGCGAAGTCC
>JAIVJC010000183.1 GCA_020200235.1 Acidobacteriota bacterium | reverse complement strand
GGTCAGGCACGTGCAGATTTTCGGCGGCGCGATCCCGGACGTGCGGATGCTGAAAGTTCTGGTCTCGCTCCCGCGCCGCAACACCGACGCGCTCATCGGCGCCATCGCGCAGGAGCTGGCGGGCGAAGGGATCGAGCTGATCGACTCGACCTACTTCCTCCGCGATCAACTGCCCGTCGAGGGGACGCTGACGCGGCGCGCGCCCGACTCGCGCGAGCGCGGCGACATCGAGTACGGCTTGGAGGTGGCGCGCGAGATCGCGCGGCTCGATCTGGGCCAGACCATCGTCGTGCGCTCGCGCGCCTGCGTCGCCGTCGAGGCGATGGAGGGGACGGACGCCGCGATCCGCCGCGCCGGAGAACTCGCCCGCGGGCGGCTCACGGTCGTCAAGATCGCCAAGCCCGCGCAGGACATGCGCTTCGACGTGCCGTGCGTCGGCGTCCCCACGATCGAGGCGATGATCGAGGCGGGCGCGTCCTGCCTGTGCCTGACGGCGGGCAAGACCCTCATGTTCGACCCCGAGGAGATGATCGCGCTCGCCGACAAGCAGCGCATCAGCGTCGCGGCGGTCGCGCCCGTCTGAAGTTTTCAGGGGCTCGTCGCGGGGCAAAAAAAGTAAGGGCTCACGACTGAGGTCGTGAGCCCTTCGCGCTGTTTCGCGCTTTCACGCGCGGTCGTTACTTGCTCGCGGCGTTCTGCACCGCCGACTTCGGATCGTAGGGCGTGGCGATGAACTGCTTCGCCGCGCGCTGCGCGCCGTCGTAGTTGATCCCACTCTCGACCGCCTTGTTGTACTCGTTGACGGCGCGCGTGCGGTCGCCCTTCGAGTCGTAGGCGTTGCCCATCTTGATGCGCGCCCAGACCTCGATCCACGAGGGCTTCAGGTTCCCGGCGAGCGCCGCCTTGAAGTTGTCAATCGCCGGGTCGTAGTTGCGCTGCTCCAGATAGATCAAGCCGAGGTTGTAGTAGATCCACGAGTTCGACTTGTCGAGCTTGAGCGCCTCCTCCATCTGCCGCTGGGCCTCGGCGTACTGCCCCTCGCGGAACAGCTCGATGCCGCGCCGCGCGACGATGGAGACCCTCAGGTCTTCCGAGAGCCGCAGGATTTTGTTGTTCGGATCGACGACCACCTCGACGGGCGCGCCGTTCGACTCCAGGTCGAAGTCCTCGCTCTTGTCGTCGATGCGCACGATCTGCGTCGCGTTGTTGGTGTCGCCCTCGGCTCTGAGCATCAGCTCGACGGGCATCTGTAGCCCCTCGAAGTTCTGCCTCACCGTGCCGCGCGCGCGGAACTTGCCCGCGCGGGTGCGGATGATCTGGTAATCGACGGCGAATTCGGGGACGCCCGTGCCCTCGACCCAGCGCGCGAAGAAGAAGCGCATGTTCCGGCCGGCGACCTGGCTGCTAAACTTCTCGAACTCGTCGATGGAGACGCTCTTGCCCCTGTACTGATCGGCGAGCGCGCGCAACAGCTGGTCGAACTTCGCCTTGCCGATGGTCTCTCTCAGCATGCGGAAGACCATCGCGCCCTTGTAGAACATCACCGACTGGTACTGCGGCGACGTGTCGTCGAGCGCCGAGGGCGCGCGCAGGATCGAAGCGGACTGCTCGAACATCAGCGCGCGCTCCTGCATGTCGCGCTGCGCGGCGTCGAGCTGGGGCGCGGGGAGCGTCGCCTCGCGCAGGGCGAAGCCGCTCCACTCGGAGAGACCCTGCGAGAGCCACGCGTCGTCGAAGGATTTCAGACCGACCGTAAAGCCCCACCACTGGTAGGCGATCTCCCTCTGGACGCGCTCGTCCTTCGGGGCGCGCTGTGAGTCGAAGAAGCTCGAAGAGAGGAACTGCATCCCGTGGGCGGCGTAAGCCTCGAGGCTCTCGTCGTCGATCTGCGCGACGACGTAGCGCGTGCCGAAGGCGGGCGCGCCGTACTGTTGCGTGTAGAACTCCAGAGCCTTGCCGACCAGCTCGCCGTAGCGCTCGATGCGCCCCTCGTTGCCGGGCTGGACGAAGAAGTCCACCTCGTAGCCGCCGATCCTGAGCGTGCGCGTCGCGTAGCGCGCGGCGGCGAAGTTGCCGACGAGCGTCGGCTGCTTGTGCACGAAGCGGAAGCGCGCGCCCCCGCCGCTCTGCGTCGCCGCGACGGGCTCGTCCGACGCGCCCGCGACCGTGAAGCCGGCGGGGACGGTGACGGTGATGTCACTGGTCGCGCGGTCGGCGGCGTAGTCGTGGAAGGGGAACCAGCGCGAGGCGTACATCAAATACGACCCTTCGTTGCCGACGTAAGCCAGGCGCTTCGTCGCGAGCGGTCCGCCCTCGGGCGTGACGAGCGCGCCCGACCAGCGGAAGCGCAAGCTCACGGGCGTGCCGGGCTGCACGACCTCGCCGAGATCGACGCGGACGTTCGGGCCCAACTGATCGAGCCCCACGGGGTCTTGCACGAAATTCGGGACGGCTTTGCCGCCTCGCTCGACTGCTTCGACCTTGAGCGAGCCATTCAGCTCGAAGACGACCGTGCGCGTCGCTTCCGTCGGCGTGAAGGTCACGTCGCCGGTGGCGCGCAGGATGTGCTCGGCGGGTCGCAACTTAACGACCCGGCGCGACCGCCGCGCGGGCTTGCACGCATTCCGAGACCGGCAATCGAAGGGCTACGCGGCGAACTCTCACGTCCAACACCCGCCCGCCATTTCTCGCTGTGCGGCAAGGAGTTGGATGGCTTCAGGGCATTCGGAGTTGGCTGGGGCGGGGAAGGAAAACGGCTGCGCGCGGGGTGAAAAATTTCCCGCCCCGCCCGCCGCCCGCGCCGCCGAGCGCGGGGCGGCTTGACAGCCTGAGGCGCGCGCCCGCATCCTCTCGTCTCGATGAACAACTACGGCGACCCGGCGATCCGGCTGACGCTTCTGCCGCGCGATACCAACCCGCAGGGCACGATCTTCGGCGGCATCATCCTCAGCTACATCGACATCGCGGGCGCGGTCGAGGCGCACCGCCGCACCGGGATCGAGCGCTTCGTCACCGTCGCCATGCGCGAGGTCGTCTTCCACCAGCCGGTCTTCGTCGGCGATCTCGTCAGCTTCTACGCGACGACCCTGCGCACGGGCACGACCTCGATCACGGTGCGCGTCGTCGTCGAAGCCGAGCGCTACGGCGGCACCTCCGAGCGCATCAAGGTCACCGAGGCGGAGGTCGTCTACGTCGCGGTGGACGCCAACCGGCGGAAGATGAAGATCAAACGCGACGCCCTGCGCGGCGACACGAGCGGCATCGAGCAGCACGAGGCTTCGTGATCACAGTCGTGAACATCGCAAGCTTTGTCGGAACCGCCTGCGGTAGCGGGCGGGTATAAGTAACGAAAGCACAAGTCTGAAAGCAAGCACCCGCCCGCTACCGCAGGCGGTTCCGACCTCTCCACCAGCCGCCACTTTTGCAAGAGGTCTATTGTGAGCGAACGAATCGTGATTGACTTGCCACCGGTTTTAGAATAAAAGCACTCTCACCCGAAAACCCGCCCCCGCGGAACCTCCCTCGACATTGCCGCCCCCTCGACGTTGGACTTGCGCGCCCGTTACGTCCCGACCGTGATGACTACCCGGCTGAAAGTCTCTGCGCTCCTGCTCGCGTCCCTGCTTCTCGTCTGCGCCCCGGCTTGCCGACGCAAAACGGCGAAGACTCTCGATCCGATAGATCAGATCGACCGGCGCGCGAACGTGCCGATGACGCCGCCCGCCGTCGAGCGCGACCTCGCGCAGATACGCGCGCGCGGCACGCTCACGGTGCTCGCGCCCTACAACTCGACGACCTACTTCGTCTACCGCGGCGAGCCGCTCGGCTACGAGTACGAGCTGCTGCGCGCCTTCGCCTCGGAGCACGACCTGGCGTTGAAGATGATCGTCGTCACCGATCCCAAGAGCCTGCTCCCGCTCCTGAACAGCGGCGAGGGCGACCTCGCCGCCGCGCGCCTAATCCCGACGCCCGAAGACGAAGGGACCGGCGGACGAGCTGCCCGAAGTGGACATCCAGGCGCGGCTCGTCACCCGCCCGGAGCAGCTCGCGGGCGAGACCGTGAACCTGCCGCAGAAGTCGGCTTACAAGCGCACGCTCGTCGAGCTGGCGGACGCGGTGTCGGGCGACATCCGCGTCGTCGAGGCGGACGGCTCGATCCAGGACGAGGCGCTGGCGCAGAAGGTGGCGCGCGGCGAGGTCGAGTTCACGGTCATGCAGGGCAACCTCGCGGAGCTGAAGGAGGCGGAGTTCAGGAACCTGAAGGTGCGCCCCGTCGTCGGGCGCACGCACCCCGTCTCGTGGGCTGTGCGGAAGAACTCGCCGGAGCTGCTGCACGAGCTGAGCGACTGGATCGAGGACAAGCAGCACAAGAACAACTCGCTCTTCGACCGCCTCTATAAAAAATACTTCGTCGATCAGCGCGCCCACGTCGAGCACGTCGGCAGCGACTACCTGACCTCCGCTACGGGGAAGCTCAGCGAGTGGGACGATCTGCTCAAGCGCCACGCCCCGCAAATCGACTGGGACTGGCGGCTGCTCGCCTCGCAGGTCTGCCAGGAGTCGCGCTTCAAGCCGAACGCGCGCTCGTGGGCGGGGGCGACCGGCCTCTTACAGCTCATGCCGCCGACGGCGCGCGAGTTCGGCGTCAAGAACCCGCTCGACCCGGAGGACAACGTGCAGGGCGCGGTGAAGTTTTTGAAGTGGCTGCGCGACTACTGGGAGGAGCGCATCACCGACGAGGGCGAGCGGCTCAAGTTCATCCTCGCCTCCTACAACACGGGCGCGGGGCACGTCGAGGACGCGCAGCGGCTCACCGAGAAGTACGGCGGCGATCCCGAAAAGTGGGACGACGTCGCCTACTGGCTCCTGCAAAAGTCTTCTCAGCAGTACTCGACCGACCCCGTCGTCAAGTTCGGCTTCTGCCGCGGCGTCGAGCCCGTCAACTACGTCACACACATCCTCGAACGCTACGACAAGTACAAACAGTACGTCGCCGCCGCGCGCCCCCCCGCCGAAAAGACCCTCGCGCCGTCATACGTCGGCATGAGCCGCTCTGAAGTGACCGTGGGAATGGGGCCGACGAGGTGAGGGCTTAGCGCTTGAATAAGTTGTCGGGCGCGCGCGTTTAGACGTGAAAGATTACCGCCGCCTGATTTATCTCGATGAAATCGAAGCGCTCAAAATTACCGGCAATGCTTTCCAGATTCGATAGCAACAGCGACTCCAATTCACGATTACTGATGTGGCCAGTCGAGACCAGAAGAAGCTTGCGGGGGCTACGGCGCAAATGGAACGAGGTTACGAAATCGGTATCCTTCGTAATGACGACGCAGCCTACATGAGTGGAAAGCTTGTTAATGTCAAAGTCCGGCGTGCGATTACCCAGCGGTAAATCTAGAGTATGGATGGCTTCGTGTCCTGCCTCTCGTAGTCGAGATGCCAGCCGACGCGGAAGCTGAGCGTCAACGAGAAACTTCATGCCGGCAACAGTTCGAGGCGCTTGACTTGGCTGAGGCGCGCGGCGAAGGCCAGAGCCGCCATAATGTCCTCCCGCTCGAGGTCCTCATAGTCGGCTAAGATTTCCTCGGTCGTCATGCCCGAGCTGAGCAATTCAAGAATCATCTCCACCGGATAACGCAGCCCACGGATGCAGGGCTTACCGTGGCAAATCTCCGGGTCAGTCGTAATCCGCTCGGCAAGATTCATAAGAGCCTCCAGCCAAAATCATAACACACAGGGGGTTTAACGCTGCCTCACTGCCTTAGTTTAGCCGCGCCTGCACGGCGCGCAGCGCCTTCGCCGCCTGCGCGAAGTTGGGCTCCAGCTGGAGGGCGAGGCCGTAGTGGCGGGCGGCTTCGAGGAGTCGGCGGCGCTGCTCGTAGACGCGACCGAGGTTGAGGTGCGGGAAGGCGCGCGCCTCGTAGCGCGGGGCGGCGAGGGCGCGCTTGAACCAGCGGACGCAGTTGTAGAGATCGCCCTTCGCGATCAAATAACTCCCGATGTCGTTATACGGGTTGCCGAAGTCAGCGTCGACCCGGATCGCGCGGAGGCACTCGTCGATCGCCTCGTCGTAGCGCCCCTGGAAGCTGTAGACCCAACCGAGAAACGTGTGCGCCTCGGCGGTCGGACAGACCGCGATGGAGCGGCGGTACAACTCGATCGCCCCTTCGTAGTCCTCCCGCTGCTGCGCGCTGTACGCGCGGCGGAACAACGCGACCGCCTCGCGCTTCGCACCGTCCGTTAAATCGACTTCGTCGAACATTGCAGGTCAACGACGAACGCTGAGCGCTGAGCGATGAAGTGAAGACCATACTCTTTAACTTCATCGTTCAGCGTTCATCATTCATCGATCCTCTTGATGCGCCCGTCCGTGCGGGGCGCGATCTCGCCGGCTTTCGAGATGGTGTTCATCAGGACGGCGGGCTCGACCTGCGCCTCCTCGGGGGTGATCAGGAACTTCACGCCCTGGAACATCGTGTAGCCGTCGCCGCCGCCGAGCACGTAGGTGTTCGCGGCGAGCGTGTAGATTTTCTTGTCGTCGAGCGGCGCGTTCTCGTTCTCGTTCGTCCAGACCTGGATCGAGGTGACGCGCCTGCCCGCGGGTCGCCGCGCGTCGTAACTGAAGCGCAAGCCGGAGACCTGCGGGAACATCCCCGCCTCCTTCTCCTCGCGGACGCGGCTCACGCCGTGCTCCAGCGCGGCGCGTATCTGCGCGCCCGTCACCTCGACCATCACGACGGGGTTCTCGAACGGCAGGATCGAGAGCACGTCGCGCTTCGACAGCTCGCCGGGTCCGTAGGTCGTGTTCGAGCGGATCGATCCGCCGTTCAGGATGGCGACCTGCGCGCCGGTCTGCTGCCGGTAGGCGTCGGCGATGTAGGAGCCGAGGTTCGTCTCTTGCGCGCGGCTCGTCTCCTGCCGCGCGTCGAGCCGGACGGTCGTGCGCCCGACGGGCTTGTCCAACTCCGCCGACAGCGTCTTCTCGAACTCCGCGACGACCGCCGCCGCCTGCGGGTCTTCCTTCGTCTCGTCCGTGACGGGGATGATCTCCCAGTCCATGCTCACGAGCCCGCGCGTGCGCTTCGAGATGAAGAGATCTATGCGACCGAGGTTGCGCGCGTCCGATCCCATCTTGAAGATCGGCGTGCGCCCGGAGAGCGAGGTCAAAACCGTGTGCTCGTGCCCGCCGATGATGGCATCGAGCCCCGGCGCGCAGCGCGCGAGCCGCTTGTCCTCGGCGAGCGTCAGGTGCGTGACGGCGACCACGGTGCGCACGCCGCGCGCGCGCAGGGCGGAGAGCGCGCCGCGCGCCGTCCGGCATGGATCGCGGAACTCGATGTCCTTGCCGGGCGAGGACGACTGCGCCGTGTCGGTCGTCGTCAGCCCGAAGAAGCCGACCTTGACGCCTTCAAACTCGCGCACGACGTAGGGCGGCATCCCGTTGAAAATTCTCCCGGTCTTGCGCTCGAAGACGTTCGAGCCGAGCCACGTGAACTTCGACTCTCGCATCCGCTCGCGCAAGACGGCGTCGCCGAAGTCGAACTCGTGGTTGCCCAGCACGGCGATGTCCAAGCCGGTCGCGTTCCACGTCGCGATCATCTGCCGCCCCTTGAAGATGTTCGACGCGACCGAGGGCGCGAGCGTGTCGCCCCCGAGCAGGTAGAGCGTGTGCGGCGACTCAGCCGCGATCTGCTTGCGCAGCGCCGCCACGCGCGCGAGCCCGCCGCGCCGGCCCTTGTCCACCGGCGAGATCTGATAAACGTCATTGACCTGCAAGAGCGTGACGCGCACCGTCTCGTCTCTGGCGGGCGCGGGCTGTCGCCGCCGCTTCTGCGCGTGCCCTGTGTCGGCGGCGCCGGACGCGCAGAAGACGACGAGGAACGTGATGAGGATCAGCCGCGACGCGCGTCGTGCGCGACTGCGGGATGGCGGACGAGGGGACATGAAAGCTCTGCCTTTCGGTGCCGTACAGGTTCGAGATCGCATGAGCGGGATCATTGTAGCGGGTTCGCGCGGACGAGATGAGCCGCCGCGCCGCTGCGCCGCGACACTTTATCACGCCGCGGCGTCGTCGTTAGGCGGCGTCCGAGCCGCTGAATTATACTGACCGCACGCAGCCGAGCGCCACACGAGTCAGCCTGCTCGAAACGTGCAGGAATGTAAAGATTGATGTCTCTAACCGGCGGGTCAAGCCAGGACAAACTGAACGTGAGCCTCGCCGCGACGCTCCCGCCGCCCGCGCCGCGCGACCTCGTCTCGCTCTGCGTCTTCGGCTCGGGCGCGCGCGACGTCGGGCTCTGCCGCGCGAAGGGCGCGCTGCTCGACGCCGTGCGCGAACTCGTCGCCGCGGGCGACTTCAAAGGCGAGGAAGACGATTCACTGCTCGTCGGCGCTAACGATCCAAAGGGCGCGCGCCGCGTGCTGCTCGTCGGCATGGGGCGGCACGGCGACGACGACGACACGCGCGGCTTGCGGCGCGCCGCGGCTGTCGCCGTGCGACGCGCTAACGAGGCGAAGGCTCGAAGGCTGTTCTTCTTCATGCCCGCCTGCTCAGACGTCGCGCGCGTCGCGCGCGCTCTCGCGGAGGGCGCGCACCTCGGCTCTTACACTAACGACTTTTACCAGAAGAAAGAGGACGGGGGCGAAACGTCGCTAGCGGAGTTCGTCGTCGTCACGGGCGACGGCGATGAACGAGTGCGTGCCGGCGTCGCTGAGGAGGCTGAGCGCGCTCGCGTCGTCGCGGAGTCCGCGAACTGGGCGCGCGCCCTGGCGGACGAGCCGGGCGGGAGCCTGCCGCCGGTCGAGTTCGCGCGCCGCGCCGCCGCGATGGCTGGGGAGTTCGGTCTCGAAGTCGAGACGCTAGACGCGGGAGAGATTCGCGCGCGCGGGATGGGCGGCTTGTGGGGAGTCGGTCAGGGATCGGACAACCCGCCCGCGCTGATCGTCGTGCGCTACGAGCCGGAAGGGTTTGACGGGGGCGACGAAGAGTTGTTCGCCTTCGTCGGCAAGGGCATCACGTTCGACACGGGCGGCATCTCGATCAAGCCCGCGAAGAACATGGAAGAGATGAAGGCCGACATGGCTGGCGGCGCGGCGGTGCTCGGCGCGCTCCGCGCCGTCGCGCAGCTCAAGCCGCGCCGCCGCGTCGTCGGCGTCGTGCCGAGCGCGGAGAACATGCCTTCGGGCAGATCGATCAAGCCGGGCGACATAGTGCGCACCTTCGCCGGCTACACCATCGAGGTCGTGGACACGGACGCCGAAGGCCGCCTCGTCCTCGCCGACGGGATCGCTTACGCGAAGAGCCTCGGCGCGACGCGCATCGTCGATCTCGCGACGCTCACCGGCTCGATCGTCGTCGCCTTAGGCGATCACCGCGCCGGGCTCTTCAGCAACGACGACTCCTGGGCCACGGAGGTCGCACGCGCCGCCGCGCGCGCGGGCGAGCCCGTCTGGCGGATGCCCGTCTCAGATGACTACAAGAAGAAGATCGAGAGCGACATCGCCGACTTCAAAAACTACGGCGGGCGACCCGACGCGACCGGCGCGGCGCTGCTGCTCAGCAAGTTCGCCGCCGGCACCCCCTGGGTGCATCTCGACATCGCCGCCACCGCGTGGCTCGAAGAGCCCGCGCCGCACTCGCCCGCGGGCGCGACCGGCACGGGCGTGCGGACGCTCGTTGAATTAGTAATGGGGGACGGGGGATAGGGGTTGGGGCTTGAGGGCGAGGATAGGATTGGTTTGTGATTCGAGGTACACCGAATTCCGAGCCCTAACCCCTATCCCCTAACCCCCATCCCCTAGATTTAATGACGACGGACGAAACCATTTTCCTGACGGGCTTCCCCGGCTTCATCGCCGGTCGGCTGATCGAGCGGCTGGCGGCTGACGGCGGGAAGTTTCTGCTGCTCGTGCAGCCCGCGTTCGTCGGGCGAGCGCGCGACGAGATCGCGCGACTCTCGTCCGCGGCGGGCGCGAGCGCGGATCGCTTCCGCATCGTCGAGGGCGACATCACGAAAGATAAGTTAGGGATGTCTGCCGCCGACTACAGTGCGGCGGTGAATGAGACGACTTCGATCTTCCACCTCGCTGCCGTCTACGATCTCGGCGTCGAGCGCGACCTCGCCACGCGCGTGAACCTCGAAGGCACGCGGGGCATCAACAGGTTCTCGCGCGCCGTCGAGAACCTGAAACGTTATCACTACGTCTCGACCTGCTACGTCGCGGGTCGGCGCGCCGGACTGATTCGCGAGGACGAGCTGCGCCACACGGCGGGCTTCCGCAACCACTACGAGGAGACGAAGTACCTCGCCGAGATCGAGGTGGACGAGCTGAAGCGCGAGCTGCCCGTCACCGTCCACCGCCCGGCGGTCGTCTGCGGCGACTCTCAGACGGGCGAGACGGCGAAGTACGACGGCGTCTACTACCTGATCAAGTACCTGCTGATGCAGCCGAAGCTCCTGTCGCTCGCCAACATCGGCAACCGGGACGTCCACCTGAACGTCGTGCCCGTCGATTTCGTCGTCGAGTCGATAGCCGCGCTCGCGCGGGACGAGAGAGCCGCGGGCGCGACCGTCCAGCTCGCAGACCCGCAGCCGCTCACCACCTACGAGCTGTTCGAGACGATCGCGCACGCGCTCGCGCGCCGCGGCTCTTTTGTGACCGTGCCGCCCGCGCTCGTGCAGAAGTCGCTCGCCTTCAAGGTCTCGGAGAAGCTCACGGGCTTGCCGCGCGTCGGCGCGCCCTACTTTTTCGTCAAGCAGACCTACGACACCGCGCGCGCGCAAGCGTCGGGGCGCGGGCGGCGGCGGGCTCACGCGGCAGCGGCGGGTCGTCCTCGACGTCGTCAAGGGCAGCGAGGAGCACCTGACGGCGGCGGAGATTTTCGCCGCCGCGCGCGAGCGCCTGCCGTCGATCAGCTTCGCGACCGTCTACAACTCTTTGCGCTACCTGAAGGGCGAAGGACTCCTGCGCGAGATCACCTTCGGCAACGCCGCGAGCCGCTACGACCGCGAGACCGCGCGCCACGATCACGCCATCTGCACCGCGTGCGGCAAGCTCCTCGACTTCGACCTGGCGGAGACCGCCGCGCTGATGCGCGCCGCCGCGCGCCGCTCGCGCTTCAAGGCGGAGTCCGTCCACCTGACGCTCTACGGGCTCTGCCCCGACTGCAAGGCCTGAGGGGCGAATTGGTTTTGACCGGGGCGCTCACGAAGCGTCGCCCGGCGCGCGGGCAAGAGTTCGACGATCCGCGCCGCCGGGTTTAAGCAATCATTCGAGAGGAACGAAAGAACATGGCGACAGAAACGATCAGGGAGGCGGCGCAGGTCGGAAGACCCGCGCCCGACTTCGACATGGCCTCGACCAAAAATCTGGAGAAGCTCGACCAGAACGTGAAGCTCTCAGACTACCGCGGCAAGTGGCTCGTGCTGCTCTTCTACCCGCTCGACTTCACCTTCGTCTGCCCGACCGAGCTGACGACCTTCAGCGACCGCTACGAAGACTTCCAGGGCGTGGGCGCGGAAGTGATCGGCGTCTCGACCGACTCCGTGCATTCGCACCGCGCGTGGCTGAAGACGCCGAAGGACAAGGGCGGAGTCGAGGGCTTGCGCTACCCGCTCGGCGCGGACATCACGAAGGAGGTCTCGCGCAACTACGGCGTACTCATCGAGGACAAGGGCATCGCGCTGCGCGGCCTCTTCGTCATCGACCCCGAAGGCGTCCTGCGCTACAAGGTCGTCCACGACCTGAACGTCGGTCGCTCGGCGGAAGAGACCCTGCGCGTCATCCAGGCCCTGCAGACCGGCGGACTCTGCGCCGCCGAGTGGAAGCCGGGTCAGGCGACGCTCAAGGCGTAAATAGCTGTTAGCTGTTAGCGATTAGCTGTTAGCCAGACAATGGCTTTGCCTTTTCTGGCTAACAGCTAACAGCTAATCGCTAACAGCTCTTTTGAGGTGACGTTATGCCGATGAGGATCGGGACCGAGATGCCGTCGTTCGACGGCGCGACCGAGTGGATGAACGCGACGGGCGCGCACGCCGCGCACGAGTCGGAGGGTCACCCGACGCTCGTGCACTTCTGGTCTGTGAGCTGCGGCGTCTGCAAGGAGAACCTGCCGCGCGTCGCGGAGTGGCGCGACCGCCTCGGCGCGCGGGGCTTGCGCGTCGTCGCCGTCCACATGCCGCGCCACGAGGCTGACACCGACACGGAAGCCGTGCGCGACGCCGTGACGGAGTACGACATCACCGAGCCGTGCGCCGTGGACAACGAGCACAAGTTGCGCGACGCCTTCCAGAACGAGCAGGGCTACGTGCCTGCCTACTACCTGTTCGACGCCGAGGGGAAGCTGCGCAGCTTCGCCGCGGGCGAGCGCGGCTTCGCGCTGGTCGCCGCCGCGATGGAGCGGCTGCTGCCGCAGGCGGGTGAGCAGCCGGCTTCGTAAGCAATCGGAAAGCGTAAGGATAGAAAGTCCGGGGCGGCTCACAAGCGTGAGCCGCCCCGGACTTCTTCGTCAGCCTCGATCGTGTTTCCCGAACGCGGTTAGAAGAGCGACGAGAGTTGCCCGCCGACGAAGCTGAGGATGTACCACGCGATCACGACCGAGCCGACGAGCATCGCCGCGAGGCAGAGCATGATCAGCCCGACGAAGAGCCAGTCGCTGAGTCGCCCGCGCTTCGCGTCGGCGGCGGAGACGGTCGCGCGCTCCCTGAGCAGCCTCACGTTCATCTGGTTCGACTTCCACGCCACGTCGAAGAGATCGCCGACGAGCGGGATCGCGCCGACCACGTAATCGACGGCGAGGTTCGCGCCCATCCTGAGCAGCGTCACCTTCGGCACGCGGTAGCGCACGCCCGCGGCGAGGATGTAGAAGGAGACCATCGTCCCTTCGCGGTCGAGACGCGCGCCGCGCCCCTCTCGTCCAATTCGAGTTCTTTCATCAATCAGGCAACCCCTCCTGTCCGTCGGTGTCGCCCGCCTCGGCGGCGGGACAATAAAAGTAACTCAAACGCCCGAAGAGCGACGCGATTAGTAGCCGCGCGGCGCGATCGGCCGCAAGCGGCGCGGTCAGCCGCGCAAGCGCCGCGCGGGTTGTAATCGCCGCGCGCCTTATTTAGATGCGAAGGCGGGCGGCGCCCGACAAATAATTACGCAGCCGCCGCGGCGCACGTTCCCGAGGCGGCCGGGGTTCGCGCGCCGCGGCTCGGCGCGTTAAAATCGGCGGCGGAGGCGCGCGTCTTGTCCGCGCGAGCGCCGCGGAGTTGCGGCGGCGCTCGCGCCTGCGATATAAAGGCTGGCACGTTAAGAGTCGGCGAAGGAGGAAGAGTCGTGTCGTTTAATAAAGTGATTGTCGTGGGGAATCTGGGGCGCGATCCGGAGTTGCGCTACACGCCGCAGGGCACGCCCGTCTGCTCGTTCAGCGTCGCGTCGAACGAGCGGCGCAAGGGCTCGGACGGCGAGTTTCAGGACATAACGACGTGGTTCCGCGTCACGTCGTGGGGCAAGCAGGCGGAGACCGTCTCGAAGTATCTGACGAAGGGCCGGAGCGTCTACGTCGAGGGCAGGCTCCGCGTCGAGGACTGGACGGACAAGGACGGCAAGTCGCGCTACACCCTCGAGCTGCACGCGACCGACGTGCAATTCATCGACGGCGGGGGCGGCGGTCAGGGCGGCGGCGGTCGTGATTACGAACGTGGCGGCGGCGGCGGCGGCGGTCGCGACGCGGCGCGCGGCGGCGGCGGCGGCGCACCCGCGGACGATCCCGGCGGCGACGACGACGACGCGATCCCGTTCTAGCGCGGGAGGGCAAAGACCACCGCCGCGGCGGAAGCGGCGACCGGAGACGGCGTGAGGGGCGCGAGATATATCTCGCGCCCCCTCACCTTTTTTCGCGGGCGGAACTTATTTCGAGCGTCCGCGCAAGCAGTCGGTGAAATAAAGAGACTCACCGCCGCAGACGCGAGAGGGCGCGCAGAGTGCAAATCAATTTAGAGTGCGTTGCAAAATCTTCAGTCTCTTGCGTCCTGCTCCAGCGCCTCCAGCGCCTCCAGCGTGAAACTATTTCTCACGCCGGAGGCGCTGGAGGCGCTCAGGGAAGCGCGCAAGGTTTTGCAACGAGTTCTTAGTTCATCACCTCTTCGTCACTCCACTTTCGCCGCTTCGTTCGGACGTAGTAGTATGAGCGCCCGTCCGCGCGCTCGTCGGCGTGCCATCCTGCTGAAATACTTTAACCAGTTCGCCTGAAGACCGAGTTGCTCTTCCCGTTCAACACCGCTGTCGAGAAAGAGTTTGACGCCGCCGGCTTCGGCGTCAACGCCGTCGATCACCTGGTCGTCGTGCCCGCCTACCCGGCGCCGGAATCTGACACACGCGCGATCGAGCGCCGGCGCGGGGCGGGCGGTCAGACGGCTTCGGCGATCATCGCGTTGCAGCGGCTCGGCGCGCGCACGACCTACGCCGGGCGGTTCGGCTCCGACGCGGAGGGCGCATTCGGGCTTCAGTCGATGCGCGACGAGGGCGTCGATCTGGAGTTCGCGGAGGTCGTCGAGGGCGCGCGCACGCAGGTCGGCTACATCATCATCGAGGCTGAGCGGGGCGAGCGCACGGTGATCTGGGATCGCGATCCGAGAGTCGGCTACGAGGCTGACGACGCGCCCCTCGCGTTTGCCGGGCGCGCGCGCGTCATCCACATCGACTCGCACGACCCGCACGCCTGCGTGGCGATGGCTCGCGAGGCTCGCGCCGCCGGCACCATCGTCTCCGCCGACATCGACAACGTCTACGAAGGCGTGCACGAACTCCTGCCGCTCATCGACGTGCTCATCTCTTCGAAAGAGTTCCCGCGTATGCTCACGGGGATCGAGGACGCGCGCGCCGCGCTCGCCGAGATCAGTGCGCGCTACGGCTGCCCGCTCGTCGGTCTGACGAAGGGCGGTCGCGGCGCGAGCGTGCTCTGCGGCGGAAAGTTCCTGGAGACGCCCGCGTTCGAGGTGCCCGGCGGCTGCGTCGACACGACGGGCGCGGGCGACGCCTTCCACGGCGGCTTCCTCTACGCCATGCTGCGCGGCGAGACGGTAGAGTCGAGCCTGAGGACGGGCTGCGCCGTCGCCGCCCTCGGCTGCCGCTCGCTCGGCGCGCGCACGGGGCTCCCGACGCGCGCCGAGTTGGAAGACTTCCTCAGGGCTTGACCCGCGCGCGCGCTGGAGGCGCGGCGCGCAACTGATCCAGGTTCCGTCTTGTTCATGATCGTGAGGCGCGAGGGCACTGCCGCTGGACTCGTGAGGCGAAGGAGCGGCATCATACGCGCGTTCCGAGCGTGTGAGACCGCACCGCGCAGCTTTTGCCGCCCCATTACGGAGTTGGAGCGCATGGTGCGGCTTTTCACTCTCCACAGCGGAATTAGACCGCACGGTGCGGCATAATATGCGTTAGATGGCTCGCGTTGAGTGACAGCATGGAACGAATCCTTACTGCCTGTGTCTAAAGCTGTGATAGAGTTTTAAGCGATGAGAGTCGGACGCATAAACAACCTTATTCTTAGAGGCGTAGCGATATTGACCTTCGGCATCGGTGTGTTTGTGTCGCTTGTAGTTTCCGGCCTTATTTCGCCGCCGAAAGCTAATTCTCGCGCCGTTGCCATTTTGGTGCCCGCTCGTGAATGGCATCCAATCTACCCTCACGAAAAGCCATTTACCTCAAGTGATTTCCTGATTGTGCAGCAATCTGTGAAGTCGCCATCTATTACCGAGCCGATTTCTGAATTTCAGCCAGAATACGATCTCATCGAGCATACTTGCGG
>JAIVJC010000134.1 GCA_020200235.1 Acidobacteriota bacterium | reverse complement strand
CAGGAAGCCGGTCGCGGGCGGCACCCCGCCCTCGATGTTGGGCGGGAGCCCGTTGGCGCGATCCTCGGCGCGGATCATCGTGAAGTTGCCGCCGAAGAGCAGCGTGTCGGTGAGCCGCGCGTCGAGGGTGTATTCGAGGCCGCGGTAGCGCGCGTCGCCGAAGTTCGTTCTCACCAGCACGGGGTTGGTCGAGAGCGGGACGATGACCGCGCCCGAGGCGAGCTGCGTCGTGATGCGCTGATCGCCGAGGAAGCGCCCCGCCGCGCCCGCGGGCAGGATCAGCGTGGACTGCCCGATGGCGTTCTCGATGTCGTTCTGGAAGACGGTCAGGTCGGTGTCGAAGCGGCGCGTGTGGAAGCGGAAGCCGCCGTCGTAGCTGTTGCTGTTCTCCGACCTGAGGAGCGAGACCGCCCGACCCGACGAGCGGGCGTTCGCGTCGGCGGTCGTGCCGACGAGGCCGCCCAGCGCGATGGCGTCCGTCGCGTTGACCTCGAAGCCGTTGCCGACCAGACCGAGCGTGCCGAGGTCTGTGATGTTCGGCGCGCGAAAACCCCGGCTGTAGTTGAAGAAGAGGTTAAGGGACTCGACCGGCGTCACGACGACGCCGAGACGGCCCGAGACGTCGCGCGCGCTCAGGAAGTCGTCGGGGAAGAGGCGCGCACCGTTCACGATCGGCGAGTTGCCCGAGCGCGAGCGGTAGTTCGCCCAGTTGTAGCGCACGGCTCCGCTGATGCGCACGTGATTCGGCACGGCGTCGAGCACGTCCTGCGCGTAGACGCCGCTCGTCGTGTAGTGCGCGCCGTCGGGGACGCGCCCGCGCGAGAAGACCGACGTGTTCGCGACCGGATCGACCGTGGTGGAGCGCGTGCGCACGCGCTCCTCGTAGAAGTCGCCGCCGAAGAGCATCGTGTTGTGGCGCGTCAGCTGCTTGTCCACGTACGCGCTCATGCCGAAAACTTTCGTGCGCTCCGGCTGGTGCGTGATCGCGGCGAAGGGGTTGCCGCGCCCGCCCTGGTTGACGCGCTCCTCGCGCTGGATGTTGTAGGAGAAGGTGGCGGACGCGTTGTCGAAGAAGCCGACGCCCTGCTTCATGTAGCGACCGTACATGAAGTCGAGCATCAGGTTCTTGAGATCGGAGATGAGGTTGCCGTCGCCGCCGACGGTCTGATCGTAGCGCTTGCCGCCGTCCTGCTGGCTGCGCTGGTAGTGGAAGACGAACTGCTGATCGACGGTCGGCGCGTAGTTCAAATGAACCGTGCCGCCGTACTGCGTGAACGCCGTGTCGGTCAGGCGCGTCCCCAACACGCTCGACGGGAGACCCAGGAAGCGCTCGACCGACGAGTGGCGGTCGACGCCGCCGCCCGCGCGCAGCGTGTTGACGCGCCGGCCGGCGAGGTTGAAGAGCGCCCCGAAGCGGCGCGAGCCGTAGGACAGAAGGGTGTTGCCGCCGTAGGAGAGATCGGCGCTCGTGAAGTGCGTGTTCAGCTCGCCGTGCCACTCGGGCGTCGCGCCGCCCAGGCCGGGCGTGCGCGAGATGAGGTGGAGCGTGCCGCCGAGCGAGTCCGAGCCGTACTGCGCCGAGTTCGGTCCGCGCAGGATCTCGACGGCGCGCAGCGACGACGGCTCGTTCATGTTGAAGAAGGTGTTGATGCCGCCGCGCTGCGCGGACGTGGTGTAGCGCACGCCGTCGACGTAGACGCCGACCTTGTTGCCGGTCACGCCGCGGACGAAGATGCCGCCGATGGTCGGGCTCGTGCGCTGGAGGTTGACGCCGACCTCCTCGTCGGCGACCTGCGCGAGCACGCCCGTTGCGCGCTGCTGGATGGAGCTCTCGTTGATGACGTTGACCTGCTGCGCGACGCGCTCGCGATCCATGACCTGCCCCGTCTCCGCCGTCACCGTCACGCGCTCGCTGAAGCGGTTGACTTCGAGCGTGACGGGCACGTCCACCGCCTCGCCCGCCGCAACCCGCACGGGCACGCGGCGGCTGTCGAAGTCGGCGCGCGCCACGCGCAGCTCGTAGCTGCCGGGCTGCACGCCTTCGAAGCGGAACGCGCCGGCGGAGTCGGACCGCGCCGAGCGCATCACGGCTTGCTGCGTGTTGACGAGCCAGACGCGCGCGTCCCGCACAGCCGCGCCGGACTGATCCTTGACCGTGCCCGTGACCGTCGCCCGCGCGGCTTGCGCTACGGCGGGGGCGAGCGGGGCGCACAGCAGGAGCAGGGCGAACGCCGACGCCGCGGCGAGCGCGGCGAGTCGTGTGATCTTCATGTCATCCTCCCGAAAAATTTTAGGGCGGCGATCCTTAAACTAAAGATGACGGGAAGCATAACCCGATTCCGGAAATACTATCGAACCTCGTAGAGAGCTCGGCGGCAGACGCGCGCGCGCGGAAAAATTCGTGAGCCGCCGGACGTCCCCCAACGTCCGGCGGCTCACGCGCGCGAGGGCGGCGGCGCTGTCATCCCCCTTTGACGCTGACGCGCATCAATGACAGGCGTCGCCCGAGACCGTCCCGGACGCCTTCTCGATTCCCACCCAGCGGCTCCAAGCCTGCGCCAAAAGTGGAGGAACTGCGTCCCGGAGAGCCTCTCGCCCCCGCTTCTGTGTGCATCCTACGCGGGCCGACTTGAGGAAAACTTGAGCCGCGCGCCGCCGCCGATCTTTTTTCGGATGACGAGCTCGCACTCGCACTCGCACGCGCCCACACGATATAGTGCTTCGTCTGCACCATCTCGGTCGGGCGCGAGCCGGCGAACTTCGATTTTTCTGGGGAAAACGGGCACCTCTCCCGTTCGCAATCTCTTCGCAACGTGCGGGCACGCCCCTTGCTCCGCGCCTCTCCACCCAGACGGAAAATTACCTCGCAAAGAATTTCTCTCCGGGCACAGAGAAAAAAATTTCCGAGACCCGGCTCTCCGATTCGTCTCCCCGGCGCGCCGGATGAGCCCTCGTCCCGCCCAGTCTGAAAAAGAAGGAGCGTCCCATGCGCTACAGAACTCTCGTCACCTCCGCCCTCTCTCTCTTGCTTCTACTCACCGCCCTCCACCTCTGCTCCTCGGTCGCCTTCGCCGACGACGAACTATTGAGCGACGACGACTACGCCTACGAGGAGACGGCGCGCGTGGCGCGCATCAGCCTGCTCGCGGGCGACGTGAGCCTGCGCCGCTCAGGCTCGGACAAGTGGGAGCGCGCCACCCTCAACACGCCGCTCGTCGAGGGCGACCGGCTCGCCACGGGCTCCGGCTCGCGCGTCGAGATCCAGATCGACTCGCGCAACTTCGTCCGCGTCGGCGAGTACGCCACGCTCGACATCGTCACGCTGAGGAGCGAGGGCGTCGCGCTCAGTCTGCCGGAAGGCACCGCGACCCTGAGGCTCGCGCGCTTCGAGCGCGATCGCGAGTACTTCGAGATCGACGCGCCCGCCACCACCGTCGCCGCGCAGGCGAAGGGTCTCTACCGGCTCGACGTGGACAAGGACGGCAGGGTGCGGGTCTCTGTGCGCGAGGGCGGGCGCGCCCGACTCTACTCGGAAAGTTCCGGCTTCACCGTGCGCGACGGTCGCGTCGCCGAGTCGGTCTTCCGCGACGGATCGAACGAGGCTGAATGGGAGTTCTCCGAGTTGCGCCCGTTCGACAACTGGGACACGTGGGTGGACGAGCGCGAGCGCCACCTCCTCGCGCGCCTGCGCTACGACGACCGCGAGCGCTACTACGACAATCAGGTCGTCGGCGGCGAGGAGCTGGACGCCTACGGCGACTGGGTGCAGACGAGAGATTACGGCTACGTCTGGCGGCCGCGCACGACCGTCATCAACAACTATTACGACTGGGCTCCGTACCGCTACGGTCACTGGAGCTGGTGCCCGCCCTACGGCTGGACGTGGGTCGGCGACGAGCCGTGGGGATGGGCTCCCTATCACTACGGTCGCTGGGTCTACGTCGATAATTATTGGAGCTGGGCTCCGCGCGGCTACTACGGCTACCGCCACCGCAGTTGGTGGCGTCCGGCGCTCGTCGCCTTCGTCAACGTCCACCTCTCTTTCGGCAATCACGTCTGCTGGTACCCGCTCCCCTACCACCATTCCGATCCGCAGTCGAACTTCTGGCGGCGCGCGCGCGACCGCAACCGGATCGAGGCACGTCAGCGCAAGGAGCTGGCGGACATCAAGCGCGTCAACCCGATCTGGGCGCGTGCCGTCTCCGGTCTCCCGGCGCGCGACTTCGGCAGGGGCAACGTGCGCCCGCAACCGACGGACGTGAGCGCCGCGAAGCTCGCGCTCGCGACCGATCCGGTGCGCGGTCGCCTCGCCGTCCGCCCCGTCGAGGGCGAGGGCGGGATGGCGAACCTGCGCGATCGCCTGAGCGAGAGCAAGCGCGCAGGGATGGCCGCGCGCGGCGGCGACGCGGCGGGCGTCCCGACGCTCAAGGTCGCGGAGCGACCGACCGGCGCGGCGTCGCGCAAGGCTGGCGTCGCGCTCGACGAGACGCTGCGCCGCGCGCGCATCCTCGACAACCGCGAGCCCGCCGTGACCAAAGGCGCGAAGGGCGGCGACTCGTTCAAGGACGTGAACGGCGCAGACCCCGTGCGCCGCACGAGCGGCGGCAACGTCGGAGGCGACGCGCGCGCGACGGGCGCGGTCGCGAGACCGTCGCGACCGATCCGCGTGCCCGACGCGACGAACAACCCGAACGACGCGCGCGGCGAGAAGGCGGGCGGGGAGAAGAACGGCGGCGACGATCCGAAGCGCACGATCCGACCCGTGCGTCCGACGCCCGACTCGGAGGACACGCGAACGCGCGATGGTGGTGGCGGCGCCGGCGCGGGCGAGGGGGAGCGCAAGACCAAGCCCGCCGACCGCGAGCGGCGCGATGGCGGCGAGCGCGACAAGACCCTCTCGCCCTACGAGCGCCCCACTCAACCCGACGCACGCGAGTCGCGACCCGCGATGCCGGAGCGCAGCCGCGAGCGGCCCGAATACAAGCCCTCGCCCGTCGAGCGGCGCGAGCCGCCGGTCGAGCGCCGCGAGCCCGAACGCCGCGCGGAGCCCGCGCCGCGCTACGAGCGACCCGACCCGTCGCGCCGCGAAGAGCCACCCGCGCCTCAGCGCGAGGAGCGTCAGTCGCCCCCGCCTCGCGAGGAGCGTCAGTCGCCGCCCCCGCGTGAGGAGCGACCTTCGTCGCCGCCCCCGCAGCGCGAGGAGAAGTCGGCGCCCCCGCCGTCGAAGAGCGAGCCCGCGCGCGAGTCGGCGAAGCCGACGCGCGAGCGACCGCCGACGAACGACTGAGTCGGCGGTCGTCCCTCAGTCGAGTTTGGACGGGGCGACGCGCCCCGTCCGACGCGCCGGGCGTCGTCGCGTGAAGAGGCCCCCAACATGAGCTTCACGGCGACGACGCCCGGCGCGTCCCCGGACAAGAGGACGAATCAAACGATGAAGTAGGAACGATGAACGATGAAGCGAGAGCAACTGCCTTCAGTTCATCGTTCATCGTTCATCGTTCATACTTCATCGTTCAACTGCTGCCATTAAGAACTCAAGAAGAAAAAAGCCGGGGCGCGTGCGATGCGAGCACGCGCCCCGGCTTCGTCGTGTGACTCTCCCCGCCCGGCTACTGCCGGACGTTCGGTCCGAAGCGGAGGAAGTATTCGTCCGCGTAGAGGAAGCCCCTGACCATGTCGCGCGGGTTGGCGCTCACGGGCGGGTTGATCGTGTTGAGCCACGCCACGTAGCCGCCTGGGTCGGGCGTGCGGCGCAGGTAGCCGTAGTACTGCATCGCGACGAAGGCGGGGTTGAGCTGGAGGTCGTTGACCTCGCGGCTCTCGACGATGATGCGCAGGACCTGCGCGCGCGTCTTCGTCACGGAGTCGAGCGCGGCGACGAGCGAGTTGCGCGTCTCGCCGGAGACCGGATCGGGGCTCGTCAAAGAAGCCCCGACGTTGGCGAGCAACTCGTCGACGAACTGCGCGTTGGTCTTCGAGCCGTAGCGGTTGACGAACGCCGTGCGCGTGACCCAGTCCTCCGCGAAGTTGAACGTCTTGTCGATCCTCTCCTCCGTGCTCACGCCCGTGATGCGCCTCATGTCGGGCGCGATCTCGTCGTACTGCGGCACGTAGTTCGGGTTCGACTGCGCGCCGAAGGAGACCTTGTAGTAGAGGAAGACGAAGAAGCCCTTGACCTTGAACTCGTCCGAGCCGAAGAACGCCGCCGACACCTTGATGCGGTCGCAGTTCGTCGAAGCCGTGTCGGCGTTGTTCGTGTTGAAGGGGTTCGGGCAGCCGTTGATGACCGCCGACCACGGCTCGCCGCCTTCGGGCTCGCGGGAGAGGAAGTCGAGGTACTGCATCCGGATGAAGAGCGGCGTCTGGTTGATCGGGTTCGTGTTCGACTGCGCGGTGTCGTCGTCCACGATGGTGACGGTGGCGGTCTGCTGCGAGCCGGCGGCCGCGCCCTGCGGGTTCTGGAGCGCGATCTGGAACGTCTCGTTGCCCTCGACGTGCGTGTCGTTGATGAGCGGGATGGTGAACGTCTTGACGGTCTGACCGATGTCGAAGGTCAGCGTGTCGAGGTTCGTCGAGTAGTCGCAGCGGGCGAATGCCTTCCCGCGCTGCGGGACCGCGTTCGGATCGTTGGGATCGCAGGGGACGATCGCCGGATCGTCGATCGTGCGGTACTCGATGGTCGCCGCGCCCGCCACGTCGCCGATGCGCGAGACGGTGACGGTGATCGACTTCGACGCGTCGTTCTCGTTAACCGAGTAGGTCGCGTTGCTGAACTGCACCTGCGGGGTGGTCGCGGTGGAGGTCTGCGTCACGATGTAGGTGCGCGTGCCGACGACGATCGAGCCGGTGCGCGTCGCCGAGGTGGTGTTGGGGGCGACGGTGTAGCGCACGCGCCCCGTGCCGGTGGTCGCCCCCGTGGGCGAGGTGATCGTGATCCAGGGCGTCGAGGTCGAAGGCGTCCAGGAGCAAGCCCCGGCGGGGAAGACGGTGAAGCGCCCCGTGCCGCCGCCCTGCGTGAAGGGCTGGACGGGCGGGTAGATCGCCACGTCGCACGACGCGGCGTCCTGCGTGACCGTGAAGGTCTGCGAGCCGACGGTGAGCGTGCCGGAGCGCGGCGAGGTCAACGCGTTCGCCTGCACCGTGTAGTTGAACGTGCCGTTGCCGGCGGCGTCGACGGTCGCCGAGGTGCCGGTGATGAAGGCGGAGTTGCTCGTGACGGTCGGGGCGGCGCACCCCGCCTGCGTCGTGAAGTTGTTGGTGAACGTGCCGCCGCTGCCCGTCACCGTGCGGCTCGCGGTGGGGAGCGAGTAGGTGCAGGTCTGCGTGCCCGTGAGCGTGAGCGTGTAAGCGCCGGTCTGACCCGCCGCCGCCGAGTTGGCGTAGATCGTGTAGGTCCCCGAAGAGGACAGCGTCAGCGTGCCGCTGCCCGCGGGGATGCGCGCGTTGGTGCCGCCGCCCCCGTTGTCGTCGGCGTCCAGCACGGAACCGCCCGGCGTGAGCAGGAAGAGGTACGTGTCGAAGGCGCTGGAGGTCATCGAGATGCTGATCGCCTGACCCGCCGTGCCGCTGAAGGTGTAGACGTCGATGAAGGACGCGTCGGCGGGCAGTTTGCAGTCGGTCGTCGCGAGCGAGCCGCTGACCGGCGTGCCGACCGTGATCGGGCTCGACGGGCAGTTGGTGGTGCTGAGATCGAGCACTACGGTGTAATTGCCGGTCGCGCCCGCGCTGAACGAGTTGGCGATGATGCGGTAGGTGCCCGTCTGCGGCAGGCGCACGAAGCCCGAGCCGGGCGGGAGCCGCGTCGAGGCCGCGTGGGGGGCGTTGGTGTCATCCCTGAACAGCTCGTCGCCGTCCGGTCCCACGAGGAAGAGGAACGGGTTGAAGGCGGTGGAGTTCATCGCGATGGCGACCTGCTGACCCGCAGTGCCCTGGAAAGTGAAGACGTCGTAGAAGGAGCCGTCGTCGAGCGTGCAGTCGTTGTTGGTGAGCGTGCCGCTGGTCGTGACGGGGGAGCCGGCGACGGGCGTGATCGCCACCTGCTGGGGGGCGCAGGGTCCCGCCAGCGAGAGCGTGTAGGGGCCGGTCTCGCCGGCGTCGAAGCTGTTGGCGATGATCGTGTAGGTCCCGGTCGTCGGGAGCGTGCCGGTGAAGCCCGGCGAGTCAGCCGACGGGATGCGCGCGTTCGGCAAGCCGCCGCCGTCGTCGTCCTGGATGGTGACGTTCGGATCGTTCGAGATGGTCGTCTCGCCCGGTCGCATGAGGAAGAGGTACGGGTCGAGCGTCGCCGCGTTGTTCGGGTCGTAGTTCAGCGACTTCATCGTGATGACGATCTGCTGACCCGCCGTGCCCTGGAAGGTGTAGGCTTCGAAGAACGAGCCGTCGGGGAGCGTGCAGTCGCCCGACGAGAGCGTGCTGTTGACGGTCTGCGGGAACGTCGTGAGCTGTACCGGGGGGGTCGGGCAGCCCAACACTAGCGGGCTCACGCCGTCGGGCGTCGAGAACGCCTTCGCGCCCGACGCCCTGGACTTCTCCCGGCTCCCGGCGACGGGCGAGCCCTTCGACGCGCCGGTGAACGAGCCCGGGAGCTTCGACCCCGCGCCCGACTTCTGCTGCGCCGACGCGCCCGGCAGCAGTCCGACGACCGCGGCGGCGACGAGGGCGCACGCCACGGCGAGCGCCAGCAATCTCACGACCGAACCCCTGGCGGGCGTCCCGCCGAACCTGACAGACTTCATGGAAGACCTCTCACTCGTCAAAAGATATGAACCCCGGCTCGCGAACCCCGCGCGCGGGCGGCTCTCGAAAGAGCAGGCGCCGGCGCGAGTGTGAAAGAAGCGCACGAATTTTTTCGACACGGAGACTTAAAATCAACGACGCCCGAAACTGACGACGCCCCGAACACACCTTCGCGCAGCCGAGTTTTCCGCGCTGGAATTTTCTAGCAGAGGATCACATCGCCCCCATGATCGCCTCGGCGAACTCCATGGTCTTCGCCGTCCCGCCGATGTCGCGCGTGCGCACCGCGCCGTCGCGGAAGACCTTGAGCATCGCCTGCTCGACGCGCTCCGCCGCCTCGCGCTCGCCGAGGTGGCGCAGCATGAGGATGCCCGATTGGAGCAGCGCCGTCGGGTTGGCGATGCCCTGCCCGGCGATGTCGGGCGCCGAGCCGTGCACCGCCTCGAAGACCGCGCCCAGCTCGCCGATGTTCGCGCCGGGGACGAGCCCCAGCCCGCCGATGAGGCCGGCGCAGAGATCGGAGACGATGTCGCCGTAGAGGTTTTCGAGCAGCATGATGTCGAACTGCTCGGGGCGCATGACGAGCTGCATGCAGGCGTTGTCGACGATCTTGTCGTCCGCCTCGATCTCGGGGAAGTCCCGCGAGACCTCGCGGAAGCAGTCGAGGAAGAGCCCGTCCGAGAGCTTCATGATGTTCGCCTTGTGGACGGCGGTGACCTTCCCTCGCCCCTCGCGGCGCGCGTACTCGAAGGCGAACTTCGAGACGCGCGTCGAAGCCTTCGCCGTGATGATCTTGATGCTCTCGACCACGCCGGGCACGACGACGTGCTCGATGCCCGAATACAAGTCCTCCGTGTTTTCACGCACGACCACCAGGTCGAGTTCCGGATATCTCGACGGCACGTTCGGCAACGCGCGCACGGGTCTCAGGTTCGCGTAGAGGTCGAGCGTCTTGCGCAGACCGACGTTGACCGACGTGAAGCCCTTGCCGACGGGCGTCGTGATCGGGCCTTTGAGCGCGACCTTGTTGCGCTTGATCGATTCGAGCAGATCGTCGGGCAGGGTCGTGCCGTACTTCTCCAGCGCCTGCGCGCCCGCGTAGTGCGTCTCCCACTCGACCTCAACATTCGTCGCCTCGATGATCCGCACCACGGCGGAGGTGACCTCGGGCCCGATCCCGTCGCCCGGAATGAGTGTGATAGTATGTTTCATGTCAGTTGTCCGTGGTCAGTCGTCCGTCGTCGGTCGTTGCTGTGAGACTCGCGCCGAGCATCATCCGCCGCAGTCAGTCGCAAACAACTGACCACGGACAACTAACAACGGACGTTTTTATTTGAGCGTCATCATACCAGCAACTTTGCGAAACGTGCCAGCAGCTTCGCGGAACATGGAGGGGTCGGGCGCGGACGTCGTCGTGGTAGGCGGCGGGGTCGCGGGGCTCTCGGTCGCGCGCGAGCTGGCGCGCCGGGGCACGCGCACCACGCTCGTCGAGCGCGCTCGGCTCGGCGCGGAGGCTTCGTGGGCTGCCGCGGGGATGCTCGCGCCGCAGGTCGAGGCGGACGCGCGCGACGACTTCTTCAACTTCGCCTGCTCCAGCCGCGACGCCTACCCCGCCTTCGCCGACGCGCTGCGCGAAGAGACCGGCGTCGACATCGAGCTCGACTGCACCGGCACGCTCCGCCTCGCCTTCACCGAAGACGACGAGCGCGAACACGCGCGCCGCTTCGAGTGGCAACGCGGCGCCGGGCTCCTCGTCGAGCAGTTGGACGCCGCCGAGACGCGCGCGCTCGAGCCCGCACTCTCGGCGCGCGTGCGGGGCGCGCTGCGCTTCCCGCGCGAGTGGCAGGTGGAGAACCGACGCCTGTGCGACGCGCTGGCGCGCGCCTGCCGCCTCGCGGGCGTCCGCGTCCTTGAAGAGACGGAGGCGCGCTCGCTCAACGTGCGCGGGGGGCGCTTCGTCTCGGTCGAGACTTCGCGCGGCACGTTCGGCGCGGGCGCGGTCGTCGTCGCCTGCGGCGCGTGGTCGTCGCTGCTGACCATCGAGACAGACGCAGCGCCGCCTTCGCCCTTAGCGCCCGTGCTCGACGCCAACGTGGAGCACTCGCCGCGCATCGAACCCGTCCGCGGGCAGATTCTCTGCTACGCGATGCGCGAGAATGAACCGCTCGTGCGCCACGTCGTTTACGGCGCGGGCGGCTACGTCGTGCCGCGCAGGGACGGGCGGCTGCTCGCCGGGACGACGACCGAGCGCGCAGGCTTCGACAAGTCCGTCACCGAAGAGGGCAGGCGCGCCATCCGACTTTGCGCTGAAGGGATCGCGCCCGCCTCCGCCGATTTGAAAATCACTGGCGAGTGGGCTGGCTTGCGACCGCGCGCCGAGGACGATCTGCCCGTGCTCGGCGCGTCCGCCGGGATCGAAAATCTTTTTTACGCGACCGGGCATTACCGCAACGGCATCCTGCTCGCGCCTTTGACGGGCGCGCTCGTCGCGGAGATGGTCATGTCGGGCGCGACGCCCGCGCCGCTCGCGCCCTTCTCGCCCGCGCGCTTTATCGCGGCGCGCCGGGCTGAGTCTGAGGGATCATGTTTTACGCCGAAACTACATCGCAAAAATTTTTAACCCGTGCGAAGACTCGCCCGCGCGCCCTGCGACCCGCGCTCGTCGCGTCGCTAGTCGTGCTTGCGGCGCTCGCGACGTTCGCGCAACAGTCTGACAAGTTGGACGCCCCGCGCGCGCGCGCCGCCGAAAAGTCCGCCGCGCAGTTGTACGAAGAGGCGGCCGGGTACAGGCGCAGGAAGTACCAGGAGTTAGAGCGCGAGGGCTTCCACTTCACCGAGAAGATCGAGGCGCAGGTCGGCGAAGAGCTGCGCGCGCTCGCCGCGCGCAACGCCGCCCAGTTGGGCGCGCGCTCCGGGTTGAACGCGACCGACAAGTTTCACCTGGGGCTCCTCCAGGACCTCGCGGGTCAGCCCGATCAGGCGATCGCCACGCTGCGCGCCGTCGCGGGCGACCGTTCGCTGACGGGCGAACAGGCATCGACGGCGCGCTTCGTCGTCGCGACCGCGCTCGCCCGGCACGGCTCGCCCGCGGAAGCGGAGACGGAAGGCGCCGAGTTCCTCGGCGAGACCTCGAAGGCGCAGGCGCGCCGCTTCCAACTCGAAACCGCCATCGCCAGAGGCTACCGCAAGAGCGGCGAGCGCGAGCGCGCCGTCACACACGGGCGCGCGGCGTTCGACGCGGCGAAGTTAATTTATGCGAACTCGCGTGACCTCGACGCCGCGTCGCGCGACGAGATGTTCTACCGTTCGGGTCAGTTCCTCGCCGAGCTCCTGCACGAGTTGAACCGGACGGGCGAGGCGATAGCCGCGCTGCAAGAGCTGCGGCGGCTGAGCGTGAGCTTCCCTTCGGCAGACCTCTACCGCCGCGCGAGTTTGATACTCGGTCGCATCGTCCCGGCGGTCGGCTACATGACGAAACGGGACGATCCGCTCTTCGGCGCGGGCGCGCGCCCCGCCCCCGAGATCGAGGTCAAAGACTGGATCGATCAGAAGCCGACGACGCTCGCCGCCGAGCGCGGTCGCGTCGTGCTCCTGGACTTCTGGGCGACGTGGTGCGTGCCGTGCCACGCGGCGCTGCCCGCGATGAGCGACTGGCAGCGCCGCTTCAAAGATCGCGGCTTGACGATCATCGCCTTCACGCAGTACCGCGACGAGATCGTGGACGGCCGCCCGGTGAGGACGAAGCGCGAGCACGACGCCTTGCGCAACTTCCGCCGCGCGAACCGGCTCCCCTTCGGCGTCGCCGCCGCGGAGAGTCTCGCGACCGCCGCGCGCTACAACGTCACCTCGATCCCGGCGGCGGTGCTCATCGACCGGCGCGGCGTCGTGCGCTACCTCAACGTCGGCTCGAACGACGAAGACCTCAAAGAGCTCGAACAGATGATCGTCAAGCTGCTCGACGAGCCCGCCGAAGGCGGCGACTGAGGGGGTGCGCCCGGTCTTGCGTCCACTTCAAAAACTTCTCGCGCTCTCGTGCGTCGTCCTCCTCGCGTCCGCCGCGGCGGGCGCGCAAAAGAGTCCGGAGAAGGGATCGCACTCGTCGCCCGCCGCGGCGGATGACGCCGCCGCGCTCTACGAGGAGGCGGCGAAGTTTCTCGAACGCAAGTTCGCCGAGTTCAACCGCGCGGGCGTGCGCTACGACGCCGCGCTCGAACTCAAGACCCGCGCCGAGCAGCGCGAGCTCGCCGCCGGGAACGCGGCGCGGCTCGCGGCGCGCGGGAAGTTGAAGGGCGAAGACTATTACTTCCTCGGTCTGCTCCAACAGCTCGCGGGCAACAGGGAGGGCGTCGCCGATCCGTTGCGGCGCTTCCTCGCCGAATCCGCGTCGCGTAAAGAAGCCGACAAATTGAAACTCCAGAAGGCGCGCCACCTCCTGACCGAGATCGCCGCGCGCGGCGGGCGGTTGGAAGACGCGGAAAAAAGTTTCGACGAGTACGCGCGCAACACGCCGACGAACCCGCTCGATCTCTTCCGCCTCCGCATCGCGCTCGCGAACGCCTACGCGCGCGCGCAAAGGTTCGAGCCCGCCGCCGCGCACGCGCGCGCCGCGTTCGTCGCCGCCAAAGCAGCCGAGACGACGAGCAACGACTACGTCCAGCGCGCGCAGCTCATCAACGCCGCGGGCGTCACGCTCGCCAACCTCCTCTCGGAACTGAAAAGGGACGCGGAGGCGCTCGCCGTGATGAAAGAGTTGCTCGGCTTCGGTCTCACGCTCCCCTCTTCGCACGTCTACGCGACCGCCGTCGAGCTGCTCGCCAACAGTGGCAACGCGCTCGCCGTCGAGCGCTCGATCGAAGAGTCTGCGGCGCACGCCGAGACCGTGCCGGAGATCGACGTCAAGCACTGGCTCGACCACAAGGAGGCGACCACGACCGCCGCCGCCGCCGCCGCCACCACCACCATCGCGTCCCTGCGCGGTCAGGTCGTGCTCCTGGACTTCTGGGCGACGTGGTGCGCGCCTTGCCGCGAGACGATGCCGCGGCTCGAACGCCTGCACGAGAAATACAAGGGGCGCGGGCTCGCCGTCGTCGGGCTCACGGAGCTTTACGGCGAGTCTGAGGGCAAGCCGCTCACGCCGACGGCGGAGCTCGCCTCAATCGCCGCGTTCAAAAAAGAGTTGAAGCTCACCTACGCCATCGGCGTCGCCGCCAACGACGCCAACAACCTGCGCTACGGCGTGCGCGCGCTGCCCGCGACTTTTTTGATCGACCGCCGCGGCGTCGTCCGCTACGTCGGCGTCGGCGCGGTCGATTCGACCGAGGACGCGCTCGAAGGCGTCATCGAGAGACTGCTGAACGAAAAGCCGTGAACCGTGACGGTGACAGGTGACGGGTAAATCCTTTTCTTTCCTGTCACCTGTCACGGTTTACGGTTGAAGGCTTTTTCGTTGTACTCTTCAACAGTTATGGAAGGCGCGAACATCACCATTCTGATCGCGTTCGCGGCGGGGCTGGCGTCGTTTCTGAGCCCGTGCGTGCTGCCGCTCGTGCCGGGGTACATCTCTCTGATCTCCGGCGTGAGCGTGGAGCACCTGAAGGGCGAGGGCGGCTCGCGCGCGGCGCGGCGCGCGGTCATCTTCAACTCGCTCGCCTTCAACGCCGGTCTCTCGATGATCTTCATCTCGCTCGGCGCGGCCGCCGGGCTCGTCGGCGCGGCGATCCTCTCGAACCCTTGGGTGAGGATCGTCGGCGGGCTCGTCATCATCGCGTTCGGGTTGCAGTTGATCGGGGTGTTGAAAATCGGCGCGCTCTACCGCGACACGCGCAAGCTCTCCAACGAGAAACCGCGCGGCATCCTGGGCGCGTTCGCCCTCGGGCTCGCCTTCGCCGCCGGCTGGACGCCGTGCATCGGTCCTATCCTCGGCGGCATCATCGGTCTCGCGGCGACGAGCGGCGGGTGGAAGAGCGGGCTCGTGCTCTCGTCGTTCTACGCCGCCGGTCTCGCGCTGCCGTTCTTGCTGACGGGGCTGCTGCTCAACCAGTTCCTCGGCTTCTACACCTGGTTCCGCCGACACCTGCACAAGGTCGAGGTCGCGTCGGGCGCGCTGCTCATCGCCATCGGTCTGCTCATCGCGACGAACAACGTCTCGTGGCTTGCGAGCGCCTTCTCGAAGTTTTTGCCCAACGCCGAATCGTCGCTCGCCGAGCGCGTCAACCGCCAACAGGCGACGCAGGCGACTAACGGTGCGACGGCTCCGGCCGGCACGTCGCGACCGGCGAACCCGCTCGGCATGAAGCCCGCGCCGGAGATCGCTTTGAAGACGCTCGACGGTCAGCCTTTCAGCCTCGCCTCCCTGCGCGGCCGCGTCGTGCTGCTGAACTTCTGGGCGACGTGGTGCGTGCCGTGCCGAGCAGAGATTCCGGACCTCGGCGCGTTGCAGCGCGATCTGGGCGCGCGCGGTCTCACCGTCGTCGGCGTCTCCGCGGACGACACGCCCGAAGACGTGCGCGATTTCCAGCGCGCCATTCCGCAGGACTACACGGTCCTGCTCGGCACGGCGGACGCGAAGTCCAGTTACGGCGTCGTCGGTCTGCCCAAAACTTTCGTCATCGACCGCGCGGGTCGCATCCGCCAGACGCTCATCGGCGAGCGCAAGCGCGCGCAGTTCGAGGCGGAAATCTTGCCGCTGCTCGAAGAGAAAGAGACGGTCCCCTGCGGCGCAGCCGGCGCCCGCCCCCGCCGAGGCGCACGAGTACGCGCCCTTGCAGGAGCGCGAGATCAACTACAAGAACTGGACGTTCAAGTCGGCGCAGACGGGCGAGCGCGTGAACCTGCGCGAGTGGTCGCGCGGCAAGAAGCTCGTCCTCGTCGTCTACTTCGCGCCGTGGTGCCGCAACTGGAAGCTCGAAGCGCCGGTCGTCGCGCGCCTCTACGAGAAGTACGCGGACGCGGGCTTCGACGTGGTGGCGGTCAGCGACTACGGCACGAAGGCGGAGATCAAAGCCTACTTCGACCAGCACCCCGCGCGCTACCCGGTCGTCGTCGAGTCGGACTCCGACGCCGAGAGGGAGAAGACGGATCATTACGGCTACCGGCGCCTGACCGGCGACACGCGCAAGTGGGGCTCGCCCTACAACGTCTTCCTCGAGCCCGCGAAGCTCAGCGCGAAGGGCGACGTGCTCGCCGCGAAAGTCTGGATCGCGAACGGCGAACTCATCGAGCACGACGCCGAGCAGTTCATACGCGAGCGCCTGGGTCTGGCCGCCGACTCCAGGATCGAAGACTGACGGCGCGCTCCCGTTAGCTACCACCGGACGGCGACTGCTAAGATGGGCGGCTTCGTCGAGCCGCCCATCTCGGCGTCGGCGAACCCGTCACGCATGAGACTCCGACTCCTCTTCCACGACCACTGCTTCGACGGCGTCGCCTCGGCGGCGGTCTTCACGCGCTTCTACCTCGCGCGCGTCCGCCCCGACGCCGAGGTCTCTTACGCCGGGCTGCTCCACCGGCCCGGCTCGCTCTTCGGCGAGGGGATGTTCGACGGCGACGAGAACGCCATCGTCGATTTCAAGTACTCGCCCTCCGACAGGCTGACGTGGTGGTTCGATCACCACCAGTCCGCCTTCCTCACGCCGGCGGACGAGGCGCACTTCCGCGCCGACCGTTCCGGTCAAAAATTCTGGGACGCCGACAGCAAGTCCTGCACCGAGTTCATCGCCCGCGTCGCGCGGGACGATTTCGGCTTCGAGGACGAGAGGCTTTCGCCGCTCGTCAAATGGGCGCACACGATCGACGGCGCGTTCTACGAATCGCCCGCGCAGGTCGTCGAGCTGCGCGAGCCCGCGCTCCAACTGATGCAGGTCATCGAGAACGTCGACGATCCGGCGTTCATCGAGCGGCTCATCCGCTCGCTCACCGAGACGCCGCTCGACGAGGTGGCGCTCTCGCCGGAAGTGCGGTCGCGCCTCGCGCCCATCCGGGAGCGGCACCTCGAAACGCTCGAAGCCGTCCGCCGCAAGATCACTTACGCGCGCGGCGCCGTCAATTTCGATCTCATCGAAGAGGGCTTCGAGGGCTTCAACAAGTTCATCCCCTACTACCTGCACCCGGAGACGACCTACTCGGTCGCGCTCACGCGCACCGCCTACCGCACGAAAATCTCCGTCGGCTCGAACCCCTGGAGCCCGCGACCGCGGACACACAACATCGCCTCCATCTGCGAGCGCTACGGCGGCGGCGGCCACGCCGTCGTCGGCGCGGTCTCCTTCGCGCCCGAAGAGGTCGAGCGCGCGCGGCAGGCGGCGAAAGAGATCGTCGCCGAGTTGCAGGGCGATTTCAGGGAATAGAGATGCGCCCCGCAGCATTCCTCATCGCCCTCGCCGCCGCGTGCGCCGTGTGCGGCGCGCAGCAGACTCCCGCGCCGACTCTGACGCCGCCGGCGAAGGTCGAGCGCGAGGAGCAGGAGCCGATCAAGGTCTTCACGCAGGAGGTGCGCGTGCCCGTCGCCGCCTTCGATCAGTTCGAGCGCTTCGACCCGACGCTCGAAGCGCGCGACCTGCTCGTGCTCGAAGACGGCGTGCCGCAAACGGTGACGAGCGTCAGCCGCGTGGCGGCGAGCGTGCTCGTCGTCTTCGACATGGGCAGCTCCGTCACCGCCACGCGCAGCGGCGCGTCGGCGCGCGACGCGGCGTTGGGCTTGATCTCCGCGATGCGCTACGGCGACCGCGTCGCCGTCCTGCAGAACAGCCGCCGCGTCGAGCTGGTGCAGGACTGGACGGACGATCTGGGCTTCGCCTCGCACGCGCTCAAGACCAGGTTCTTCACCGCCGAGCGCTCGCGCCTCTCCGACTGCCTCGCGCTCGCCGCCGCGAAACTGAAAGAGCAGCCCGTCGGCAACACGCACGTCGTCGTCTTCACGGACGGCTTGGAGTTTCAGTCAAGGGAGCAGGTCGAAGCCGCCGCGATCAGCCGCGACGCGCTGCGCGCCGTCGTCGCGACGCAGGCGAGCGTCCACGTCTTCTCCTTCGCCGCGCTCGTCTCCGACTTCGCACGCCTTCGCAACCAGCGCGTCACGTCGGGCGCGAGCGGCAGCACCGTCAGAGTCACCATCGACACCGACAACGAAATGCGCCGCTGGTTCCGCACCTACGCCCGCGCGCAGCAGCAGCGCGAGGAGCAACTCTCCGCGCTCGCCGCGGAAGCCGGCGGGCGACTCCTCCAGCCGCGCACGCCCGAGGAGATCGCCAAGCTCACCGAGCGCGTCGGGCGCGACATCGCGGCGCAGTACGTCGTCACCTACAAGCCGCAGCGCCCCTTCACGCCCGACAACAGAGGCGAGCGCCGCCGCGTCGAGGTGCGCCCGCGCCGCAGCAGCCTCCAGCTCGAATGCCTCCGCACCATCGTCACCGTACCCGCGTCGTAAATTCCGACAGCCGTCAGCCGAAAGCTGCCCCGCGAAAAACTTCGTGCCATGAATCTTCTGCCTCGCTCACCCCTTACGCACACTTTTCACGCGGCATAAGTGTTGCACCTCGCGGAGGCACTTCCGTTTCGGGAAACGACCATGAAAATATCGCGCTCAATCCGTCCGCTCTTCCTCGCGCTCCTGACGCTCGCGCTCTCGACGCTCGCTTTCGCCTTCCGCGCGCAAGACTCGCCGCGCGCCGAATGGATTCCGCCCGTACCGCGCGAGAAGGCGAAAACCCCTTTCGCGCCCAAACCATTTGGCGGCGACAATATCTTCAAAGGCGAGGCTGAGGGTTGGCTCGCGGACGCCATCGTGAAGGTCGAGGCGGGGACGCTCAAGCCCGTCGAGGACAGGTTCGTCGCGGACTACGTCGCGCAACTCGGCAAGCGCCTCGCGGCTTACTCGGTCGCGCCGTCGAGGCAGTACCAGTTTGTTGTGTTGGACGATGACGCAGTGAACGCGATGTGTATCGGCGGCGGGCGCGTCTACGTCAATGTCGGGATGCTTAAAGCGGTTGAGAGCGAGGACGAGCTGGCATGCATTATCGCGCACGAGATCGGGCACGACGCCTTCGGTCATGCGCCGAAGACCGTGACGCGCCAACTCTTCTGGATGACGGGCGTGCGCAAGGTCAGGACTTACGAAGAGGTGGAGTCGGCTCTCAAGAATTTACTCGCCGCCTACGAGAAGAATTCCTTCGCCGCGGTCGGTGACAACCTGTTGGGCTTCTCGCGCTTCAACGAGTTGGAGGCGGATCGCGCAGCCTTCTACGACGCTTACAAGACCGGCTACAACCCGAACGCGATGAAGACTATCTTCAAACGTTTCGAGCGAGAAGAGAAAGCCGAAGCGGGCAAGGATTACGCCATGTCCCAGTTCATGACCCTGCTTTTCGGCAGCCACCCGCCGACGCCGCAACGCGAGACGGCGCTCTCCTGGGAGTCGAACTTCGTCAAGATGCCGCCGAAAGCTGAACGACACAAGAGCGCCGCCTTCGATGTGATGAAGTCGAGAGTCGCCAAGCTGTGACGGCGTCACTCGGGCGACCGCGCGGGCAGAATCATCCTCGAACCTCTTCAGCGCGCCATCAGCTTCTCGATCTCCTCAATCCGCTTCGGCACTTTTGCAGTCAGCACGCGGTGACCTTCGGCGGTGACGAGCACGTCGTCTTCGATGCGGACACCTATTCGTCGGTACTTGTCGGGGACGTGCTCTGCTTCTTCGGCGACGTAGATGCCGGGCTCGACCGTGATGACGACGCCGGGGGTGAGCGGGCGCGACTTGCCTTCGAGCTGGTAGCGACCGGCGTCGTGCACGTCCAAGCCGAGGAAGTGCCCGATGCCGTGCATGAAGAAGCGCCGGTAGGTCTTCTCCTCGATCAGTTTCTCCGCCTCGCCTTCGAGCAGACCTAAGCTCACCATCCGTTCCGTCAAGACTTTAACCGCGTGATTGTTCAGCTCCTCCATCGTCACGCCGGGCTTGACCATCTCGATGCAACGGGTCTGCGCCGCGAGCACCGCTTCGTAAATCTCGCGCTGCGGCTGTGAGAAGCGACCGTTGATGGGGAAGGTGCGCGTGATGTCGGAGGCGTAGCCGCGAAACTCCGCGCCCGCGTCAACTAATAAAAGATCGCCGTCGCGCAGCTCGTCCTCGTTCGTCTTGTAGTGGAGGATGGTCGCGTTCGCGCCACCGCCGACGATTGATCCGTAAGCCGGAGCCGCCGCGCCGCTCCGGCGGAAGTGGTACTCGATGAGCGCCTCGATCTCGTACTCGTACATCCCCAGTCGGACATTTTTCATCGCCTCGACGTGCGCCCCCGCCGCGATGTCCGCGGCGCGCTGCATGAGTTCGATCTCCGCGTCGGATTTGACGAGCCGCATCTCGCCGAGGATCGCGCCCGGATCGGTGATCGAGTCGGGCGCGACGTAGAGCCGGCTGCGCGTGCGCATCTCGCCGATCTGTTTGACGAGGACTTCGTCGAGTTCAGGGCGCACGCCGAGGCGGTAGTAGACGTTGCGCGCGCCGTTCAAAAGCTCCTGAAGTTTTTCGCGGAACTCTGAGACGGGGAACGCCGCCTCCGCGGCGTATCGCTCCTTCGCGCCCTCGACGCCCGCGCGCCGCCCCTCCCACGTCTCGTGTTCGGGATCGCGCGGGCGCACGAAGAGCGTGAACCTGCCTTCCTCGCGCGACGGCGCGACGACCGCGATCGCCTCCGGCTCGTCGAAGCCCGTGAGGTAGTAGAAGTCCGAGTCCTGCCGGTAGCGGTAGCGCGTGTCGTTCGAGCGCGTGGCTTCCGGGGCGGCGGGGATGATGGCGACGGAGTCGGGCTCCATGCGGCGCATGAACTCTGCGAGCTGCGGGCGAGTCATCGGGTTGTCTCCTGGAAGAATGGAAGTCGCCGGACAGTTTAGACGAGACGTGCCGCGCGGCAAACCCCGCGCCCCGCGCCTTCCGCCCGCGGGCGTTTCGCGCGATAATTCGGTGTCCGTAGGAAAAACTTATGGCGACGCAAACCATCGACCCGCAAGCCCCGGCGCATGACGCCCAAGCCGAGACGAATGACGCGCAGACCCCGACGAACGCGCGCGGGGAGATCGTCTCCTACGATCCGGCGACGAATGAGGAGATCGGGCGCGTGCCCGTCGGCACTTCGGAAGAAGTCCGGCGCGCGGTCGCTCGCGCGCGCGAGGCGCAGGCCGGGTGGGCGGCGCGGAGTTACGCCGAGCGCGGGCGCGTGATCCTGCGCGCGCGCGAGATCGTGCTCGATGAACTCGACGCCGTCGCGGAGTTGATCGCGCGAGAGTCGGGGAAGCCCGTGACGGAAGCGATCTCGATGGAGCTGGTGCCGACGCTCGACCTGATGCGCTACTTCGCGCGCGAGACCGGAAGGCTGCTGCGCGCGGAGAAGATCAACATCGGTCAGTACGGTCTGCTCGGTCGCACGTCGCGCGTGGTGTATCGACCGGTGGGCGTGGTCGCCGTCATCTCGCCGTGGAATTTCCCGTGGGCGATCCCCGTCGGCGAGGTCGTGATGGCGCTCGCGGCTGGCAACGCGGTCGTGCTAAAGCCGAGCGAGCTGACGCCTTTCGTCGGGCTGAAGATCGCAGACGTGTTCGCGCGCGCAGCGGGCGGGCTGACCTGGGCTCGATGTCTTGCGAGCGGCAGCGCACAGTCGTCGAGGATCACGTGAGCGAAGCGGTGGCGCGCGGCGCGCGGGTGCTCGCGGGCGGCGGGCGCGGGAGAGAGGCGGGCTCGTTCCACGAGCCGACGGTCGTCGTCGGTGTCGATCACACGATGAGACTGATGCGCGAGGAGACCTTCGGGCCCGTGCTGCCGCTGATGACTTTCAAGACGGAGGACGAGGCGATCCGGCTCGCCAACGACAGCCCGTTCGGTCTGACCGCGAGCGTGTGGACGAGAGACATCCGGCGCGGCGAGCGCGTCGCCGAAAGAATCGAGGCGGGCACGGTGATGGTCAACGAGGTGCTCTACACGCACGGCATCGCGCAGACGCCGTGGGGCGGCGTGAAGCTCTCCGGGACGGGGCGCACGCACGGGCGCGCCGGTCTGCTCGAACTCGTCCACGCCGTGCACGTCCACACGAACCGCCTCGCGCGCCTGCACGATCTCTGGTGGTTCGGCTACACGCCGCGGTCTCACGATCTCTTCCGCGCCTTCGCGCGCCGCTTCACCACGGGCTCGCCCCTGCAAACCTCGCTGCTCCTGCCGAAGATGCTCCGCCGAGTGCGCGAGAGCCGACGCGCGGCGAGGCGATAGCCGGGAAATGGCGAGAAAGTCGCGCCCGAATCGTCGCGGGCTGAATTGTTCTTTTTTTGTAACAGGCGGTGGGTGCTTACTTTTTTCTTGCGCGGTGTCGTCCATATCTATATAATCTTCATCCCCGAACAAGCTTTATCGGCTTGGTTGATAACGAGCGATCATCCCGCGTCGGGCAGTCTGTCCGGCGCTCTTTATTACTTCGGCGGTCTCATTCGCCACCCTTAAAGCGGTAGCGTTGCTTTCACCCTCACTAAGCTTGAAACTTATTCGCTCAATCGCCCACATTCTCACCGCAGGGTCGCGCGCGAGCGCGACCCTGCCCGATCAACCGCAAGCCACTGTCGGAGGACCAATGAAGAAAGACATAACCTCGCTGCTGTTTACAGCCCTGTGCGCCGTCACTCTCCTGCCGGCGCTCGCACGAGCCCAGAACCCCACCGCCCAAACGCACCGCGCGGAGGCGTCTGATCCCGTACACTTTGACACCAGCACGCGCCCCTTGCGTGACATGGTAGAGACGAGAATGCAGCCCGAGAGGGCGCGCGCCGGCAGGGATTTCGAGCCGGGTCGCCCGCAGCCGGTCGGCAACTCTAACCCCGCGGGTGTGGATCCGCTGGCGATGCGCGGCGTCACTTCGTCTTCCGCCACCGCGGCGCCCAAAGCTTCCACGATCGGGACGCCCGTCGATCCGAACGCGCGCGTCGCCCCGCCCGACACGACCGGCGACCTCGGACCTAACCACTACGTGCAGTGGGTCAACCTGCGCTATTCCGTTTACACGCTGACGAGAGACGCGGGCAACAACATCACCGGGTTCAATCTGGTCGGCGGCTTCCCGAAGAACGGGAACATCATCTGGCAGGGCTTCGGCGGTCAGTGCGAAACGTCCAACGACGGCGACCCCATCGTGCAGTACGATCAGTTCGCCGACCGCTGGGTGCTGACGCAGTTCGCGGTCTCTTCGACCCCGTACCTCCAGTGCGTCGCCGTCTCGACGACGCCCGATCCGACCGGCACTTACAACCGTTACGCCTACTCCTACGGGACTGACTTCAACGACTACCCGAAGATGGGCGTGTGGTCGGACGGCTACTACATCACCTACAACATGTTCAGGCGCGGCCGCACCTTCTCGGGCAATCAGGTGTGCGCCTTCGAGCGCGACAAGATGCTGGTCGGCGCGGCGGCGCGGCAGGTCTGCGCGCGCACCAGCAGCAGCTACGCCAGCCTCGAACCGGCTGACATCGAAGGCACGACGCTCCCCGCGGCGGGCACGGCTAACCCGCTGCTTAGCATCACCTCCACCTCCCTCCTCTCCTGGAAGTTCGCGGTCAACTGGGCTGCCGGGACGGGCACGCTGACGGGTCCGACCACGGTCGCGGGCGTCGCGGCTTTCAGCCGTGCCTGCGGCGGCGGAACGTGCATCCCGCAGCCGGGCACGACCCAGCAGCTCGACTCTCTGGGCGACCGTTTGATGTACCGCCTCAGTTATCGCAATTTCGTCGATCACGAGATGCTTCTCGTCAACCACTCCGTCGCGACCGGCGGCGTCACCGGCGTCCGCTGGTACGAGTTGCGCAACGCCTTGGGCAATACCATCTCCGGCGCGACCCCGGTCATTTTCCAGCAGGGCACTTACGCGCCCACCTCGGATTATCGCTGGATGGGTAGCGCGGCGATGGACAAGACGGGTGGCATCGCCATCGGCTACAACATCTCGAACGCGAGCAGCATCAAGCCGAGCATCCGTTACGCCTTCCGCAGTCCGGTGGACCTACCGGGTACGCTCGGAGGCGAGACCAGCATCCTCGCGGGACCCGGCGTGCAGACCGGGAATCAACTCGCCCGCTGGGGCGACTACAGCATGCTCAGCGTCGATCCGGTGGACGGTTGTACGATGGTCTTCACGACCGAGTACCTTCCCGCCAACGGTTCCTTCAACTGGACGACGTACATTTCCTCATTCAAGTTGAGCACTTGCCAGTAGCTCCGATAACCGCGTGACCGGAGAAGGGGTGAGTGCTGAAAAGCATTCACCCCTTTTTACCAGCCAATGACCGCGCGAGATCGGCGAGGTACATGCCCCGCCGCCTGATTATTCGCGGAGTCGATACCACTCGCTATAACAAACGTTATGACCTGACTGATGGGAGGTCTCTTGATCCATCGCCCGAAGATCGCCATCCTCGTCTCCGCTCTGGTTATCGTCAATGCCTTTCCCGCCGTGGGTCGTGCCGTCCCGCGGGCACAACGGGAAAGTTTCTCGCCGGGACGGGTCGAAGTGCCGTCGAAGAGAGAGTCTGCGCGGGAGGACGCGATGCGCGATGCGTTGACGGACGACGCCCACGGAACGAAAGGCGTGCCGACGGGGACGTGGGGCGGGGAACACGTCGAGATGAACGTCGCGCACGACTCCGCCACGCTCGAGTTCGACTGCGCGCACGCGACGATCCCGCGGCGGATCTCCCTCGACCGGCGGGGACGCTTCGACGTCGCCGGAACTTACTTCGAAGAGCACGGCGGTCCCGTCCGCATGGGCGAGCAACCCGGCGGCTACGCGGCGCGCTTCACGGGTCGCGTCGCGGGCGAGACGATGAAACTCACCGTCGCGCGCGGCAGCACCAGAAAGATTATGGGGACGTTCACGCTCGCCCGCGGGCGCGAGCCGTCAATCGTAAAGTGCCGCTGACGCGGCGGCGCGCGATCGCTGAAAGCGTCCCCGCGCGGCGATCCGCGCCGCCACCGACATTCCCACTCAAGCTCGCGCGCACCGCACGCGCGCGTCTGTCAACAACCTTACCAGCAGACAGGAGACGTGATGAAGAAAGCCCTTACCTTAGTCGCCGCACTCACACTCTTAGCCTTCACCTACGCGCCGCGCCCGGTCAGCAGCCAGGCTCCGGTCAGTAAACAAGCGCCGCAGGAGCGCGGGCAGTCGCTCGGCAAGTTCCGGCGCGCCGCGCAGCCGGTCGCGAACCGCTACGTCGTCGTTTTGAACGACTACGCCGCCGATCCGAAGGGCGACGACTCGCTCGCGCCCTTCGTCGCCGCCGACATGAGCCGCGCCTACGGCGCGAAAGTCGATAAGGTCTTCCGCCACGCGCTGCACGGCTTCGCCGCCGAGATGACGGAGGAGCAGGCGATGGCGCTGAGCGCAGACCCGCGCGTCAACTTCGTCGAGGAGGACGGCGAGGTCCACGCCACGACCGTGCAGACGGGCGCGCCGTGGGGTCTCGACCGCATCGATCAGCGCAACCGCCCGCTCGACGGCAACTACAACTACACGCCGACGGGCGCGGGCGTCCACGCCTACGTCATCGACACCGGCATCCGCACCACGCACACGCAGTTCGGCGGGCGCGCCACGAAAGTCTTCGACTCCATCAATGATGGGCAGGCGGGCAACGACTGCAACGGTCACGGCACGCACGTCGCCGGCACCGTCGGCGGCTCGACTTACGGCGTCGCCAAAAATGTTTCGCTCCACGCCGTGCGCGTGCTCGACTGCGCGGGCAGCGGCACGGACTCGACCGTGATCTCCGGCGTCGATTGGGTGACGGCGAACCGCGTCAGCCCGGCGGTCGCCAACATGAGCCTCGGCGGCGGCGCCAGTAGCGCGCTCGACACCGCCGTGCAGAACTCGATCAACGCGGGCGTGACCTACGCCGTCGCCGCCGGCAACGACTACGGGCAGAACGCCTGCAACTCGTCGCCCGCGCGCGTCGCCGCCGCGCTCACCGTCGGCTCTTCGACCTCGACCGACGCCAAGTCCGACTTCTCAAACATCGGCACGTGCCTCGATCTCTTCGCGCCCGGATCGTCGATCACTTCGTCGTGGTCAACGTCGGACACGGCGACGAACACGATCAGCGGGACCTCGATGGCGACGCCGCACGTCGCCGGGGTCGCCGCGCTCTACCTGCAGGACAACCCGACGGCTTCGCCCGCCACGGTCGCGAACGCGATCATCTCGACGGCGACGACCGGCGTCCTCACCGGCATCGGCACGGGCTCGCCGAACCGGCTGCTCTACTCGCTGCTGACGACGGGCGGCGGCGGCGGCGGCGGCACGCCGACGGCTTGCTCCGGCGGCACGCTCTACACGGGCTCGCTCACCTTCACGGGCGACTACGACTACCACCCGAACGGCAGCTACTACTACAGCTCCGTCTCAGGCTCTCACAAGGGCTGCCTCGTCGGTCCCACATCCGGCGCTGACTTCGATCTCTACTTGCAGAAGTGGAACGGCTCGGCGTGGGTCATCGTCGCGCGCTCCGAGAGCGCGACTTCGAGCGAGACCATCTCCTACTCGGGCACGGCAGGCTACTACCGCTGGCAGATCTACTCCTACAGCGGAACGGGCAGCTACAACTTCTGGCTCCTGCGCCCGTAAGGCTGCGGGTCGGGGCGGAAGCTTTCGGGGCGGAGGAGACGGGCGAATAAACTCGCCCGTCTCCTCCGCCCTCTCTTTTGCCGACCGCCTTCCGCTTTTGACTTACTTTCCCGCCGCCTTTTAGGATGGACTCTCCCCATCTCTTAGTCAGGGGTGTTCACGCAGACTTGATCACACGCTACATGCACTCGCGCGAGCGGCGGCTCGCGACGCGCGACACGAACCGGGTGGTGCGCCCCTTCGAGTGGGGCGTCGAATTCGTTTCCGATCACGCCAACGGCGACGACCCGCGCCGCGTCGTCTCGGAGTACGCGCGCCGCGCCGTCGAGCGGAGCCGAGAGTTCTACGCGCCGCCCGAGATCGAAGACTTCCGCCTCGAAGGCGACGAGCTGACCTGGACGAGCGCGGTCCACACGCCCACGCACGAGAACAACACCGCGCGCGCGCGCTTCTTCCCCGAACTCACGCTCGGCGGCAAGCCGAACGACACGCGCCGCGCCGTCGTCGTCCTCCCCGAGTGGAACGCGAAGCCGCCGAGCCACGTCGCGCTCTGCCACGTCCTCAACCGCTTCGGCATCGCCGCGCTCAGGCTCACGCTCCCCTACCACACGGGGCGGCGGCCGCCCGAGATGGAGCGCGCCGAGCACCTCGTCTCGACCAACGTCGGGCGCACGCTCCAGTCGATGCGCCAGGCGGTGCTCGACACGCGCGCGGCGGTCCTGTGGCTCACGCGCCAGGGCTACGAGCGCGTCGGCGTCCTGGGCACGAGCATCGGCTCGTGCGTCGCCTTCCTCGCCTTCGCGCACGAGCCGCTCATAAAGACCGGCGTCTTCAACCACGTCTCAGGCTACGTCGCCGACGTGACGTGGCGGGGCATCTCGACGGCGCACGTCCGCGCCGGGGTCGGCGACGCGCTCACGCTCGAAGAGCTGCGCGAGGCGTGGCTCCCCGTCAGCCCGCAAGCCTACGCCCCGCGCCTCTCGGACTTGCCGCCGCGACCGATCCGCTTCATCTCCGCGCGCTACGATCTCACCTTCCCGCCCGACCTCTCGCGCGACTTCGCCGAGAGCGTCCGCGAGAGCGGGCACCCGCTCGACGTGGTCTGGATCCCGTCCGGTCACTACACGCTCGGCGAGACGCCCTGGAAGCACCTCGACGGCTGGAAGATCGTCACCTTCCTCCGCCGACACCTCTAGACGCCGCGCGCGACGTAGCGATGCTGATTTCAGTTATCATCCCGGCTTTCAACGAAGAAGATTACATCGGCGAAACGCTCGCCAGTCTCAAGCGGGCGACAGATTTTTTGCGGGCGAAAGAAATCGTTTCGGTCGAGATCATCGTAGTCGACAACGACAGCGCGGATTCGACGGCTCGTGTCGCGCGCGATTTCGGCGCCAACGTCGTCAGGGAGACAAGCCACAACGTCGCGGAGGTTCGTAACACCGGGGCGGAATCCGCGGGCGGCGATTGTTTAGTTTTCGTCGACGCCGACACGACCGTCCCGGACGAGCTGTTGCGGCGCGTCGTTGACGCGATGGCTGAGCCCACTTGCGTCGGCGGCGCGGTGGACACGGATTACAGGCCCGCAAAGCTCACGTCGAAAATTTACCTGCGACTCTGGCGCGTCGTCGGGAAGATGACGGGGATGGCGCAGGGCGCGACGCAGTTTTGCCGAAGGGACGTTTTCTTCGCGCTGAAAGGTTACGACGAGACGCTGTTCATGGGCGAGGACGTAGATTTTTATTGGCGCTTGAAACGGCTCGCGAGGCGGCGAAAGGGCGGCGTCAGCTTCATAGAGGACGTACAGGTTGTCCCCTCCGCCCGACGCTTCGACCGTTGGGGGCTGTGGCGCACGTTGATCTGGACGAACCCACTGGTCATCCTGATGTTTCGGCGGAGGAAGAAGGCTTGGCGCGGGTGGTACGAAGCAGGCCCGCGATGAAGTTGCGGTGGATCAGCGAAGACTAAAGGCTGTAAGCTAGCCGCGCCCGACGAAGGCGCTACGTACACGGGAAGGGCGGAAAAGAAGGAGCACAAGGGGCACCTGGTCATCAGATACAGGATCGAGAATGATTCGTTGAAACTGTCGCTCGCCCTCCCGCGATGTTCAGGGCGGCGATTAAGGAAGGTAAACTTCGCGGCACGGCGGGCGAGGCTTTCGATTCGACGATCGTCGTCGAGCCCGCGAAGGATGCGTTGAAATTCCTGTGCTCGTCGGATGAGAAGATGTTTGAATTGTTGGGCGAGCTAAAAAGAGCCGATTGATTTCGCCGCCGGCGTATCCCACTTTCTTCGAGGAGGCTGCCATGTCGAGGGAGAATGTCGAAGTCGTCAGGGGGTTGTACGATGCGTTCGGTCGGGGCGACGTCCCGACCGTCCTCGGTCAGATGGATCAGGGCATCGAGTGGAACGAGGCGGAGAATTTCATCTACGCGGATCGCAACCCCTACGTCGGACCGCAGGCGGTGCTCGAAGGGGTGTTCATGCGGCTCGCGTCCGAGTGGGATGGATTCACCGTCACGCCGGAGGAGTGGCTTGATGCCGGCGAGCGGATCGTGGTGCTCGGCACCTACAGCGGGAAGCACAAAGTCAGGGGCAAGGAAGTGCGCGCGCAGTTCGCGCACGTCTGGAGTCTGCGGGAAGGAAGAGTAGTCAGGTTCCAGCAGTACACCGACACGAAGCAATTCGCCGAAGCGGTCGCCGAGTAGGCTCGCGCGCCGACCGACCATCGCCCGACGGGCGCTTCGAACGGACGCGCCCTCAGCTCGTCTTTCAACATCAACATCCCCGGCGCGACGCTCTACCACGTTCATTCGTAGAAGTGCGCGCGGTTGCGTCGGACGAAATCCAACAACTCGTTCGACCCGACGCCTCGACGGGTTCGCTTCGGACGCTCGTCTCTAATCCGTCGTCGGGGGACGCGCCGCGTGATGGTCGCTGCTAAGGGGGGCACCGTGATGAGTATGGATCGCAGGCGACTACAGGCGTGGCTGCTGAGGCTGGCGGGCGCGGTCGAGCTGCTGGCGTTCGGGGCGGTCGTGATGCCGCGCTCGTGGATGGAGGCGTCGCACGAGTGGCTGGGCTTGGGCGAGATGCCGCGCGGCGCGGTGCTCATGTTCATGATCCGGCAGGCGTCCTACGCCTACGGGATGCACGGCGTCTCTTTGTTTGTCTTAGCCACTGACGTCGAGCGTTACCGCAAGCTCGTCATCCTCAACGGCGTCGCGTTCCTGCTCGCCGCGCCCGTCTTCTTCCTGATCGATCACACGGAGGGGATGCCGCTCTACTGGACCGTCTTTGACTCGCTGGGCTGCGGCTTCTTCGGGGCGGCGCTGCTCTGGCTCGACTTCGGCGGGCGCGCCCGCTAGCGCGTTAACCTGGCGCGTCAGATCGTGCCGAGACGTTTCAGCTCCTGCTGCTCCTCGTCGGTCAGAAAAGTGTAGACCACGCTGAAGCCGGTGTGCGGATCGACGGAGACGACCTCGCCGCGCAGCGCCAGCCACCCGCCGTCGGGCTTCCTGATCGCGAAGACGATCAGCTCGCCCAACCCCGCCGCGCCCTGCGTGTCGATGAAGCAGCCCCCCATCGAGATGTCGGAGACGCGCGCCTCGTGCCTGCCCGTCATCCCCTCCCACCACGCTTCGAGCGAGACGCGCGCCCGCTCGTCCTCCCTGCGCTCCCGACCGTTGCCCTCGTGTCCGCCGTTCGTCATCTCTCTCACCCGATCGAGTCAGTCAACATCTCTTCGACGCGCGCGGCGATCTCGCGGGCGCGCTCCAGCAGATCGTCGGCGCGCGCGCGGTGCTCGGCGGCGAACTCCTCGTCTTCAACCTCCGCGACGTTCACCAGCACGTTGTAGCGCGCGCCGACCACCGCCGCGAGCGCGAGCTGCGCGCCGACGCCCGCGTCCGAGAGCCACGCCGGATCGCCGAGCTCCGCGAGCGTCTCCAGAATCTCCGCGACGCGCACGCCGTGGCGCGCCACCTCCAGCGGCACGTTCGCCGCGCCCTTGAGCGCCCACTCGACGGCGACCTCGCGCTCCCGCCTCTCTTCGTCGCCCGCGCGCGGCATCCTGCGCGCCGCGAGCACTTCGGCGAACGCGGCTTCGTCCTCGTCGGCTGCGTCCGCGAGCCGCGCGCGCAACTCGCCCAACTCCTGTAGAGCCTCGCGCGCCTCGCGGCTCGCGTCCTCCTGCCCCGCCTTGCGCTCGACCAGGCGCGCCACCATCTCGCCGAGCGCCGCCGCGACGACAGCCGCCTGCGCCGCCGCCGCCCCGCCGCCCGCCACGTCGCCGACGAGTTGACGCGACACCGCGGGCTGAACCTGCGGCGGCGCGGGCTGAGCCTCGCGTTCGAGTTGCAATGCGACCTTCTCAACTTTCTCCGCAGCCTCCTCGTCGACCGCGCCCGCGGTCGCGGAAGCTTTGCGCGCGAGTGCGGCGGCGATGCGGTTTTCGAGGACGAGTTCGGGCGAGAAGTTTTCGACGCGCAGGAAATAGTCGGCGGCGCGGTCGAGCGCGGCTTGCGGCACGAGCCCGACGATCTCGCTGCCCGCGACCGAGACGCCCCAGCGCGCGGCTTCCCTCCTCACCGCCTCGAAGGCGTGGTGCAGCGTCGTCCTCTCGAAGCGCACGAGGTTCATCGAGACCTGCGTCAAGCCCCGCTCCGGCAGCGCGAAGCCGAGCGCCTTCAGGTAGCGCAAGCCGCCGTCGCGACCGCGCACGGCCCGCGCGACGCGGCGCGCGATCCGCTGATCGCCCGTGTTCAAATTCACGTTGTAAGCGATGAGGAACGAGCGCGCGCCGACGATTGATGCGCCCGCCGACTCGTGCAGCCGCGCGCCGCCCACGTCCGGCGCGCGCTCCGGCATCACGCCGATCTCTTCGCGCAACTGCTCGAAGCCCTTGCGCCGCACGTCCTCAAGGTTCACGCGGTCGGGCTTGCGCGCCGCGCTCTCGTAGAAGTAGACGGGAACTTTCAGTTCGTCCCACAGCCGCCCGCCCGCCTCGTGCGCGAGCCCGACGCACTCTTCCAACGTCACGCCGCGCACGGGCACGAACGGCAGCACGTCCAACGCGCCGACCCTCGGGTGCTGCCCCGCGTGCCCGCGCAGATCGATGGCCTCGACAGCCACGCGCGCCGCGCGCAGCGCGGCTTCGACGACCCGTTGCGGCTCGCCGACGAAGGTGATCACGGATCGGTTGTGATCCGCGTCCGCGTGCGTGCCGAGCACCGCGACGCCTTCGACCGCGTCGACCGCCGCGACGAGGCGCGCGACCACGTCGGATCGGCGACCCTCGCTGAAGTTCGGCACGCACTCGACGATTTTTTCCACGCGACTCCCTACGACGACCGCCCCGCTCACACGACCGGCACGTTCATCTGCCCGCGCCGCGGCGTCGAAGACGCGGCGACGGCGAGCGCACGCTCGAAGCGCGCGACGCCCTCCTCGATCCTCTCGGCGGGCGCCGACGAGAAGCACAGGCGCAACTCGTCCCTGCCCGCCGCGTCCGGGTAGAACATCTCGCCGGGCGCGAACGCCACGCCCTCCGTGACGGCGGCTTCCAGCACGGCGCGCGCTTCGAGCCCGCGCGGCAGCCGGCACCAGAAGTGAAGCCCGCCGCGCGGCTGGTTAAACGTGAGCCCGTGCGGTCGCGCGTACTTTTCCAGCGCGCGCCGCATCAGGTCGCGCTTGCGCGCGTGCTCCCTGCGCAGCGCGTCCATGTGCGCGTCGTAGCGACCGCTCGTTAAGAAATCCGCGATGACGAACTGCCCCAAGCCCTCGGTGAACAGGTTCTCGTGCTGCTTGATGAGCGCGAGCTGATCGACGATGTACTCGGAGGCGGCGAGCCAGCCGAGGCGCAAGCCCGGCGCGAGCGTCTTCGAGAACGTGCCGAGGTGGATGACGATGTTGTGCGCGTCCAGGTGATAGAGCGGCGGCGGGGGCGGCGCCGCGTCGAGATAAGTCTCGCTCCACGGATCGTCTTCGACGACGGGCGTGTGGTAGCGCGCGGCGAGCTTCAGCAGGTCCTGCCGCTCCCTCAGACTCATCACGCGGCCCGTCGGGTTCTGGAAGGTCGGATCGGTGTAGATCAGTTTCGGGCGGTAGCGCACGAGCAGGTCTTCCAACTCGTCGAGGCTCGCGCGCGCGGTGTCCCAGCCGACGAGGTTCGCGCCCGCCGCGCGGAAGGTCTGGATCGCGCCGACGTAGCCGGGGCGGTCGACGACGACGTAGTCGCCCGCGTCGATCAGGCAGCGCGCGATCAGATCGATGCCCTGCTGCGATCCCGAGAGGATGAGGACGCGCTCCGCCTTCGTGTTGAAGCGCTCGCCGACGGCGCGGCGCAGGCGCGGCTGCCCCTCGGTCGGCGCGATGCCGAGCGCGACGGAGGCGTGGCGGCGCAGCGCGTGCTCGGTGAAGCGCAGGTAGTCTTCGATGGGGAAGCACTCGAAGGCGGGCGCGCCCGCGGCGAAGGAGATGACGCCGGGGCTCAAGCCGCTGAGCATGAGGTGGCGCAAGCCATGGCTGTAGCCGAAGTAGGCGACCGACGCCGAGACCTTGCCGCGCCACGCGAAGGGCGCGTCCGCCGCCTCGGGCGTGGCGCAGACGAACGTGCCGCGCCCGACGTGGCTGCGCACGAGCCCGCGCGCCTCCAGCTCGCGGTACGCGCCCGCCACGGTCGTGCGGCTCAAGCCGAGCCGCGACGCCAGCTCGCGCTCCGACGGCAGGCGCTCGCCCGCGTCGAGCGCGCCCTCGCGCACCGCCCCTTCGAGCGCGGCGAGCAGTTGCAGGTAGAGCGGCTCCGAGCTGTCGCGTTTCAGACTGAGTTTCGTGAAGTCCATCGTTACCGCCGCCGTAAGTCGCGGACAATGTGCCACCGCGAAATTGGCTCTTTCCGAAACGAGGGCGCGGCAAGTATAACATTCGCTGCGGCGCGTTGCTGACGACGCGTGGGGCGCGGCTGAAAGGAAAAGAGAGCATGAGCGACGAGAAAAGGGACGACCACGACGTGTGGGAGGGCTTGCAGACGCGGCTCGCGCACGGCGACCGCGACCTCAACGCGACGCACTCGGTCGCGCCACCCATCTGGCAGACCTCCACGTTCAGCGCGGACTCGCCCGAACACTTCGTCGGGCTGGCGACCTCCGTCCACCCCTCGGAGTTCTACACGCGCTACGGCAACCCGACGCACGCGCAGGTCGAGCGGCTCGCGGCTTCGCTCGAAGGCGGCGAGGCGGCGTTCGTCACGGGATCGGGCATGGGCGCGATCTTCACCGCCGCGATGTCGCTGCTGGAAAAGGGCGATCACGTCGTCGCGCAGCGCAGCCTCTACGGCAACACTCTGTCGATGTTCGAAAACCTCCTGCCGCGCTGGGGCATGGAGCGCACCTTCGTCGACAACACCGATCCGGAAAACTTCGCGCGCGCGATGCGACCGAACACGAAGCTCGTCTACACGGAGACGCCGACGAACCCGCTGATGACTCTGACAGACCTGCGCGCGGTCGCTGAAGTCGCGCGCGCGCGCAATGTCGTGACGATGTGCGACAACACCTTCGCCACGCCCGTCAACCAGCGACCGATCGAGCTTGGAATTGATGTCGTCGTCCACAGCGCGACGAAGTACATCGGCGGTCATCACGACGTGACGGCGGGGCTCGTCGTCGGATCGAGTGAGTTAATCGGGCGCGCGTGGAGGTTCGGGCTCGTGGCGGGGGCGTCATTAAGTCCCTTCGACTCGTGGCTGCTGCTGCGGGGTTTGCGCACGATGGGCTTGAGAGTCGAGCGGCACAACCGGAACGCGCTCGCGCTCGCGCGCTTCCTCGAAAGCCACGCGAAGGTCGAGCGCGTCTTCTACCCCGGCTTGGAGTCGCACCCGCAGCACGAGCTGGCGCGCCGACAGATGAGCGGGTTCACGGGCGTCCTGAGCGTGGAGCTGCGCGGCGGCTACGAGGCGGCGGAGCGCTTCATCGCGTCGCTCAGGATCGGCGTCTACGCCGCGAGCCTCGGCGGCTACGAGACGCTGCTCGTCCACCCGGCGGCGATGTGGGCGAAGGCTCTGACCGCCGAGCAGCGGCGGGCGATGGGCGTCGGCGACAGCCTCGTGCGCGTCTCCGTCGGCATCGAGGACGAGGCTGACCTGATCAAAGACTTCGGTCGCGCGCTCGATAGTTTGTAGTCTCTTCGCGCCTCTGCGACTCCAGCGTGAAAATTTTTCTCACGCTGGAGTCGCAGAGGCGCACAAGGAAAGCGGATGAAGAAACTTCGTTATCATCTGGTAGATGTGTTTACAGATCGGCAGTTCGGCGGGAACCCTCTGGCGGTCTTCACGGACGGCGCGGGGCTCTCGGACGAGCTGATGCAACAGATCGCCAAGGAGATGAACCTCTCCGAGACGACTTTCGTGCTCCCGCCCGAAGACGACGCGAACCATTTCCGCGTGCGCATCTTCACGCCCGCGCGGGAGCTGCCGATGGCTGGGCACCCGACGGTCGGCACGACCTTCATCCTCGCGCGCGAGCGCATGATCGAATCACCGGGGCGGGACGACGACGACGCGGGCGCGACGACGATCCGGCTCGAAGAGGGCGTCGGCACGATCCCCGTCCGCGTCGGATGGAAGGACGGCGCGGCGGACTTCATCGAGATGAGCCAGCCGCTCCCGACCTTCGGCGAGCGCGTCGAGGACGAGGCGGCGGTCGCCGCGATGATCTCGCTCGAGCAGTCGGACATAGACGGACGCTTCCCCGTCGAGATCGTCTCGTGCGGCGTGCCCTTCCTCTACGTGCCGCTGAAGAGTCTGGACGCCGCGCGGCGCGCGCGACCGCGCATCGACATGATCGAGCGCGTCCTCGGCGGGCTGCCGCACGAGGTCTTCGTCTTCACGACGGAGACGGAGTTCGACGGATCGGGCGTGCACAGCCGGATGTTCGCGCCGGGCCTGGGCGTCGCGGAAGACCCGGCGACGGGCGGCGCGAGCGGTCCCCTCGGCTGCTACCTCCTGCGCCACGGCGTCGTCGCGTCTTCCGGCGGCGAGTTGGACGTGACGAGCGAGCAGGGGATCGAGATAGGGCGACCGAGCTTCATCCGCATCCGCATCGCGCACGAGGGCGCGACGATCACGCGCGTGCGCGTCGGCGGTCGCTGCCGCTTCGTCGGCGGCGGTCACCTCGAACTGGACGTTTGATCTTGTCATTCCAACGACGCGCTGTGTAGAGTCGTCTGCGTTCGACACTGAAGTGCGGATGCACTGCATCGTCTCATGCCCACTGACCGGTTCATCAACGAGCGCAAGAGCGCGTGGCAGCGTCTGGAAGAGTTGCTGCGGCTCCTGGACGAGATGTCCCTGCGACGCCTCCACCGCGAGGAGGTGCGCGAGCTGGGGCGCATCTACCGGCGCACGTCGTCCGACTTGGCAATCGCGCGCGCCGAGTCGCGCGATCCGCGTCTGGTCAATTACCTCAACAGCCTCGTCATACGCGCGCACGGCCGCATCTACCGCACGGAGGCGATGGAGGGCGGCAAGCGCCTGCGCCGCTTCTTCATGCGCGACTTCCCGCGCACCTTCCGCCGCACGTGGCGCTACACCGCCACCGCGTTCGCCTTCTGCCTCGCCTTCGGGGTCGCGGGCTTCTACGGGACGTGGCACGACGCCGACTTCTCCGAGGTGGTCGGCATCGACTACGCCATGCGCGACACGATCAGCTCCGGCACGCACTGGTGGGAGTCTCTGAACAAGGCGAACCAGATCGGCGGCGCGGCGATCATGACGAACAACATCCAGGTGATGTTCAACGCCTTCGCCACGGGCGCGATGCTCGGCGTCGGCACGCTCCTCGTGATGGCGTTCAACGGTCTCAACATCGGCGCGGTGCTCGCGCTCACCTACCGCGCCGGGTTCGGCGGCGATCTCGTCACCTTCATGGTCGGGCACGGCGTGATCGAGCTCTCGTGCATCTTCATCGCGGGCGGCGCGGGGCTCCTGGTGGGCACGGCGATCCTCGCGCCCGGCGATCTCTCGCGCTTCGACGCGCTGCGCCTGCGCGGTCGCGACGCGGCTCACCTGATCGTCGGGTGCATCCCGCTCCTCGTCGTCGCCGGGATCATCGAGGGCTTCATCTCGCCCGCGCCCATCAGCCCCGCCTTCAAGTACGCCACCGCCGCCATCACCGGCGTCGCGCTCTACACCTACCTGCTGCTCGGCGGTCGCGAGCCGGAGGCAGGCAGTTGACATTGTGTGAGTCCGCCAGCTCGCGTGAGCCGACCTTCGCCTCGAGCGTCTTCTCCTCCGCGCCGCGTTTGACGACGAGTTTGACGGTCTGATCGATCTTCCCCTGCAAGAGGCTCGTGAGCGAGAACTCGCCGCCGGGCGCGGCGCGCAGGGGCTTCTCGTCGAGCGAGGTGACCACGTCGCCCTTCAGGACGCCCGCGCGCGCGGCTGCCGCGTCCGGGGCGATGTCCGTCACCTCCAGGCCCTGCTCGGTGGCGTTGAAGCTGACGCCGAGGTAAGGCACCTTGCGCGCGGACTTCTCCAGCCGGTAGCCCGCGTAGCCGAAAATCTGATCGTAGGGCGGCACTTCCGTGCCCGTCACGTAAGCGCGGAAGAAGTCTCGGTAGTCGCGTCCGGCGAGCTTGCCGAAGGCGTTGAGGAAGTCTTCGGCGGTGAAGCCGCGCCCGCGCTTGTAGAAGTCGGCGTAGAGCGTGCGCATCACGTCGTCGAGGCTGCGCGCGCCCGCCGTGTCGTGGCGGATCGAGAGGTCGAGGAGCGCGCCGAGGTTCTGCCCCTGCGTGTAGTAGGAGATTTGGAAGACGCAGGGCGTGTCGTAGCAGAGCCAGGTCGAGGTGGACGCGTCCGAGGGCGAGATGTATCCGCGCGCGTCGTTGCCTTCGACGCCGCCCGCCGCGCCCGCGACCGACTGCAGGAACTCTTCCTTCCGGCGCAAGGACGCGCGGTAGTTCGAGAGCGAGCCGTAGTAGTTCGTGAAGCCCTCGGAGACCCAGAGCGAGGGCGTCTCCTGCTCGCGCGAGTAGTCGTAGGGCCACATCTCGGCGGGGCGCAGCCGCTTGACGTTCCACGTGTGGAAGAACTCGTGCGAGGCGAGCCCCGTCAACTGCTCGGGCTCGGGGTTGCGCGAGCCCACGCCGACGGCGACGTGCGAGTTGTTGTGCTCCAGCCCGCCGTCCGCGTTCGACTCCGCCGGCGCGAAGAAGTAGAAGTAGACGTACTTCTCGTAGGGCAGATCATTGAAGACGGCGCGCTGGGCTTCGACGATCTTCGCGAGCATCGGCGCGAGCCGCTCGCCCTTCTCCTTGGGGAACGCGCCCGCGGGCGTGGAGACGAAGAGGTGCGGCTTGCCCTCGACCTCGAAGCGCACCACGTCGAAGCGCCCCATCTCGGTCGGCGAATCGACGAGCGTGTCGTAGTCGGGCGCGGTGAAGACGAAGGGCTCGCCCGTCTCCTTGAGCGAGGACACGAGCTGCCAGCCTTCGGGGACTTTGAAGCGCACCGACGAGGGGCTCGCGCGGTGACCGACCGGCTCCAGGAACAACTGCGTGCCGGTGAAGAAGGCGTAGTCCTTCGTGATCTTCGCCTGATTCAGGGCGAGCACGTTGGCGAAGTAGTCGAACTCGATCCTGATCTGCTTGTGATCGCCGGCGAAGACGCGCCACGTCTGCTTCCTCGTCATCCGGTGCGAGAGCGGCTTGCCCGTCGAGCCCGTCACCTTGAAGCGCAGGATGTTCTTCGCGTAGTTCTCGACCGTGTACCAGCCCGGCGTCCACGTCGGGAGCGAGAGATCGAGTTGAGAGTCGCGCAAATTCTTCACGTCCGCCGTGACGTGGAAGAGGGGAGGGCTCGTGCTCGCGACCTCGACCGTGTAGTCGACGCGGAACTGATCGCCTCCCTGCGCCGCCGCTGACGAAGCCGCCCCGCAGGCGATGACGGCGAGCAATAGCAGGCGCGCGACGTGTCGGAGCGTGCGGCTCTGCGCGGAAGGAAGCGGACTAGAATTTTCCCGTCTCATCAGTCACCTCAAAATCTTTTTTTCACTTCACAACAGCCCGCGCTCTTTGACGCGGATGTAAGTTTCCAGGAGCGCGGGCGCGAGCGTCGCCGCCGTCACGTCGAGCGCGAGCCCGCCCTGCCGCTCGACGAGGCGCAGCGCCGCCTCGCGCTGCAGCATGATCTCCTCGGCGACCGACTGCGTGAAGAGCCCCCTCAAGTCCTCCGGCGCGCCCACCACCGCCGCCCTCAGGTCTCGGTCGCCGATCGTCGCGACGAGCGGCAGGTGGCGCGGGCGCAGTAGCTTCAAGGACGCGAGCAGCTCGCGCGATCCTTCCTCGTCAACCAGATCGGTCAGGATCACGACGAGCGCGCGCCGCTTGCAGTTGGCGGCGATGTACTCGAAGGCGCGCGTGTAGGAAGGCTCGATCAGTTCGGGCTCGACCGCGTGCAGGGCTTCGAGCACGGCGTCCGTCTGCTCTCTACCGCGCGCCGGGGGCACGTAGGCGCGCACCCGCCGACCGAAGACGATGATGCCGGCGTTGTCGCCGCCCCGCTGCGCGGCGCTCATCAGCGCGAGCGCGGCGTGCACCGCCGTGTCGAACTTCGTCTCGTCCTCGATGCGCGCCGTCATCAGGCGACCGGCGTCGAGCGCGACGAGGATCGTCTGGTCGCGCTCGATCTGGTACTGCCGCGTCGTCAGCTTGCCGCGCCGCGCCGTCGCGCTCCAACTCAGGTGGCGCAATTCGTCGCCCGGCACGTAGTCGCGCAGGGACTCGAAGTCGCGCCCCTCGCCGCGCCACGCGCTGCGGCGGTGCGCGGCGACGAGCGACTGCGCGCCGAGCGCCTTCAGCTCCGCCTCGCGCGCTCTCCGCAGGTTCGGGTAGACCTTCACGCCTTCGGCGTGCCACGCTTCTGCCCCGCGCCAGACCAGACGCCACGGCGAGAGACGCCGCACCGCCACGCGCCCGAACTCGAAGCGGCCGCGCCGCGGCGGCACGAGCCCGTACACGAGCGCCGCCGTCGCCTGCGCCCCGACCGCGACCCCCGCCTCGCGCGGGCTCTCCAACCTCATCGCCGGCGGGTACTCGTCCTTGACGACGAGGCGCACGTCGCGCGCCGTCGCGTTCGAGACTTTAACGCGCACCTCCGTCTCCGCGCCGATGTGGAAGCGACCCGCGAACTCGCGCTCGACGGTCAAGCCTTCGGGCAGAGCGCCCCGCCTCGCGTCGACGAACGCGGCGGCGAAGAGCGCGAGGTCGTAGGCGAGCGTCGCCCAGCGCAAGCCGGGCGCAGCCCACGCGAACGAGAGCGGGAGGAAGCCGAGCGCGAGCAGGGCGTAAAAATATTTGGAGAAGACGAAGCGCATACGCTCGGGGCGAGCCATGAGCCGCCCAGCCGGTCCGCAAGTGTCGTCGGCGCGTGTGGGTCGCAGTCAGTGTAGGGTCAAACCTCCGGCGCAGGCAAACTCTTCGCGCGCGCGGCGCACTACCCCCCGCGGCTGTTTAGTATTAGAATCTCACCCGCTCCCGAACCTGCTGACGCCGAAAGCTCATTCCAACCCTTCGAGGCTCACGAGGAATCAACATGAGACGTGCCCGCCTGCTGTTACTCTTACTGTCGCTCGCCGCCATCTCTCCTCCCGCCCTCCCGCAAGAGAAGTCGCAGCCGAAAACCTTGCGCGACGCGACGAAGGACTTGCAGAAGCTCGACGGCTTCTTCCCCCTCTACTGGGACGCCGAGCGCGGGCGACTGCTCCTCGAGATCGCGCGCTTCAACCAGGAGTTTCTCTACCAGACCTCTTTGCAGACGGGCGTCGGCTCGAACCCCATCGGGCTCGACCGCGGGCAGCTCGGCGCGACGCACGTCGTCTTCTTCGAGCGCGTGGGACCGAAGGTTCTGCTCGTCGAGCCGAACCAGCGCTACCGCGCGCTCTCGACCGACGTGAACGAGCGGCGCGCGGTCGAAGAGTCGTTCGCGCGCTCGGTGCTGTGGGGCTTCAAGGTCGAGGCGGCGGAGGGAGAGCGCGTGCTGGTGGACGCCACCGCGTTCTTCATGCGCGACGCGCACGGCGTCGTCGAAGCCCTGAGGCGCGCGCAGCAGGGCGGCTTCTCGCTCGACGAGTCGCGCAGCGCGATTCATTTGCCGCGCACGAAAAACTTCCCGCAGAACACGGAGGTCGAGGCGTCGCTCACGTTCAACTCCACTGATCCGGGCGGGCTCGTGCGGCAGACGACGCCGAACCCGCAGAACCTGACCGTCCGAGAGCACCACTCGCTCGTGCAGTTGCCCGACGACCAGTACCGCCCGCGCCGCTCCGACCCCCGCGTCGGCGTCATCGACATCACCTTCTACGACTACGCGACGCCGATCACGGAGCCCATCGAGCAGCGCTGGATCATCCGCCACCGCCTGGTTAAAAAAGACCCGAACGCCGCCGTATCGGAGCCCGTCAAGCCGATCATTTATTACGTCGATTCGGGCGCGCCCGAGCCGATCCGGAGCGCGTTGGTCGAGGGCGCGTCGTGGTGGAGCGAGGCGTTCGAGGCGGCCGGCTTCAAGAACGCGTTTCAGGTGAGGGTGCTGCCCGAGGGCGCCGACCCGATGGACATCCGCTACAACATGATCAACTGGGTGCACCGCGCGACGCGCGGCTGGTCGATCGGCGACAACGTCAACGACCCGCGCACCGGCGAGATCATCAAGGGCAACGTCACGCTCGGGAGCTTACGCATCCGGCAGGACTACGTCCTCGGCAGCGGCCTCATCCCGCCCTTCGCCGACGGCGCGACGCGCGGCGGCTCGCGCGGCGAAACTCTGCGCGGCGGCTCGTGCGACTTCGGCGCGACGCTCGACGACGAGTATCTCGCCGCGCTCGACCCCGCGACGGACGCCGCGCAGATGGCGCTCGCGCGCATCCGCCAGCTCGCCGCGCACGAGGTCGGTCACACGCTCGGTCTCGAACACAACTTCGCCGCCTCGACCTACGGCGGTCGCGCGTCCGTGATGGACTACCCCGCGCCGCTCGTCGAGATCAAAAACGGCAAGCTCGATCTCTCGAACGCCTACGGGCGCGGCATCGGCGCCTACGACAAGTTCGCGATCACTTACGCCTACGCGCAATTCCCGCCGGGCGCGGACGAGAACGTCCAGCTCGCGCGCGTCGTCGAGGACAACGTCGCGCGCGGGATGCTCTACCTCACGGATCAGGACGCGCGACCGTTCGGCGCGGCGAACCCGCTCGCGAATCTGTGGGACAACGGCGACGACCCCGTCGCGATGCTGCGCCACGAGATGGAGGTGCGCCGCATCGGTCTCTCGCAGTTCGGGCTCGGCAACATCCCCGCGGGCACGCCGCTCTCGCTCCTCGAAGCGAAATTGCTCCCGCTCTACCTGCATCATCGTTATCAACTGCAAGCCGCCGTCAAAACGGTCGGCGGGCTCTACTACAACTATTCCGTCAAGAGGACGGCGTACACCGCCGCCGGCGGCGGCGCCACCCTCGGCGGCGCGAGCCCGAAGCTCGTCCAGCAGATCGTGCCCGCCGCCAAACAGCGCGCCGCGCTCGCGGCGGTGCTCGACACCCTGCGACCCGACGCCCTCGCCGTGCCGCAGCGCATACTCGATCTCATCCCGCCGCCCGCGCCCGGCTACCAGGGCAACACCATCGAGATGTTCCCGAGGCGCACCGATCCGGCGTTCGATCCCGTTAACGTCGCGACCGTCGCCGCAGACCTCGCCGTCTCCGCGCTCGTCGAGCCGCACCGCGCCGCGCGCCTGATCGACTACCACTCGCGCAACAGCGCCAACCCCGACTTCAAAGAAGTGCTCGACGCGCTCGTGCGCCGCACCTGGTACGACGCCGCCCCGCGCGACGCGCAGCAGGCTGTCGTCGCGCGCGCCGTGCAGTCGCTCGCCGTCACGCGCCTGATGGACACGGCGGCGAACGACACGGCGTCGCCCCAGGTGCGCGCCGGCGCCAACGCCGCGCTGCGCACCTTACTCGACTCTCTGAAGCACAACGCCCAGACCGCCGCGCCGGACTTACAACACACCGCCGCGACCGTCGAGGACATCGAGCGGTTCCTCGCCAGGCCCGACGCGCCGCGCAGGCGCACCCCGCCGCCGCCCACGCCGCCCGGCGATCCGATAGGCGCGCAGCCGCCGCCCAACTAGAGTGAGCGTGAGACGGTGAAACGGATTCGCCACAGAGGCGCGGGGAGAAACGATGAAGTAGGAACGATGAACGGTGAAGTAAGAAGAAGTCGCCTTCACTTCATCGTTCATCGTTCCTACTTCATCGTTCAACTCTCTGCGTCTCTGCGCGTAGTCGCGGGATGAACTCCCCGCAGTCGTAAGTGGAAGACGTTCTCGCGCCGTCGAGCATTCCGGGTCGCCCCTCGATCAAGAGCGCCGCGTCCGACGCTGTCTCGGCGCGCGCGCAGACCCAGCGCGCGAGCTTGAAGTAGACGCGCGGCTCCGGGTAGGGCGGGACGTTGAGCTCCGCGTCCGACCACCTGAGCAGCGAGAGCAAATTTTTGTCGCCCACCCTCCGCACGCTCGCTTGCGCGCTCTCGGGCAGACGCTCTCTCATCGAGTCGCTCACGTAGACGCCCGCGCGGCTGGTGTTGCCCGAGTAGAGCGCGGCGGAGAGGTAAGAGTCCCAGAGGTTGAAGAAGCTGAGGAGCGGCATCGCGCCGAAGAGCAACAGCAGCGCGACGCGCGCGACGGATTTTCCCCCGACGAGAATGGCGCGCGCCGGAGTAGTTTCGTCGCGCCAGAAAAGTATATAGACGAACGCCGCCATCGCCGCGTTCCAGGGCCAGACGACGACGTTCGCGCGGACGGGCACGAGCAGCGCGAGCGCGGCGGCGCTCGTCGTGAGGGCGAGCAGACACGCCGCGCGCCTGAAGCGCCGCGTCAGGAGTCCGACGCCGGCGCAGACTTCGACGAGCGGCGCGGCGACGCCGAGCGCTGTCGGCAGGACGCCGAAGGCCGGCGGCAGGTGGCGGAGGTAAGGGTCTAGCAGCGCGGGCATGACCTCCGACGCGAAGCTGTAGTTGATCTTCTGCGCGCCGCCCCAGAAGTAGGTGGCGGCGACGATCATGCGGCACGCGTCCAAGGCGGCGGAGTTTCCCGCCCCGCCTTCGTCGCCGCGCGCGGCGAGGCACAGAGCCGCGAGCATGAAATAGTATTGGAAGAACCAGGGCTGCCAGCGCGCCTGATCCCACAGGCACAGCAGCCCCGCCGCGACGAGGAAGGCGACGACGAACTTGCGCGGGCGTTCAAAGACGAGGACGGCGGCGAGGAGAAGAATGACGACCGCGAGCCACAGGTAATCGAGTGGGAAAGGTATGCCGGGCAGCGCGTCGCTCACGGGCGCGGTCGGGTAGGTGCGCGGCGAAGAGAGCCAGAGCCTTCGGCTGATCGCGAGACCGCAGACGAGCGCCGCGATCAGCACGATCTTCAAACGCCGCAGCCTGACGCCGTCGTCGATCTCGAAGGCGGCGCGACCCTCGTCGTCGTCGTCGTGCGCCGCGACTCTCGGCGAGCCGAGGCGTGCGAATGTTCTCGTGAGCCCCAACTCGCCTCCCGCCGCCGGCGCTCGGTCAGCGCGGCACTTCGACCGTCTGCAGGATGTCCGTGATGACACTCTCAGGCGTCGCACCGTCGAGCTCCGCCTCGGCGCGAAGCCTCAGGCGGTGGCGCAGGACGGGGCGCGCGATGTCGCGCACGTCGTCGGGCGTGGCGAACTCTCTGCCGCGCATGGCGGCGAGCGCCTTCGAGCACAGGAGCATCGCGACGGACGCGCGCGGGCTCGCGCCGTAGGCGACCGACGGGTGCTCCCTGGTGCGGCGGACGATCTGCACGACGTAGCTTTGCACGCCCGGCTCCATGTGCGCGCGGCGGATGTCGGCGCGGCACTGCGAGATGGCGTTCGCGTCCGGCAGGGGTCGGATGTCGATCTGCTCCAGCCGGCGCGAGTTAAAACCCTCGTCCCAGTTGGCGACGATGCGCGCCTCGTCTTCGGCGGTCGGGTAGTCGATCAGAATCTTGAGGAGGAAGCGGTCGAGCTGCGCCTCGGGCAGAGGGTAGGTGCCCTCGTACTCGATGGGGTTCTCGGTGGCGAGCACAGTGAAGAGCGGCGAGAGCGGGTGCAGGTCGCCGTCAATCGTCACCTGCCGCTCCTCCATCGCTTCGAGGAGCGCGGCTTGCGTCTTCGGCGGCGTGCGGTTGATCTCGTCGGCGAGCAGGATGTCCGTGAAGATCGCGCCGCGGCGAAGACTGAACGTCGAGTTGGCGACGTTGAAGACGTTCGTGCCGGTGATGTCCGAGGGCATCAGGTCGGGCGTGAACTGGATGCGCCCGAACTCCGCGCCGACGATGCGCGCGAGCGTCTTGACCATCAGCGTCTTCGCCGTCCCCGGCACGCCCTCGACGAGCGCGTGCCCCTCGGCTAAGAGCGCGACCAGCACCTGCTCGACCACCGCGTCCTGCCCGACGATGATCTTGCGCAGCTCCGTGTTGATGTGTTCGACCGTTGCGGCGACGTTTTGCAGCATGAGGACGGTGACAGGCGGCGGGTGACGGGTGATCGGTCGACGGGCTGAAGGTTTCGCGCCGTCGGGCTAACGCTCGTCGCCGCCCTGCATCCTTTCAAAGTTGATAACTAAAACTCACCGGCGCGCGGCTTGCTTGATCTCGCGCTCGCGCATCCGGATGCCGAGCGAGCTCTCGAGCTCGCGCAAACTCGCGGCGAGTTCGAGCGCGCGGCGTGCGCCGACGGGCGCGCCCTTCGCGGCGTCTTCGCACTCGCGCAGGAGCTGTTCGAGCCGCGCCCGATCCGTGCCGGAGCGCGCGGCGACCGCCGACGCGATCTCTTCGGGCGCGGCGGCGGGGTCCGTGCCGCCGTAGCGCGCGAGCGCGCGGCGCGTGCGAGAGTAGATGTTTTCGATGGCGAGATCAAAGGCGCGGGCGCGCTGCTGTAGCTCCGCCATCGAAGCGACGAATTCGAGCTTCGAGCGGCGGTCGGGCCGCGGCGCGGGCAGCGGGCGCGCGAAACGCCGACCGCGCGACCAGACGACGACCGCCGCGATCAAAAACCCCTGCGCGAACATCGCGACGACGGGCGTGCCCGCGAAGTAACTGAGGAGCTGGTTGTGCGCCGCGCCGCGCCCCTGGTGGTATTCGTCGAAGGCGATGAGACCGCCGCCCGACGCGATCAGGTTCGTCGCGAGCTGCAAGTTGTCGGCGCGGCTGATGCCGTTGTTGGCGACGATGAACGGATCGGAGAGGACGACGACGCGGCCGCGACCGCGCGTGAACTCGGCGACGAGTGCGCCGCGCTCGTCCGTGAAGTTGAGGACGGGCGCGTCGGGCTCCGCGTAGTCTTCCGCGCGCCCCATGCCGATCCCGCCGCGCTGAGGACTGATCACGACCGGCGGCGCGGACGGGCGCGGCGAAGCGCCCGGTCGCGGCGTCGGCGTGGGCGGCGGCGGCTCGCCTTCCTCGGCTTCACTCTCGGTCTCTTCCCCGTCCGCCCCGTCCCCTTCGCCGCGCCCGGCGGCGGGCGGCGGAGACTGCGAGGGCGTGGGCGTCGCGTCCGTCGCGTCGCCCGAGTCTGCCGCGTCGTCGTCTGTGTTCGTGTCGTTAGTCTCGCCCTTCCCCACGGCTCGCAGTCGCGTGGCGAGGCGCGAAGGCGCGACGCGCTCGACGCCGTTGGTGATGAGCGTCGGCTGCGTGGGCGTAAAAGGTTGCGTGCCCGCGAGCAGGCCTTCCACGTCGTCGGCGCGCGCGTTGAAGCCCGCGATGCCGACCGGCACGGAGGAGACACCCCACCGCTCGTCCTCGGCGAGCGTCTGTTCCGGAATCCGATCTATGACGACGAGGCGACCGCCGCGCGCGACCCAGCGCGACAGATTCTTCCGCTCCTCGTCCGTGAAGCGGCGACGCACCGCGCCGACGACGACGAACGTCGCCGGGCTCGCCTTGCCGTCCTTCAGCAGCGACTCGACGGGCTCGCGCCAGCGCATCACCTTGTGACCCGAAGCCTCGAAGTACTCGTAGACGGCGCGCGTCCCCGTCGCCCCCGCGTTCGACGTGGAGCGGTCGGGGTTCGTCTCCAGCTCCGGCTCGCGCTCGACGCGCACGTAAGACGCGGCGTTCAGCGCGACGAGCAGCAGCCCGACGAGCACGACGAAGATCAGGATGGAGAAGCGTCCGCGCATGGGCTCAAGTGATGAGTGATGAGTGATGGGTGATGAGTACGTTCATGAACCGTCGCGCCTCCGTTCAACTGAGGCACGTAGCCCTCCGATGACGCGACCCAACTCCGCCGCTTTATTCAGCAAACCGTCGAACTGATCTTTCGTTAGGTGGCCCACGTCCAACGCCACGTAGAGTTGGGAACGAACTTCCGCACACGAGGCTTTGGCGATAACCAAGAATTGGTGGAACTCCGATGCCCGACCGCGCTCAAAGCCTTCGGCAATGTTGGACATTATCGATACGGAGGCTCTCCTTATTTGATCTTTCAGACCGTAGTCTCGCGCGAAGCTTCCTTGCTCGGGCAGCTTATAAATTTCTGTTGTTAGGGAGCGCGCCTTTTGCCACGCAATGAAGTCTTCAAATTTCTCAATCCTACTCATCACTCATCACCCATCACTCATCACTGGATGGCCCGGTTGCAGAGCGCGCGGTACTCGTCCCAGTCGGCGGGCGTGGCGGGGGCGAAGCCGTACCAGTGGCGCTCGTAGTCCTGGGTGAGCGGGCGCAGCGTCCCGAAGAGATCGTCGCGGTCGCGCACGCTGTTGAGGTAGTCGCGGTTGGTCTTGTGCTGCGCGAGGCGGATGAGCTTGCGATCCCCGAGCTCGCACAGCACGGCGATGTACGCCTTGCGGATCGCGCCGCGCAGCTCGCCCGCGCGCGCGAGCCGCTCCGCCTCGGCGAGGAGGTCGGCGGCCGACTCGTCGGGCGCGAGCCGTTCGCCGAGCACGACGCGCGCCTCGCGCCCGCGCCCCTTCCTGCGCCGCGTCGAGAGTTGGTTGACGAGCCGTGGCCCGAATCGCCACACGACGAAGACGATCACGGCGACGGCGAGCGCGTAGACGAAGACGCGCGCGACGACCGAGAAGAAGCCCGCCGCGCCCGGAGCCATCGGCGCGCGAGCCGCCAGCAGCCTGCTCAGCAGCCCCTTGAACTGCTTCCACAGGCGACCGAGCGCCGTCTCGTGCGAAGCCTGCTCGTTGTATTCGGGGCGACGCAGGATCGACTGGAGCCTGCCCTTCTCTGCCTCGCGGTCGCGCGCCGCCTGCGAGCTGGCGCCCGCCGTCTCGTCGAGGCGGCTGCTGAGCGCGGCGAGTCGCGCGTTAACGCGCGCGGCGATCTTTCTCTTCTCTCCCGCGTCGCCCGCGGGCAGTGCGGCGTAGGCTTCCAGCTCTTTGCGCAGCCACGAGTTGTCGACGTCCGTCACGCCGCCCGCCCACTCGACGCGCTCGCGCGGCGGCAGCGCGTCGCGCACCCCGGCGAGCGCCTGAGCCTCGCGTCTCCCGTCGACGCTTCCCGTTTCCTTGAGCGCGTCCAGGAGCTCGGCGGAGTGGCTGAGCGCGACGCTGACGCGCGAGCGGTAGCCGTCGAGCGACGCGGCGCGCGCGGTCGAGGTCGCGCCGCACAGCGCGACGAAGAGGACGACGAGCGTGGCGCGTGAACGGGTCAACTCCGAGGCCTTTCGTCGAGACCGAAGATCGAGCCGGGGCGCGTGGGCGGCGAGAGGTCTACGACATCAGCCTGCGGCTCATCGGTGCGCGGCTGCGCGGCGGCGGCGGCGGTCGCTTGCGGCGCGTATGCGGGCTGAGTCTGCTGCGGATAATTTTGCCGCGGGCGCGGCGCGTGTGCGTGCGCGGGCGCGGGGGCTGTGTAGACGGCGGGCGCGAGCGGGGCGGCTCCGCCGCCGGGAAGCTCCGGCATGTCGCCGAGGCGCTGCTGCGCCATCAACTCGATGTCGTAGCCCTCGTGGCGCACGCGCTCGTCAACATACAAGAGCGACAAGCCGAGCATCCAGACCGGCGCGAGCAGGATCGAAGCCACCTGCGTCAAGACCTGCCGCCCGATGGCGTACCAGAGCGGCAGCTCGACGTCGTTCAGCGTGAGCGGGTTGACGCCGCGCAGGTATCCGTACCAGCCGAGCGGGACGGCGAGCAGCATCAGCGCCGAGTAGGTGGCGAAGGTGGTGAAGAGGAACATCGCCGTCAGGCGGCGGACGTTGCCGCGCGCGAGGCTCATGCTGCGCCCGAAGGCTTCGGTCGCCTTGCGCCCCTCGACGAGGATGACCTGCGGGACGTACGCCACGCGCCCGACGACGAAGAAGAAGGCGAAGAGCGCGGCGAGCGTGAAGGCGACGAACAATATGATGGCGAGGACGATGCCGAACGCGCTCCCTTGCGTGATCGCCATCACGCCGCCCACGCCGAGCCCGACGAGCATCAGCCACGCGAACCCGATGGGCATGCTCACCGCCCCGGCGAAGAGGATGATGAGGATGAGCGCGCCCACCAGCGACCAGAAGCGCGAGCGCACGGCGCGGTAGATGGCGCGCGCCGAGACGGGCTCGCCGCGCAGCAGGTGCAGCACGAGGTTGCGCGACGCGCCGCCCATCACGAGCAGGAAGGCGAAGTTGCCGCCCCACGCCAGGACGAGCCCCGCGAAGATGAGCGCGCCGTAGAGCGCGAGCCGCGCGCCGCTCTCCGTCAGCGAGAGCTCCCGCCAGCCGACGGTGAGCATGACGGAGCCGAGCGCCGAGACGACGACGGGCGGCGCGGCGGCGCGCAAGAGGGTCGTGAAGTGTCGGCGGTAGAGGCGGACGGTGCGATCGATGAGATCGCCCGCTCCGAGGGGGGCGAGCGCGAGTTCGGCGGGGGGGCTCGTGCTGGTGGACATAAAACGACCCGGCACTTCGGACTGAGGTGTGCGCAGCGAAACCCGATGTTAGCACAGCGCCGCGAGACGATGCGCCGCGACGGCTGCCGAATCGGATCGCCGGCGCGCGGGCGCAGGCAGGGCGCCGGCGGTGGCGTGCCGGCGCGCCGCGACTGCCCGTAAAGTCACGCAGCCACGCGGGACTGGTGCGAAGCGGCAGAGCCCCAACTTCGCGCCAGTCCCGCGTGGCTGCCCTTACACTCTCTGGCGCGCGGGCTCGTCGATTGACGCGCGCGCGCGCCGCCGCCGCTCAGTACTCGAGCGTGCCGTTGTACATCATGTCGGCGATCTTGAAGCGGCAATCGATCTTGGACTGCTTGTCGGGACCGAGTTCGGCGTGGAAGCGCACCTCGCCGCTGTCGGGGGTGATGAACGGCTGCCCGTCCAACTTCCGCGGGAAGACGAAGCGCGCGCCGATCTCGGCGTTCCCCGGCGGGGCGTACTCCTGCAGGAAGACCCGCTTGCCGTCCTTGCGCTGGAGGTAGATGACGTTCTTCAGCGACTCGACCTTCGCCTTGCTGAACGCCTGCGCGAGCCCGCCGCCCATCTTCTTGTCGCTCACCTCGGCCGCCACGGCGATGATGATGTACTGATCGGAAGCCAGCTCGATGAACGCCTTCGACTGCTCAGCCCTCTGGGCGGCCACGTCAGGCTGTTCGAGTTGCACCTTGCGCACGATAGCTTGGCGGATCGGTTTGGCGGAGAAGAAGCGGACGAAGTACTTGATCGATCCGCTGATCGAGCCCGGAGCCGGCTGGCGCGCGTCCCTGTTGAGCGGCGCCGCGGTACTCGTCACCGCCCCGGAGGAACCGCTGGACTCCTGCGTCTCGAGCTGGGTCTGCCCCCACGCCGAATCGTTCAGAACCTTGACGACGTCCTTCTTCGTCCACTCGGTCCACGGCTTCATTTCCTTCTGCGCGAACACGGCCGATCCGAGCGCGAACGCGACCAGGCACGCGCAAGCAATTTTAGTCATCACACCTGCCCTCTTGAATCTGTTTTGGATTTTCTCACCCGACGCGGCGGCGCGAGCGTTAATACTCAAGCACGCCGTTGTACATCATGTCCGAGACTTTGAACCTCACGTCCAGCTTGACCTGCTTCGCCACCTCGGAGACGAAGCGCACCTGCGAGAAGTCGGAGCTGAGGAAAGGCTTCCCGTCGCGACCCTTCCGCGGGAAGATGAATTTCGCGCCCAAGCCGTCGTTCGAAGGCGGCTGGTAGTCTGCCAGGAACAGTCGCTCCCCGTCGCTCCTGATCAGGGTAGTGGTGACTTTCAGGGTGGCGGGGATGGCGGCGGCGAACGCCTGCCGGGGGACGTTCGCGAAACGGGGGTCCTTCGTGTCGAAGGTCACGCTCACGACGATGTGATCGCTGAAAGTGCGCTCGACGAAGCCCTTCAGTTGAGCTGGTAGCTGCGGATTGGGTGGCTTCTGCGCTATCTCTATCGCGCGCGCGAGGGCTTCGCGGATGGGTCTGGCGGAGAGGAACCGCACGCGGTAATTGACCGACGTGGCTTGGTTCGTGGCGCCGCGCGAGGTCCTATCCGCGGAGGTGCTGGGGCCGCCCGCGGTGACGGCGTCGGGCCGGAAGAACATCTCGGAGGTGTCCGTCTCGATCTGCGAGCGTCCCCAGGGCGAATCGTTGAGCATCTTCTGGGCGTCCTTCTCCGACCACTCGCCGTAAGGCTTGTACTGCTTCTGCGCGACGACGCTCAACGCGAGCAACGCTGCGATGGCGAAGGCGGGGACTTTTCTGAACATGGTTCCTCTCCGGTAAAAGATTTATGCGTCCGGCGTGTGCGGATGAGGGAGTTTGTCGTCGGGAGGCGTGCGCAACAGGCGCACGCGGTAGAGCTGCCGTCCGTCGAGTCGGCGGCGCGGGCTCTCAGCCGCGCGTGCCGCAATGATAGTCCGTGAAAGTCGAAAACCTGTCGGAGCCGTGGTCGAGCGCGATGTCGCGCCGGGCGTAGTCGATGTGAACGGTCGACATCAGCAATGTAGCACGCTCGTCGATCAGGCGCATACTCATGCGCCCCACCGTCAGCGGCTCCTTGAGCAGATCGGAAAGCAGGAAGTGGCGACACGCGAACCCCGGCACGGGCGGGAGGGCGATCTGCCTGACGAGCCCTTGGCGCCCGAACAGCTCGAGGACGGGCGACGCTTCGATCCCCTGATCGTCGATGTTGATGACGCCGATCAACTCGTCGAAGAAGACTCGGTCGCCTCGCCGCTCGAAGCTCGCCCCCGAGGTCACGTAATCGGTCGCGAGCCCGCCGCGCTGCGCCGGCTTCTGGTAAGCGCGCGCGGCGCGCAAGCCGGGGCGGAAGTGCGTGAACGCGTGCGCGCCCCACTCCGGCACGCGCACTTCAACTTTCATGAAGGTGTGCGTGGAGTCGGGCGCGACCGCGAGACACAAGCCGCCCGAAAAGCCCGCGCCCAGTTTCAACCGGGAGAAATCCAGGACGCAGCTCTGCTCGGAGCCCAGACGGATCGCGCCGCGCTCCCACTGAGCCGCAGGCAGTTGCGGGGGCAACCCGGCGTCGTCGTTCGCGTTCCACGCGACCGAGCCGTCCGGGCCCACGGCGTAGGGGGCGAACCACAGCGCCTCTTCGTAAGGGAGTCCCGTGCTCAGGTGGAATCTCGATTCGAGCGTGATCGCGCCCACGCGCTTGGCGCGAAAGAGTAGGGGGGAGAACAGGATGTTCTTCGCCTTGAACTTCCCTTCGGCTGTGAAAGGGGCGACCGACGGCAGCGGCTTGCTGACGGGCTGGTGGAGCGGGTGCTCCACGCTGAATCTGTCGCGACCCGTTTTTTTGATGACGAGGTAAGCGAAGCTCTTCGCAGTCCCCTGATCGTTCGTGATCGTGAGCATCCCCCCGCCGCGTGTGAGCGGGCTACCAACGGAGGAGAGCGAACCGGCGACCGCCTCGTGGTGCGTCCTCATCACCTGCCCGGCGCGGGCTGCGTTTGATGACGCCTTCGATCCGGGCGCCGACAGACCGAACGCCGCACAGGCGTCGCCGGTGAAGCGCGCCTCGTTCAGCGCAAGGAGCAGGGAGGCTCGCGGCTTCAATTCGTAAGGGATTTCGATCAGCTTACCGCCCGCGCCGTCGCGCATCACGAGGCGGCCCGCGCTCCGGGCTTCGTAGGGGTTGAAGAGCCCGACCGTGCATTCGTAATCCGACAGGGGCGGGAACGGCATGGAGTAATAAAAACTCGACTGCGTCTGCCACGGGACGGGATCGGGATTCGCGTGCACGTTGTCGAAAGAGCCGTCGGTCTGCCAGCGGACGAACGCCGAGCTGAAGAGGTCGGTCGCGTGCATCGGCTGCCGCCCGACCGGGCGCAGGCGAATCGTCAGCCCGCCCCAGAAGCTTTTGTGCGGGGCGATGAGATCGCGCACCGGGATCACTGCGGTCTGCATCGCCGACACCTTGAGCCTGGCAGCCGCGCCCGCCGCGCCGACCGCGCGCCCGTCGGCGTCGTAGAGATAGAATTCGTACTCCGTCGCGTCGCGGCCGTCAGCGTAGCCGCGGGCGCCGACGAAGGTGTCGGAGGTGAGCACCACCTCGGAGTGGAGTCCGCGGGCGGCGTCCTCGACGATGAACGGGGCGCACAGGTCGAGCCAGCACGCGCGCTCCGTCGCGGGCTGATCCTTGTAGGACAGGGGCTGCCCGACGGGCGTCGTCTCGGCGGCAGTTGGGAACAGGTCGAGCGGAAGGAGGGGGAGGCTGGCGAAGGCTGTCGCGGAGCGGGAAGCCAGAGAGAGAAACTTACGTCTGTCGCAGGCTTTCATGTGGAGACTCTGGGATTCCCACGCCGGAAATTCATGGGAGATGTGTGAAGGGGAGGGAAAGAAGGGGAGAAGCGCGGAAACCCGCGCCTCTCCCCTCTGGTGGTTGGATCAAGAGTTAGAAGTTTAAGCGGAGGACGAACTGAATCAGGCGTCCGCCCGGATCAGTCGTCGTGGACGTGTCCTGGTAGGCGACCGTCGTCTTGCCGAAATCGGGCGAAGAGTAGGTGCCGGCGAGACTCGTCACGTCGCTCGCGAAACTTCCGACCTTGAAGTTGATGTTGTTGATCGCGTTCAGCGCTTCGACGCGGAACTCGAGGTTCGTGTTCTCGGTGAACCTCAGCTTCTTAACGAGGCTGAGGTCGATGCGGGTGAAACGCGGTCCGTAGAGGATCACGTTGCTCGCGCCGCACTCGCCGTTGAACCTCGCCTGGCAGTTGCCGAAGCCGGCCGGGGCGATGAAGGGCTGCGTCAGATCGGGAGGCGTGCCCGAGTAGCCGTTCGCCGAGGTCGTGCTGAGGCTGAACGCCCTGATCGTGTTGTCGATCACGTTCTGCGGCAGGAAGTAGACAGCCGTCGGCTCCTTGCGGATTTCGACCATGTTCTGCAAGTCTTCGCGGGTCATGTTGACCAGCTGGACGTTGCCGAGGTTGAACGGCGAGCCGCTCTGGACGCGGAACGTCCCGTTCAAGCCCCAGCCGCCGACCAGCCAGTTCATCTTGTTGCCGACATCACCGAAGAGCATCCGGCCCTTGCCGAAAGGCATCTCGTAGATGAAGTCGCCCTTGAACGAGTGGCGGAGGTCGAAGGGCGAGTTCGTCTTGTTGAGCGACGGGTCTCGCAGACTCACGTAGTTCGACTGCGAGATCGAGCTGCTCGCCGCGGCGGTCGTCAGAGACTTGCCGAAGGTGTAGTTCGCCTGGAGCAGCAGGCCCCTCGACATGCGGCGGCGCAATTCGATCTGCAGCGCGTCGTAGGTGGAAATCGCCGAGTTGTCGATGATGAACGCCCCGCCGGGCAGGTCCGGGTTGACCACGAAGAAGTTCCGCGGCAGTCCGGCGGTGATCGCGCGGTCGCGCGAGGCGGCGTTGCCGGACAGGGCTCCGGCAGCTCCCGTCGGGCTCGCCGCCACTCCCAGCAAGCTGGTCGAGAACGTCGTGCTCGCGAAGTTCGTCGAGGTGTAGAGCGCCGGGTTGGTGGCGTTCGCCACCGGCTGACCCTGGAAGTAAGCGAAGTAGATCGGCAGCGGCGAAGTCCCTGTGTTGGGACCGAAGTAAGCGAAGCTGCCGGCTCGCGGCCTTGTCACGACGCCGGTCGGGCTGGTGACGGTGAAAGCGTTGTTGGCGATCAGGTTCTGCTGCGCCAGCCGGAACTCGTTGATGAACCCGTTCTCGATCGTGTTGACCTCGTTGATGAAGAAGAGGCGCGCGAGTTTGCGGGCTCGGTTTCCGACGTAGCGCGCTTCGAACACCGTGTCCTTCATGAGCTCACGCTGGAAGCCGCCCGACCACGACATGACGTAGCCGGTGCGCAGGTTCGGGGTGAAGGCAATCGCCTGCTCGGCGGTGCCCGGAGTGTACGGGAAGGTCGGCGTGTTGATCACCGGCGTCGGAAGCCCGTTCCTGAACAGCGTGCCGGGAGTCAGGCAGGTGTCGCAGGCACCGCCGTTGGCCACCGTGTTGTTTCCCGTGTTGCGGGCGACGCTGAAGAAAGCACCCGGGTTCGTGCCCAGACCCGTAGAGCCGACGTTGGTGCCGTCCTGCGTGTAAGCGACCGAGAAGCCGGCGCGCAGCACGCTCTGACCGCTGTCGCCGAAGATGCGGTGCATGAACCCGCTCTTCCAGTCGGGGCTGTAAGCGATGCCCGCGTTCGGGGCGAAGTTGTTCTTGTCAGTGTTGTAGGCGTTCGATCCCGGCTCCAACCTCTGCACCTGCGTCTTCGGGTTCGTGCAACCATCCGGGTGGAAGAAGTTGTTCGGGCCCGAGCAGCCGAAGATGTTGTCGAAGCTGAGCGGCACGGTGTACGCGTTGTTCTTCGCGTAGTAGGGACCTTGCAGCTCGTAGCGGAGCCCGTAGGTGAGGGTGACGTTGGGGCGGAAGCGGTACTGATCCTGGGCGTACACGCCCCAGGCCTTCTGCCCGGCACGCTCGACGATGTTGCCCTGCAGCGTGTACTTCAAGTCCTCGTCCTGCACGGCCGTCCCGCCGACGCCCGTGACCCGCCCGACGAGGGTGGCGTAGATGCCCCTCGCGTTCGCGAGCTGGGTGGTATTCGCGCCGGGGAAGTTGGTGGCGTCGAACAGAACGCGTGCGGGGTCTAAGCTCGTGTCGATGCCGAGGGTCACGCCCCGGGCGAGACCGCCGTTCGGGAAGTAACTGAAGAGGTTGGTGCGCGAGAAACTCCCGCCGAAGGTCAAACTGTGGTTGCCCTTGCCCCAGTTGAGGTTGTCGGTGAAAGTCTGGACGGGGCTGTTGCGACGCTGCGGTGAGTTGACCGCCGTCGCCGTCGTGATGCCGGCGGCGCCGATCCCTAAGTTGAAGCCGCCCTGATTGGCGAACTGCGCGAGGTTCGTCTCCGGGAAGAAGACCACCGTGCCGCCGACGAGCGCGAAGCGCGCCTCGTTGGAGATGGAGTTGGTCACCTTAGAGACGAGAGTCGTCGAATTGGAGAAGCGGTTCGACGACTGGCTTCCGAAATTCGGGAAGCCGGGGAACCTGGGGTCGGCGTTGTTGAGGAAGTCCACCACCGACGCGAAGTCCTGGTAGTTCCAGACGTTCGTGAGCTGGTGACTCTTCGTGACGTTCCAGGTCAGGTTCACGGTCGGGAACCTGCGCGTCTGCCCGCCCGTGTTGATGAAGCTGAACTGCTTCAGGTTGGGATCGGCGAGAGCCGCCACGCCGCCGTTGCTCGTCGACGCTTGGATCGCGGCGAGAAGGGCGCTGATCGTCGGGTCCTGTGTTCCCGTGAATCCGCGCGCGGCTGCGAGGGTGAGCAGAGGCACGCTGCACCGCTGTTGAGCGGGGTTAGTGGGGTGTGGAACACAGCTACCCACTGCCGGCAGTGTGTTCGAAGTGGTTCGATCATACTGGAAGGTCCCGTTGAGGGCTTCCGTCGAGAGGATGGTGCGCTGCCTCGTGAAGCTCTCCGGCAGTCTGAACTCTTCGTAGTTGACGAAGAAGAACGCCGTCTCGTTATTCTTGATCAGTCCGGGAATCCGGATGGGACCGCCGATGCGGATGCCGGGCTGCGTCAGCAGCACGCGGTTGCGCGGCGCTTTGTGATCGACCGGGTCTTCTCTGAGGTCCCTGTTGTTGAACCAGTAGTTCGCGTTGAAGAAGGAGTTCCGGTGGTAGATGTAGCCGCTGCCGTGAAACTCGGACGAGCCCTGGCGCGTGGCGAACTTGATCTGAATGGCGCCGCCGCCGGCGCTCTCGGAGCCGGGGGTCGCCGAAGAGAGCGTGACCTCTTCGATGGCGTCGGTCTTCGGCTGAATGTAGGTGAAGAACCCGTCGCTGTTCTTCAGGAGCGGGTCCTGAACCTGCACGCCGTCGAGCGTGATGTTGAGCGCGCCCTTCGGGAGGCCGTTGACGGAGGACGAACGCGGGCGTCCGACCGTGGCGGTTCCCGGCAGGAACAGCACGACGTCGAGCGCGTTACGGGATGCGTAAGGCAGGTCTGTGATCTGCCGCCCCGTGATGGTGCTGGCGATGTTCGCGCTCTGCGACTGTAGCAACTCGCCGGTCGCCACGACTGTCACCGTCTCGGTGACCGCGCCGAGCTCGAGCGCGACGTTGATGCTGGAGGTCTTACCGACGTCGACCTTCACCTCGCTGGCGACCGCCCGCTTGAAGCCGGGGGCGGTGATCGTAACGGTGTAGAGGCCGGTGCCCAGCGCCAGGACCGAGAACGTACCGTTGTCGGAAGTCTCCGCCGTGTACTCGACCTGAGTGGCGTTATTCTTAACGAGGACGCTCGCCCCCGCGACCACGGAGCCGGTCGGGTCGGTCACAGACCCTGTAATCGATCCGGTCGTGGTCGTCCCCTGGCCAAATGCCAGTAGGCTGCACAGCGCGAAAATCACGCAGGCAGATGCTGATCTCAGTAAAACTTGCTTCATGCTGGGTCTCCTCCAGAGAGAGAAAAGTGGTTCGAAGCCTTACGACTTCCATACTGTGTTGCGTGTTAACTCGCGCTTGCGGTTCCCTTCGAGGGCGAGTCGTCTGTGTCGAAACGAAAAGTGCGGTAGAAGAAATTTACTAATTCCCGACACCCGATAAGGACTTAGGAATGCAGTGCGAAGGATCAACCGTCATGAAAGATGCAAGCGTTATGCCAGCTTCGCGCCGTGAGTTAAATGATTCTGCCCGTTGAAAGTTCGTCGGGGCGGGCGGAGCGCGGCGGGCGCGTTCCTCCAATTTTCTGAATTTTCGATTGCGATTTCTGGAAAACGTGCCGCCGTGACGGGTGCCCTGAAGCGCGTGAGTTTTAATCGAATTTAACTAAAAGCGCAAGCGCGGAATGAGCGTGCCGAAACGCGGCGGTTGAATTATAATCGCGCCACCCCAGACCCCCCTGACTCGCGACGGGTGCGACGCCCCGCATCAGCTTTACGCTTGAGGAGACGAAGATGAGAAAAGTTCTAGCTTGCTACCTCTGCCTGTCCATCACGCTCAGCACCGCGGCTCAGGCACAGCAACCGCAGCAGCCCCCTCCGCCGCAGCCCGGCGACGAGGAGGTGCTGCGCATCACGACCGAGCTGGTGCAGGTTGACGCCGTCGTCTTGGACAAAAACGATCAGCCCATCACCGATCTGAAGATGTCCGACTTCGAAGTCTACGACGGCGGCAAGAAGCAGGAGCTACAGTTCCTGGAGTTCGTCAGCGTCGACGCCGGGCGGCGCACCGAGGGCGCGCTCGCGGGCGCCGGCGCGAACGCCGTGAAGATCGCGCCGGGCGTCGACACCTCGGTCGCGCGCGATCTCTCGGCGCGGGACGTGCGCCGCGTCGTCGCCTTCGTCGTCGACGACGTGACGATCCCGGCCGCCGACTTCGCGCGCGTGCGCCTGATGCTCACCGACTTCATCGACAACAAGATGCAGGAGGGTGATCTGGTCGCAGTCGTCCGCACCGTCGGCGGGCAGGGACTGCTCGAACAGTTCACCAACGACAAGCAGATTCTGCGCCGCGCCGTGGCGCAGCTCTCGGTGCGGTCGATCCCGCCCTACCTCGCGCTCTCCTCGGAGGGGACAGGCGCGATCGGTCCCCCGCAAGTCGCCGTCGATGTCGCCGGCACCGGCGTGGCGACGGCGACCGACACCGTCGGCAGCCCTTCGGACACCATCGAGGGGCCGAGCGAGGGGACGAACCAGGTGCCGCGCGCGCTCGTCGCCCTGTCGGTCTCGAACCAGGTCGTCGACAGCCTGCGCCAGATTCCGGGGCGCAAGAACCTCGTGCTCATCTCCGGCGGGCTGCCGCTCTTCGACCTGACGCGCGCCGGATCGAACACCGCGGGGCGCGTCGATCCGCTGCTGCTGGGCGAGCGGTCGCTCACCGAACAGCTCACGCTGCGCGCGCTCGCCGGCACGACGGGCGGTCTCGCAGTCGTCAACGTGAACAACTTCGGCAACGCGCTCGACCGCGTGCTCGCGCGCAGCCGCGCCTACTACCGCCTCGCCTTCCGCCCGTCCGAGAGGTTCGACAACAAGTTCCACAAGATCGAGGTCAGGGTGCGCCGCCCCGGCGCGCGCGTCTCGACTGCCGAGGGCTTCTTCGCACGCGAGGAGCGCGCGCCGGTGGCCCGCACTAAGGAGGACGATATCATCCGCGCCGCGCGCTCGCCCGTCGCCCGGCGCGATCTCGACGTGTCGGCTGATCTCCAGTACCGCTTCGTGCCGGCAAGCAACCAGGCGCAGCTCGACATCAACGCCCAGATCGACGCGCACAAGCTCAAGTTCGAGCGCACGCCGGAAGGGAAGTACCACGCCGCGTTCGAGGTGGTCGGCTTCGTCTTCGATCAGGCGGGGCGCAACCGCGGCGGCATCAGCCAGACCGTCACCGCCGACCTCACCGAGGAAGACTACCGCCGCGCCCTCGCCGCGGGGCTCGGCTACACGGCGAGCACGCAGCTCGCGCCCGGCTACTACCAGGTGCGCCTGGTCGTGCGCGAGGTGGGCACGGGGAGCCTCGGCACGGTCTCGCGCTACTTCGAGGTGCCCGATCTCTCGAACAAGCAGTTGACGATGAGCAGCATCCTCCTCTACAGCCTGGACTCGCCGGGCTCGAAGACGCCCGTCTCGCTGTCGGCGTCGCGCGCCATCTCGCGCAGGCACGACCTGCGCTACGCCGCGATCATCTACAACCCGAAGGCGGGCGAGGGCGGCAAGCCGCAACTGCGCTCGCGGCTCATCGTCAGCCAGGGCGGCAAGGTGCTCTTCCAGGAGCCGGAGCAGCCGGTGGAGGCGAAGGGCGCGGAGCCGGGTCAGCTCGTCAAGATCGGGCAGTTGGGGCTCTCGAAGGTCAACCCCGGCCGCTACGTGCTGACGCTCGTCGTCACCGACCCGCTCGCCGACAAGAAGCGGCAGGTCATCTCGCGCAGCATCGACTTCACGGTGACGAACTGACCGAGCGGCGCGGCGCGGAAAACTTGAGGGCGCGGGGAGTTCTCCCCGCGCCCTCTCTTCATTGGATCATAAACAAAAAGGGGAGGGGTCTTTTCGACCCCTCCCCGCGAAAGAGAAGCTAGTTCTCTAAAGTCTCACCTTCGTTAGAAGATGATGCGAAGACCCAACTGGACGCGGCGGCTGCTGAGCGACTGATCCTTGTGCACGTTGAAGCGGCTGCCGAGGGCACCGGCGTCCTCAAGGAACGTGTCGGGCAGTGTGCTCTCAATAGCCACGCCGTAACCGGGGTTCGGGTGGTTCAGCGCGTTGAACAACTCGGCGCGGAACTGCACGGTCACCCTCTCAAAGACCTTCGTGTTCTTGAAGAACCCGAGGTTGAGCTGGTTGAGCGCCTTGCCGCGCTCGCTGTTGCGCCCGATGTTGCCGAACGGGTTGTTGAAGAACTTCGCCGCGCCCGGCAGGTTGATGATGAAGCGCACATCAGCGGGAGTCACCGGCGTCTCGATGCCGTTGTTGAGCGCGTTGAGCGAGTAGAACCCGGTCGGGCTCGGCGACGCCCCGTAGATCAGCTCCGCGTCGATGGTGTGGATGCCGACCGTGTCGCGCGGCGCGTTGGGGTTACCACTGAAGGCACGGACGGAGTCGAACCCGAAGAAGCTGTTCCCGAATCCGTTGTCCTGGTAGGTTGGTATGAACCCGAACGCGTTGAAGATCTGCGACGGCGTGAAGGGTCGTCCGCTCGCCAGAATGTAGACGGCGTTGACCTGCCAGCCGCCGAGCACGTGACCGGCGAAGCCTTCCTGGCTCTTGAAGTAGGGCACGTCCCAGATGACGTTCATCGCACTGGCGTGGCGGCGATCGTTACCGGAGAGGCCCTTCTCGCCCTGAGTCACGTCGAACGGGTTCTTCGAGATCGCGTTCTCGCCGAACGCGAAGATCTCGGACGACGTGTCGATGGTCTTGCTGAAGGTGTAGGACAAGCCGACGGTGAGCTGGTTCATCAGCCGCCCGTTGTAGCGCGTCTGAAGCCCGTGGTAGTTGGAGAAGCCGGTGTTCTCGCGCGAGCGGATCAGGCCGGCGCGCTGGATGCGCCCGTTGCAGATGCCCTCGTTGTCGAGAGTCGCCGGATCGTCAACGCAGACGAGCGGCGTGACACCCTGCGGGAGCAAGTTCCTGAAGCTCGGGAAGGTGATCCCACCGACGGTGAAGCCGTTGTACAGCCCACCGTTCGCCGCCCGACCAGCGGCAGTGTCGTCCCGACCGATGAACGGGTTGCGGTTGACGGTCGTGAAGAGACCGACGCCGCGGTTGCCGACGTAGCGGATCTCGCCGACGTTGTTGCGGTTGAACTGCCGCTGCACGCCGAACGACCACTGCTGCGAGTAGGGCGAGTGGAAGTCGTTGCCCACGATGGTGCGGCTGAAGAACCGCGGATCAAAGGTGTTCTTCTGGATGAACGAGCCGAGCGCGCTACGCACCACGTCGCCGGTCGGGTTCGCCGGCAGGCGGAAGCCCGGCGCCGCCGCCGTCCCGGTGTTGTTGATGGTGTTCAAAAACACGGTCGGGGCGGAGGTCGAGACGTTCAGCAGGATGTTGTAGAACGCCGGGTCGTAGGCGATGGAGTAGCCGCCGCGGATGACGGTCGCGTCCGAGTCGCCGAAGAGCAGCTTGTTGAAACTACCCGTGCCCCAGCGCGGCGAGTAGGCGAAGCCGACTCTCGGCGCGAAGTTGTTCTTGTCGGCCGGGATGAACGGCACGGTGCGCACCGAGAGCGGCAGATCCTGCCGCCACAGCGCGGTGGCAGGGTTGCTCTCGCGCGCGGTGGTGATCTTGTTCAGCGTGTTGATGGGCTGGCCCGTGAACTCGTAGCGGATGCCGAGGTTTAAGGTCAGGTTGTCTTTCACCTTCCAGTCGTCCTGGAAGTAGTAGAACTGATCGTTCTCCTTGTAGGTGATCTCCGGCTCGCCCGCTCCGACGATCACGCGGTCCGGGAAGTTCTGGACGATGCGCGTCGGCGACGGGAAGCGGAAAGCGCCGTTGAGGTTGGGCAGGAAGGGGACGGCGTTGTTCAGGTTGCGGTAGTCAACGCCCATCACCATCGTGTGCCGACCCTTGACCCACGAGAGGTTGTCGGCGAATTGCGCGACTCTCACCTGGCGTCCCTGCGGCACGTTGGTCGCGGGGCCGACCGACTGCAGGGCTGTGCCGGCCGCGCCGACGAAATTGAAGCTGACGTTAGTGAACGACTTGCCGATGTCGGTCGTCGGGTTGGGGATGCAGCCCTTGAGCGGGTCGGTGCCAATGGTCGTGCAGCCGCCGAACAGCACCGAGAGTTTCTGCCACGCGGCTTTGAACTCGTTGGTGACGCTGCCGCCGAACTGGCGCGTGTAAGTGCCGTTCAGGTTGCGGCTGGAAAACGGGATGTCGCCGATGAAGCCGTTCGACTGCGAGACGAAGTTAGTTTCGGGCGACTTCTGGAAGCGGAACTTGACGTTGAAGCTGTCCTTGTTCGGGCGGATCATCTGACCGTCAACGAAGAAGAACGCCTTGTTCTTGACGATGGGCCCGCCGAAAGTGCCGCCGAAGACGTTCGAGATGAACTTGTCGCGCTTGCCGCGGTTCGGATCGGCGCGCTGGAGGTTCGTCTTCGCGTCGAGCGCCGAGGAGTTGCGGTGGAACTCGAAGGCGGAGCCGTGGAACTCGTTCGTGCCGCCCTTGGTCACGATGTTGATGATCGCGCCCTGGTTGCGACCGTACTGCGCCCCGTAGTTGTTCGTGATGACCTGGAACTCCTGCACCGAATCCTGGTTCGAGACGAAGAAGTTCGGGCCGCCGATGGTCAGATCGTTGTTGTCCGTGCCGTCGAGCGTGAAGTTGTTCGAGCGCGCGCGGTTGCCGTTGACTGACAGCGTCGTGCCGTTGTTATTCACGTTGCCGAAGCCGGGGACGACGCCGGGCGCCAAGAGCGCCAGCGTGTCGATGCCGCCGCCCGCCGCGTTGGACGGGAGCTCTTCGACCTTGCGCGCCTCGAAGCTCGAAGAGATTTGCGAGGTGGTCTGCGCGACCTCCTCGGCGCCGCCGGCCGTGACCGTCACGGTCTCGGTGATCGCGCCGGCCTCGAGCGCCACGTTCTGGTTGATCGTCGTGCCGATGCGCACGTCGACGTCCTTCACCTCGGAGCGCTTGAAGCCCTGCGCCTCGACGGTGAGGGTGTACCTGCCCGGCGCGAGTTGCGGGAACGTGTAATTCCCCTCGCCGTTGGCGACGGTGTCCACCGAGACGCCGGTGTCCTGATTCTTCGCGGTGACTTTTGCGCCGGCGATCGCGCCGCCCTGCGGGTCGGCGACCGTGCCGGTCAGCACGCCCGTCGTGGCCTGCGCCATCGCCGGGGTCACCGACAGGGGCAACAACAAGCCCAGGGTGAGCGCGAGCGCCGTGACGAGAGCCACTGCCCTTCTGCTTCTGGAATTACTCATTTTTTCCTCCGAGTAAGTCAGGTGTTAGTGTTAATGGTCAAAGAAGCCTACAAAAGAACAGCAATCTTTTGTCTGCCATGTTCAGCGAAGCACGCCGACGAGCTTGCGGGCTTCGGGGGCGTGAGCCGCGTTGGGCGCGGCTGCCAAGAAAGCTTCGAAACTCTTGAGCGCCTGCTCGCGCTCGCCCCGGTTCAGGTACAGGTTGCCGAGGTGGAAGAGTGCGACGACGTAGTCTGCCCCGCCGAGGCTGTAGGCGGACTTCAGCTCCCTCTCCGCGCGATCCGCGTCGCCCAGCGCGGCGTAAACCTGCCCGGCGTAGAGCCGCGCGGCCGCCGACTGCGGGTTGAGCGAGACGGCCCTCCCGAGGGCGCTCGCCGCGTCGGCGAACTGCTGCTGGCGCGCCAGCACGATCCCCAGATTGAGTTGCGGGTTGAACGCCTTCGGGTCGAGCTTGACGGCGAGCCGCAGCTGCTCGGCGGCTTCGTCCAGGCGCGAGGCGGCGAGGAGTTGCACGCCGAGATCGTTGCGCGCCATCATGAAGTCGGGGTAGATGTCGAGCGCCTTCTTGAAGCACGAGATAGCTTCGGCGGTCTTGCCGGCCTGCGCCGCCTGCGTGCCGCGCCGGAACTCCTTACGCGCCTTCTCGGGGATGTTCTTGTCGAGCTCGGTGACCGACACCGTCGCGCCGCCGGCTTCGGCGGGGCGCTTCGCGGCCTCGCGGTACTTCAGGTTGATCGTGATGACGGAGGGCACGCCCCTGAACACCTCCACGCTCTGCGTTGACGGCACGTAGAGCTGGCGGTCGGCGTCGATCTCCACGACGTAGTTGCCGATATTGAGCGCGGGGAAGTGGAACTGCCCCGCGTAGTCGGTGAAGATGACCGCCTGCCCGCCGTTCGTGAACTGGAGCGTGACGCGCGCGGTCCCGTTGAAGGGCACGCCTTCCGGAGTCATCACCCTGCCGCGGATGCTGCCCACCGCCGTCGGGTCAGTCCCCGATATGCCGATGGGTCCGACCGGGCCGCGCTGGCTCTGCCCCGCCGCCGCGACGGCGAGCGCCGACATGATGACCGCTACAAAACTTAAGCCTCTCGTCTCGGACATTATCTGAATAAACTCTAGGACTTGCCGGGCAGATGTCTTTATAAAGTCAGCTGAAGGGTGGAGAAGCAAGCGGCGTACCCCTAGCGGCACAGCACCTAACCGCTACTATTAATTTGACTTAACGTTTAGCAGGCGGCGGCGCTCATCCGATAATTCGGATTTTCATGCAATTTTATGGAAGCCGCGGGAACTACTCGGCGGGCGGGTTCAAACAAACATGCGCGCGAAGGCTTCGAAGTCCGCCGGGCGAACCGGCAGACCGAGACTTTTTTGCACCTCTTCGAGCGTCATGCCGTCGAGCATGACGGGCTCGTCCGACTTGAACGCCGCGCCCGGCAGGACGACGAAGTCGCCCTCGATCCGATCGCGCGCGGCTATCACGTCGCGACCCGTCATCAGCCCGGCGACGACGATGTCCGGTCCGAAGTAATCGTTCTCGACCGCGACGGTCTTGAGGCGCGTGCCGAAGCGGGAGTTCAAACCTTCGAGCAGCGGCGCGAGCACGGGCGCGAAGAGTTTGCCGGTGACGACGGTCGCGCTCAGCCGCGAGGGAGCACGAGGGGGGCGGCGCTCGAGCCTGCGCCGCAGGCGCGCGAAGTCTTCGCGGAAGGATCGTACCATGCCGACGCCGTCCTCGATCTGCGGGTAGTCGCCGTAGTGTCGGCGCGAGGGGATGGCGACCCCGGCGCGCAGGTAAATCTCGTCGCCGAGGAAGGCGAAGTTCGTCCCCAGGCGCGCGCGCAAGTCTTTCTGGATCGCGGAGACCTCGCGGATCGTGCGGCGGCAGAACTCCGCCGTGACCGTCGTCAGGCGGGCGTCCGTGTTGTAGCGCGTCAAGCCGAGCGGGACGACGGCGACACTTCTGACGCGCGGGTGCTCCGCGGCGAGATCGTAGATCGTGCGGCGCAGGATTTCGCCGTCGTTGATCTCAGGGCACAGCACGACCTGCGCGTGGATCTCGATCCCGGCGTCCATCATCCGGCGCATCTTGCCGCCGATGTCGGCGCGCTTCTCGTCAACGCCCAGGAGGTAGGCGCGCACCTTCAGGTCGGTCGCGTGGACGGAGACGTACTGCGGCGTCAAGCGTTGCTCGATGACGCGGCTCATCTCCGCTTCGGTGATCGAGGTGAGCGTCGTGTAGTTGCCGTAGAGGAAGGAGAGGCGCACGTCCTCGTCGCGGAAGGAGAGCGCGGGGCGCGCGTCCGGGGGGTTGCCGTTGCAGAAGCAGAAGAGGCACTCGTTGGCGCACTGGCGCGGGACGATGTTCTCGAACGAGAGCCCGAAGTCCTCGCCCTCGCCGCGCTCGATCTCGACCTCCCACTCCTCGCCGCCGCGCTTGAGCACACCGATGGTCAGTTCGGTCTCGCCGCCCGTCTGGAAGCGGAAGTCGAGGTAGTCGCGCACGGCGCGACCGTTGACCTTGATCACGCGGTCGCCCGGCTCGAGCTCCAGCTCCGCGCCGAGCGACGCGGGCGAGACCTCCGTGATCTCCACGCCGCGGCGGCGAATCTGCGTGACGGCTGGCGTGACTGCGAACTCGTACATCTTCTTTCCTGAACCTGAAACCGATTCGAGTGCTGGCCCGAAAAACCCGACGCGCACGGACGGTCTCCGTCGCCCGTCGCGAAACCGTAAGTATCGACGAAGGCGCGCGCGGACACAACCGGCGGGGCGAGAGTTCGTTCGAAATTAGCGCGCCGGCGTCGCCGGAATAGTCCGCGCGGGTGGAGTTAATTGATGACGCGGCGAGCCTTGCGGTTGCAGCCGGAGTCACCGGATTTGACCCGTTGCGGCGCGCGCCTCCACTCTCTTTCGTTCGCGCCGCCCGCCGCGGGAAGAAGCTTCTTGACAGTGTCGGCGCCGAACTCTAATCTAAATTTTGGGTCGCCGCCGTCGCCGGCGCGAGGTTCTGATCGAAGTTTTAGACCCCCGCCTTCCCCGGCTGACGCCCAGACCACGAACTTGCCCCGACGGACAGACTCGGCTCACGCCGACCCGACGCCGCCCTCTCACACAACCCGCAACGCGCCACCGGACACGCCGCACGCACGAAGTGTCCGCGCGCCGTCTCATTCGTGCGTCGTTCGCTTCAGACAGGTTCGAGTTTTCGGGATGAAAAATTTCGACACGCAGCACGTCGGTTCGATTCAAATTAAAGAGTGCGCGTCCGTGCGCGCGCCGCAGAGCGCCGACGGGGCGATCCTGCTCGTGGAAGACGACAAGGTCTTGCGCCGCTACCTCGAAGTGCTCCTCAGGCGCGCGGGCTACGCGGTCTCGTGCGCGGCGGACGGCGTCGAGGCGATCAAGATCGCGTTCGGCTCGAAGCCCGCGGCGGTCGTCACGGACGCGGTGATGCCGCGCCTCGGCGGGCACGAGCTGTGCCGCATCCTGCGCAGCCGCGCCGAGCACGCGCGCCTCCCGATCATCCTGCTCAGCGGCGAGGCGCGCGACGACTCCGCCGCCTGCGCGCACGCCGACGCGCAACTCACCAAACCCGTCCGCGCCGAAGAACTGCTCGACTGCCTCAAGCGACTCATCGCGAGCGCCGCAGTCGTCTGAAAATAATCGCTCTCATTTTAAGAGAGTTAAGAGAGCATCGCCCGCGCCAAAAATTAAAGAGGCTGACCCGCCTGCCGCGGGTCAGCCTCTTTCGTCTTCAAGACTTTAGTCCGCGTCTAGCGCGCGGGGCTGGCGGTCGAAGTCGAGGCGCTCCCGCCTTCGAGCATCCCGTCGAGCGGCGTGAAGTCGAGCCCCTGCGCCTCTGCGACCGCCTCGTAGGTCAGCTTGCCCGCGTAGGTGTTGACGCCCGCCTTCAACCCGGGGTCGATGCGGATGGCGTCGATGAAGCCGCGGTTGGCGAGCCGGAGCGCGTAAGGCAGCGTCGCGTTCGTCAGCGCGAAGGTCGAGGTGCGCGGCACCGCGCCGGGCATGTTGGCGACGCAGTAGTGCAGCACTCCCTCGACGTAGAAGGTCGGGTTCGAGTGGGTCGTCGGGTGCGTCGTCTCGATGCAGCCGCCCTGATCGACCGCCACGTCAACGATGACCGCGCCGTTCGGCACGTCCTTCAGCATCGACTTCGTGACGAGCTTCGGCGCGGCGGCGCCGGGCACGAGCACCGCGCCGACGATGAGGTCGGCTTCGGCGATCGCGCCGTGGATCGAGTAAGCCGACGAGGCGAGCGTCGAGATTTTCGAGAGGAAGATGTCGTCGAGCTCGCGCAGTCGATCCAGGTTGTTGTCGATGATCGTGACGTGCGCGCCCAAGCCCACCGCCATCTTCGCGGAGTTCGTGCCGACCACGCCGCCGCCGATGATGACGACATTCGCCGCCGGCACGCCGGGGACGCCGCCCAGGAGCACGCCGCGACCGCCCGACATTTTTTCCAGGTAGTGCGCGCCGACCTGAATCGCCATGCGCCCCGCCACCTCGGACATCGGCGTCAGGAGCGGGAGCGTGCCCCGTCGGTCAGTGATCGTCTCGTAGGCGACGCCCGTCACCTTGCGTTCGAGCAGTTGTTTGGTCAGCTCCACGTCGGGCGCGAGGTGGAGGTAGGTGAAGAGCGTCTGCCCCTCGCGCATCCGCGGGTACTCGGGCGCGATGGGCTCTTTGACCTTGACGATCATCTCGCCCTCGCCCCACACGTCGTCAGCCGAGTCGAGAATTCGCGCGCCCGCGCGCTCGTAGAGGTCCGTCTCGAACCCCGAGCCCGCGCCCGCGTCGCGCTCGACGAAGACGGTGTGACCGGCGTCCGTCAAAGCGCGCACGCCCGCCGGGGTGAGCCCGACGCGGTACTCGTTGTCCTTGATCTCTTTGGGGAGTCCGACTTTCACCGTGGTGAGTCTCCGTTCATTTCAATCTAATGTGCCGATCTTAGTAGAACCCGAGTCTTGTCCCGGCGAATGGCCCGCGGTCTTTGACACGTAATGCCTCTAAGCCCTCGCGGTCGAACTCTTTGTACCATTGCTCGGTGGCAGCCCAGGCGCGGGTGAGCAACTCGTGCCCGTTGTATTTAACGTCCGTGCGTGCCCCTCCGTCTGCCTCCCACTCGGCGAGCGTCGCCCCCTGTGCAAATTCCAGGTCGTTACGATAGATGGCTTCAATCAGGAACAGGGCGGCGACTTCTAAGGTGGAGGAAGAGCTGACCTCGTAACATCCATTACTCTTCTTACTCTTCCTCGGCATGAAACGCACCGAGCAACCGGCGTGGCTGCCGAGCGCCATGTCACCGAAGAAGCATTGACGGTTACCTTTAAGCTTCAGCAGCGGCGGGATCATGCGCCCGCCCCGGCGCACAACCTCGCGCGCGGCACGCGAAGCCTTGTCCCTGTTCGTTCCGATCGAGTCCTTGATGACTTGCGCGTCAGACGCGGTCGTCGTCGCCGACAACGCAACGGGTCGGTTCGATGCTTGCCGCCCGCCCGCCGCGCCCGCGCCCGCCAACAACAGCAGCACGGACGCGAATACAAGAGTTCTGTTGAATGACTGGTTCGACATAATCGCACGCACTTGCCAGCGCGGACTACTCGAAGTTCACTTCGTCGATCTGCGCGCGCTGGAGCTTGCCGCTGTAGTCGACGTAGACCGACTTCCACTCGGTGAAGATGTCTAAGACCTGCGTGCCCGCCTCGCGGTGACCGTTGCCCGTCCCCTTCGTGCCGCCGAAGGGGAGGTGAACCTCCGCGCCGATGGTCGAGGAGTTGACGTAGAAGATGCCGGTGTACATCTCGTTCATCGCGCGGAAGGCGCGGTTCACGTCCGCCGTGTAGATCGAGGCGGAGAGGCCGTAGCGGACGCCGTTGCCGATCTCAATCGCCTCTTCCAGATCGCTTGCGGGGATGACGCAGGTGACGGGTCCGAAGATTTCTTCCTGCGCGATCCTCATGTCGGCTTCCACGTCCGTAAAGACCGTCGGCTCGATGAAGTAGCCGTGCGCGTGCTCGCCCTTCTCGAGACGGTTGCCGCCGCACGCGAGCCGTGCCCCGTCCTCCCTCTCGCCCACCTCGATGTAGCCCATGATCTTGTGGACGGCGTCGGCGTTGATGACGGGTCCCATGTCCACGTTCGCGTCCGCGCCGTCGCCGACGCGCAAGGAGAGCGCGCGCTCGACCAGCTTCTTCGCGAACTGCTTGTAAACTTTTTTGTGAACGACTAAGCGCGACGAGGCGGTGCAGCGCTGACCGGAAGTTCCGAACGCGCCCCAGACCGCGCCCTCGACCGCGAGGTCCAGATCGGCGTCCTCCATCACGATGATGACGTTCTTGCCGCCCATCTCCAGCGAGCAGATCGCGTTGCGGTCGGCGCACGCCGAGGCGACGACCCTGCCCGTCTCGGTCGAGCCGGTGAAAGAGATCAGGCGCACGTTGCGGTGCTCGACGAGCGCGCGCCCGGCTGTCTCGCCGTAGCCGGTCACGAGGTTGACGACGCCCGGCGGTATCCCAGCCGCCTCGCAAGCCTTCACGAGGTTGAACGTCGAGAGCGGCGTGTCTTCCGCGGGCTTGATGACGACGGTGTTGCCGCACACGAGCGCCGGGATCAACTTCCACGAAGGGATCGCCATCGGGAAGTTCCAGGGCGTGACTAAGCCGCAGAGCCCCACGGGCTGGCGCACGCACATCGCGAACTTGTTGGGCATCTCGGCGGGCGTCGTGAAGCCGTGGAGACGGCGCCCCTCGCCCGCCGTGTAGTAGGTGCAATCGATGGCTTCCTGCACGTCGCCGCCGGTCTCCTTCAAGACCTTGCCCATCTCGCGCGTCATGTCGGCGGCGTAGGCGTCCTTGTGGCGGATGAGAATCTCGCCGAGGCGGAAGAGGAGTTCGGCGCGGCGCGGCGCGGGCGTCTTGCCCCAGCGGTCCGCGGCTGTGCGCGCGGCTTCGACGGCGCGGCTCACGTCGTCCACGGTCGAGACGGGGAAGCGTCCCACCACGTCGCGCGTGTCCGCCGGGTTCGCGTTCTCGAAGTACTCGCCGGAAGAGGCGGCGACCCACTCGCCGCCGATGTAGTTGTGGTAGGTCTTGACCGAGGCGCGCGCCGAAGCGCGACCGCCCGACTTCTTCGCCGCGGTCTTACTGAGAGCCTTGCGAGCTTGTGCCATAAAAAAATTTGTCCGTGGTCAGTCGTCAGTCGTCAGTTGCTTTTTGGCGCGCGGCTTGAAGGTTCTCTCAAAGCCACTGACTCGTCAAGCACGGACAACGGACGACTGACCACGGACAACGGACGGCTATTGATACGTGAACTGGACGATGGTCTGCTGCACGCCGCCGTCGCCGCGCCGGACGACGAGGTTCATCACGACGGCGTCGCCGAACTTCAAGCCCTCCATCACGCGCGTGAAGTCGGCGATGGTGTTGACGGGCACGCGGTTGATCTTCTGGACGACCATGTCCTCGCGGATGTCGGCGTCGGCAGCGATCCCCGACGGATCGACCTCCGTGACGAGCAGGCCGCGCACGTTCTTCAAGCCGCGCTCGTTGGCGAGTTGCGTGGTCAGCTCGCTCAGCTTGAGGCCGAGGCGCGGCTTGTCGCCCGCGTTCGCGCCGAGCTTCTTGATCGTCGGGCGCTTGCCGTCTTCCGGTGTCGTGGCTCCCTCGGCGGCTGTCAGCGGCCGCTCGCCGACGGGGAGGCTCACGGTGCGCCGCTCCATCTTGCCGTTCACGTCGCGCAGGTAGGCGAGCGTGATCGTCTGACCGACGGGCGTCGAGGCGACGCGGTTGACGAGGTCCTGCGAGTTCACCACCGGCCGGCCGTTCAGCTCGACGACGATGTCGCCGACCTGCACGCCCGCCCTCTGCGCGGGACCTTCCTTCATGTCCGTGATGATCGCGCCCTTCGCCTCCGCGAGGTTGAAGACGCGCGCGTACTCAGCCTTCACCGTGTCGAGGTAGACGCCGAGGTAGCCGCGCTTGACCTTGCCGCTCTCGACGAGCTGGCGGTAGACGAACGCCGTCTCGTTCGACGGCAGGGCGAAGCCGATGCCGTTGTAGTCGCCGGTCGAGGTGGCGATCTGCGAGTTGACGCCGATCACCTCGCCGCGCATGTTGACGAGCGGCCCGCCGGAGTTGCCGCGGTTGATGGCGGCGTCGGTCTGGAGGAAGCGCTGGAAGTTCGGGTTCGAGAGCGGCGTCTGCCGCTCGAGCGTCGAGATGATGCCGGCGGTGACGGTCTGATCGAGACCGAAGGGCGAGCCGATGGCGAGCACCCAGTCGCCGACCTGCACGGTCGAGGAGTCGCCGAGCTTGACGACGGGGAGATCGCGCGCCGAGTTGACCTTGATGACCGCCAGGTCTGTCAGGCTGTCCTCGCCGACGACCGTGCCGCGCAAAATCTCGCCCGACTGCAGGCGCACCGTGATGCGCGTCGCGTCCTCGACGACGTGCTTGTTCGTCAGGATGTAGCCCTTTGCGTCGACGATGAAGCCGGAGCCGACGCCGCGCGAGGGTCTGCGCATCTGCTTGCGGAACATGTCCATCAGCGGGTTGTTGCCGTTGTTGTCGTTCCCCTCTCTGCTGTCCTCGTCGTCGTCGCCCTTGCCCGCCGCGGCGGCGTCGGGCGCGGCGACCGTGTCGATGTTGACGACCGCGGGCTCGACGCGGCTCGCGATCTCGGCGAAGGATGCCGAGAGCGCCTCCGGCGCGCGCGCGATCTGCGCCGCGCTCGCGCCGCCCTGCGCCACGACGTTGCGCCCCGCGAGCAGCGCGCCGACCGACGCCCCGATCACCAGACACGCCACCGCCAGCGCCGCGATCCACACGCGCAGCCGCCTGAGGATCATCCGCTCCGCCTCGCCGTTCGCCCCGTTCGGTAACTGGTACATAAAAAAAGCTCCTCGCGCCCGTCGGACCTGTCTGAAAATTAACGCCGCCCGCGCCGCGCCCGTGCCCGAATCTTCCGCCGGCGCCGACCGCTACATCTTCCGGGTCATCTGAGATGTCGCGCGCCGACTGACATCGGTCGAGCGAGTATAACTAAAGCGCGGACGCGCCGCAAAGAGACTCGGTACTGGTGGTCAGCCGACGGCGTTAACGGGATGCGGCTTCGGTTTCTTGTGGAGTCAGGCAGAATTAGTGTTGACAGGGAGGGGGCGTTTGACTACTGTTCGCGCGGCGCTCAATTCACTCACGCCCGCAATGGCGAGTCCGTTCGTAACCTCAACAACTACTCCTCACAAAGAAGTGGCTAACCTTCAACCTCCGCCTAACCGAAGGAGCTAAAAATGCGATCCAGTCTAATGAAATTAGCCCGGCGTCTTCTCTTCGTCGCCGCCATCGCCTCAGCCCTACTAGCCTCAACCCCCGCTCTCGCGAACTACGTCGAGCACAGATCGACTGACCAGAGCGGAAACACGTACTGGCTGTCTTGCGGCAGTTCCGCCGGGGATAGTTTCTTCAAGTGCCCGGCAGGAGGCGGGCTCTGCGAGGACCAGGGCTCGTTGGGCGCGCACCAAGCGTGCATAGACGCTGGATACTATCCAGCCGAAGCGAATTGATCTGGTGTGAAAATCTTGAGCATGAATTTTGCCGGGATTATCATCTTCAGTCGGTGGAAGTCCGCCCTTCGCTTCTAATGTGGCGGGTCTCATGCGAAGCCCTGTGGCGGACTTCCAACCCATGCGCGCCGGTTCCAATCCCACAGATCGAAGACTTATGAAGAGGCGAACGCAAATGCGAAGATTGTTATTCTTATCAAACTTGATCTTCCTGCTAACCTCCTTAAGTTACGCTCAGGACTTGAAGCCTAACCCCGGCGGTGATACGGCGAGCGGGAAACTTCTGTTGGTTTTTGATCTTCAATCCCTCGACGCCGCCGCCGCGAAGATCGACCAACCTTTGGCACGAGCCCTCGCGAAGGCTGAGATCGCCGACGCCGCGTGGATGCTCGATCCTGAGTGGTCGAAGAAGTTGATGCGCGAGGCTTACGTGCTGGCGCTCCCGGCGGAGGACGAGCGGGTCAGGCTGCGCGCCGCGCCGGTCGGGGCAGCGCCCACGCCGCCATCATCAACCGAGCGCGCGAGGAATGAGGTGCGTAACCGCATCATGAGTGTCGCCATGCGCGACAGAGCCTTCGCCGACGAGTTGGCACAACTGGGCACTCAGCTTTTGGGCAAGTCCGAGGGGCATTCAAGGTACGCGACCCTCGCGGAGAGAGCGTTTAATGCGGGTGACAAGGATGCCGCTAGCTATTACATTAATCAGTCGATCTTATCGGAGCCGACGCAGCTAATCGCCGGATTCGTGATTCTCGAAATCGCGGCGCGGGATCGCGCCCTGGCGGATAAACTCATTGTCCAATACATCGAAGCACTACGCACCACATCCCTCGCCGTCGCGGACAGGAGTTTGATGAGAGTTCGTTCCATGCTGTTTGAGTTGATGTTTCCGCGCGCGAACTCCGCCCCCCCGGTGTCGCCTCCGGGGCCGGCGGCGATGAGAGCCTACGTCGGCTACGTGATCGAAAGTTTAAATCGAATGGCGCAGGGCGATCCCGTCGGGCTGAGGAGGTCGAGATTATTTCTGCTATCAGCTTGGGAACCGCTCAAACAGTACGCCCCGGAATTGATGCCCGCGTTCATGGAGTTGGAGAGGCTGAGCCGTGCGCCTGGGCAGGGCGGCTCGCTGCCCACGCGAGCGAGTGTCGACAACGCCTATAAAGAAAATTATGAAAAGCAGATCAAAGAATCTTTAGACAATAATCAGCCGAGCGAGTCGTTGATTTATGCATCTATCAGCCGCGGCGACTTCGCCAAAGCGCGCAAGCTGATCGACAAGCTGCCCGACGGCGCGCAGAAGAAACAACTGCTCGAAGCCGTGGACGCGAGAGAGTCGCTCGCGCTCTCCGCCAAAGGCGACGCGGCGGGCGCGGAGCAACTCGCCGAGCGTTTGCAGAACGCGAGCTTCATCCTGCAAGTCTACCCGCCGCTCCTCAAGGCGTGCGTCGCCTCGAAGGACGAGGGCTGCCCCGCGCGCCTCGTCTACCGGGCGGTCGGGCAGCTCAAGCGCGCGGACACGACGCCGATTGCCCCGCCCGCGGGCATCCCCGCGTCCGCCGTCCCCGCCAACCGCGAACTCGACCGCGTGCTCCTGAGCCTCAGCCAGCTCGCGGCGCACGTCGCTCCCGCGAGCGACGCGCTCGCGCTCGAACTCTTGGACGAGATCGTCGAAGCCGCCAACCGCAGCGAGTCGGACACCGGGCAGGGGCGCACCGGATTCGACGCGACGGTCTTCAGGCTGCTCGCCGCGAAGAACGAGGCGCGCGCGCGGCAGGCGGCGGAAGGCTTCAAGGACGGGCTGCGCCAGACGGTCGCCCTCGCCACCATCTACCGTGTGAAGGCTGAAGAGTTAAGTAAGACTGTTGAAGGCTCGAACAAAAAGAAGATCGACGCGGCGGGCGGCGACGCGAAGCCGAAACCTTAATCGTCCGCCTCGCCCGCAGACTCTCGCGGGTACTCCGCGCCGAGACCACCCCCCTCCGCCCTCCGCCTCCTGCGCTCCGTCCAGCGCAGCTCCGAGACGATGACGCCAGCGAGCACGAGCCCCGCGCCGGCGTAGCCGCGCGCGCCGAGCCACTCCTGCCCGCCGCGGAAGGCGACGGCGAAGGCGTTGGCGAAGACCGGCTCGAGGCTGAAGATGACCGCCGCGTGCGCGGCGGACGTGCGCGCCTGCCCCCACGTCCAGAGGAAGAAGACCGCGACCGTCGCCACGATCGAGAGATAGACGAGCTGCCACACGATCCGCGCGTCCCACACGAGCGGCGCGGACTCACGCATGACGAACTCCGGCAGCGCGCCCCCGTCGAACACGAGCGCGCACGCGCGCAGCGCGAGCCACGCGACGACGACGAGCGCGGCGGTCGAGACGAGTTGCAACGAAGTGATCTGCGCCGCGTCGAAGCGGCGGGCGTAGACGCTCAGCAGGGTGATGTGGAAGGCGAAGGCGGCGGTCGAGGCGAGCGTCAGCAGGTCGCCCAAATTGATCGCGCCCCCGTCGCGCGGCGCGAGGATGAGCAAGCCGCCGACGGTCGCCAGCACGACGCCGATCAGGTTCTCCACACCCGGTCGCGCTCTCAACAGCGCGTAGGCGACGAACGGCACGAGCGGCGTGGTGAGCCCGGTGATGAACGCGGACTTCGAAGCGGTCGTGTAGACCTGCCCCGCCGCCTGCAAGGCGAACCCGGCGCCCATCAGCGCGCCTAAGATCGCGCCCGCCCGGCGCGCCTCGCGCGTCGCGCCGAGCAGTCGGCGGTGGAACAGCGCGAAGAGGATCAGTGCGGCGACGACGAAGCGCAGCGTCATGTAGGAGAGCGGCGACCAGCGGGCGAGGATGTCCTTCGCCATGAAGAAGGTCGAGCCCCACACGACCGTCGTCAGCACGAGCGCCCCGTCGGCGGCGAGGTTGGGTTTCAGTCTCATTAGCTGTTAGCTGTTAGCGATTAGCTGTTAGCAAATCAGTAGTCAGCCGAGCCCGCCGCTTGTCTCTGGCTAATCGCTAATCGCTAACAGCTAACAGCTTCTTTACGGTCGGAGCAAAACTTTCATCACGCCGCCTTCCGACGCGCGCGCCATCGCGCGGACGCCGTCGGCGAGCGGGCGCTCTTCGCTGATCAGACTCTCGACGTCGACGCGGTTCGACTTGAGCAGTTCGAGCGCGGGGGCGAAGCGCCCGCAGCGCGAGCCGACGACCGTGATCTCGTCAACGACGACGCGCGCCGAGTCGAACGCCGTCGAGCCGTGGAAGGTCGATTTCAGGACGAGCGTGCCGCGCGGTCTGAGAAGCGAGAGCGCGAGGTCGAAGCCGGAGGGCGAGCCCGACGCTTCGACGACCACGTCGAAGGCGCGCGCTGAGGTTGAACCTTTCAACTGATCGAGCCGCAGGGTCTCGACGCCGCGCCGCCGCGCGATCCCGAGTTTCGACTCGTGCTTGCCGACGAGCGTGACGGAGGCTCCGCTCAGGGCGGCGAGCGCCTGCGCGCAGAGCAGCCCGAGCTTGCCGTCGCCGACGACCGCGACGCGCGCGCCGTCCTCTACATCGACGCGCTCCATGATGCCGCACGCGGCGGCGAGCGGCTCGGTGAAGACCGCGCGCTCGTCGGAGATTTCGTCCGGCACGACCAAAAGATTCGACGCGGGCAGCCGCAGGTATTCGGCGTGCGCGCCGTCGCGCCCGACGATGCCGAGCACGGTGCGCGCCGCGCAGTGGCGCGGATCACCCGCGGCGAACAGCGCGCACCGCCCGCAGCCCGCGTTGATCTCGCCGACGACCCGGCGGCCCACGAGCACTCCCGCGCCCTCCGCCTCTTCGACCACGCCGACGAACTCGTGCCCCAGCGTCCCGCGGAAACCCGCGTACCCACGCGCGATCTCAAGATCGGTGTTGCAAATCCCCGACAGCGACACGCGCACCAACGCCTCGCCCTCCGCGCGCGGCATACCAACGTCCGCGACGCGCAGCGAGTCGTTTTCGTAGCGCAGGGCTCGCATGAAAAGACGTCCGTGGTCAGTTGTCCGTGGTCAGTTGTTCTATCTAATCGGGTGGCATGAGTGGTCGCTTTCGACAACTCTCATGCGGCTCGAACAACGGACAACTGACCACGGACAACTGACAAAGTTCAAAAACTCTTCGTTCTCGTGTAGGCGTTCGACGGCGTGAGCTCGACGGTCTGCTCGCGCCCGGAGACGTTGACGGGGAGTCGCCAGGCGAGCTCGTTCGCGCCGGGGAGCATGGCGTGAACCCACCAGCGACCGGGGGGGAGGGCGACGAGAGCCTGACCTTCCCGGTTGAGCTTCGCCGAGACGGGCTGGCGCGCGCCCATCCTCCGCGCGACGAAGTCTTCGAAGCGCTGACCGTAGCGCCGCTCGTCGTCGAACTCCCTGCGCGCCGCCGCCACGTCCAGGGAGTAGAGCTCGACCGCGGTGTCCGCCACGCCCGCGTCGCCGAGCCCTTCGCGGCGGAGCACGATGCGGAGCAGAGTCTGTTTCGACGCCCTCCCCGCGAGCGCCGCGCCCGAGTCGTCCTGCGGCAGTTTGCGGTAGACCGCGAGCCCCGCGCCCAGGAGCGCGGCGACGAGCGCGGCGCGCAGCGCGACGACGACGATGGCTCTCTTCGTGGACGGGTCGTTCAACTCTCGCTGCTCCGTCGGCGCGCGGCGCTTCGGCGTGCGTCGGCTCACGGTGTGCCCCCGCGCGACGCGCATGACGTTTAAGCCATGAGCCCCTTCTCGCGCAGCGCGCTGTCGAGCTCCCGGTCGGTCGGCGTGGAGAGCACCTGCCCGGCGATTTCGAGCGTTGGTTTCTTCTCCTTGCCCTCGTTGTGCTCCTTGACCCAGGCGCTCGCCGCCTCGTCCTCTTCGACGTTGATGTAGCGGTGCGCGACGCCGAGCCGCTTCAGGTGTTCGAGCGTCCTCTGCGTGTCGCCGCACCAGTCCGCGCCGTAGACTTTGACTTCCAACATGAGTGCCCTCCCCGTCGTTTTGCGCGCATGATAACACGCCGGGCTTGATGCGTGCCCGTCGATGAAATAAGCTAACGCCGACCGCAAGACAGTCTGATCGCGAAGGGTCATCGAAAAGTTTCCGGCGTGGACGATCAACTCTCAGACAAGCTCCGCGAAGAGTGCGGCGTGTTCGGCATCCACGGGCACGCGGACGCGGCGCGCCTCATCTACCTCGGGCTCTACGCCTTGCAGCACCGCGGGCAGGAGTCGTGCGGCATCGTCACCTCGGACGGTAGAGAGATGCGACCCGACCGCGCGATGGGGCTCGTCCCCGACGTGTTCGACGCCGAGCGACTGGATCGCCTGACGGGCACGAGCGGCATCGGTCACGTCCGCTATTCGACCGCGGGCGAGGTTTCGATCCGCGAGGCGCAGCCCTTCCAGATCAAATGCAAGTACGGGCAGGTCGCCGTCTGCCACAACGGCAACCTGCCCTTCGCCACCGAAGCGCGAAAGGATTTGGAGCGCGACGGCGCGATCTTCTCCTCGACCTCCGACACGGAAGTCATCCTGCACGGCATCGCGCGCTCGCAGGCGCTCACGGTGCGCGAGGCGATTCCCGAAGTCCTGTGCGAGACGGACGGCGCGTTCTCGATGCTCTTCCTCACGCCCGACGCGCTCTTCGCCGTGCGCGACCCGCGGGGCTTCCGCCCGCTCGCGCTGGGGAAATTAGAGGACGCCTGGGTCGTCGCCTCCGAGACGTGCGCGTTCGATCTGATCGGCGCGACTTACGTCCGCGACGTGGAGCCGGGCGAGCTCGTCGTGATCGACGGCGCGGGGCTGCACTCGTCGCGCCCGCTGCCCCGGCGCGAGCACTCGATGTGCGTCTTCGAGCACGTCTACTTCGCGCGACCGGATTCTCTGATCTACGGCCGCTCGGTCAACGAGTCGCGCCACAAGATGGGCCGGCGGCTCGCCGTCGAGCACCCGGCGCAAGCCGATCTGGTCGTGCCCGTGCCCGACTCCGGCGTCTCGGCGGCGATCGGCTACGCCGCCGAGAGCGGCATCTCTTTCCGCTTCGGGCTCGTGCGCAACCACTACGTCCACCGCACCTTCATCGAGCCCAGGCAGTCGATCCGCGCCTTCGGCGTGAGGGTGAAGCTGAACCCCGTGCGCCACCTCATCAACGGCCGCCGCGTCGTCCTCATCGACGACTCCATCGTGCGCGGGACGACCTCGAAGAAGATCGTGCGGATGGTGAGGGAGGCTGGGGCGTCGGAAGTCCACATGAGGATCAGTTGCCCGCCGACCGTCAGCCCTTGCTACTACGGCGTGGACACGCCGAACCGCGACGAGCTGATCGGCGCGCAGATGTCGGTCGAGGAGATTTGCCGCTTCATCGAAGCCGACTCGCTCGGCTACCTCTCGCTCGAAGGGATGCTCGCGGCGTCGGGTCTCGAGCCCGGCACGACCTGCGTCTCCTGCTGGACGGGCCGCTACCCGACAGAGATCACGCCCCGCGCAGAGACCCAGTGGGCGCGCGAGCACGAGCCCGTGCCGTCGGACTAATACCTCACGAAGAAAGTAGAGACGCTCACCATGACCGGCGAAGAGATGGAACGCGCAATCGAGTTCTTGCTGAAGAACCAAGCCGACTTCGACGTCAGGCTTAACCGTCTGACCGAAGAAGTTGATCAGTTGACCGGAGAAGTCCGAGAGACCGGGCAGCAACTACGAATGCATGCGGACACGCAGACCGACTTTGTCCGAGTTGTCACCAGTCACATCGAAGCGCAAAGTCATATCAACGCAGACGTCCGCACGACGCTGGTACGAATCAGCGAAGACTTGCGGCTACTTGCGACGACCGTCCAGCGGTTCGCCGAAGGGCGCGGCTGACGGCGCGGGGCGACTATAAAGTCATGACGAAGACGAAGCCGACGATCAAGAAGCACACGGTGAGGGCGCACATGCAGGTCCTGGAGTTCACGCGCGCGGGGAGCGCGATGGACTTCGAGATTTTCGCGAGCGGCGAGAAGCTCGGCACGATCACCATCGGGCGCGGCTCCCTGACGTGGCGCGGCAAGAGCCGCAAGAGCGCCAAGACTTTCTCGTGGTCTGACTTCGCCCGGCTCATGGACGAGCAGGCTTACGACTGAGCCGCGGGCACGCAGCGCGCCGAACGGGCGCGGCTCACGGTTTCCGTTTTTGTCCGGAGGAGGTTGAAGTGGCACACACTCGGCGCGGCTGCGGCTGCGCGTTGGCAGTCCTGCTGGTCGTCTTAGCCGCCGCGAGCGCGGCCTACTTCTACTTCCAACGCAGGACGGGACCGCAGCTGCCGCCGCCCTCGGGCGCCGAGCTGAGCGTGCACGTGCTCGACGTGGGGCAGGGCGACTCGATCCTGATCATCGCCCCGGGCGGCAAGACCGTCCTTGTCGATGCGGGCAATCCCCGCAACGGCAAGAAGATTCTCGCAGCCCTCCAGCGCAGCAACGTCGATCACATCGACCTCCTGATTGCCACGCACGCGCACGCCGATCACATCGGCTCGGCGGACGAGGTCATCAACGGCATCACCGTCAAGAACGTGCTCGACAGCGGCGTCCCGAACGCGACGAAGAACTATGAAGACTTTTTGAAAGCCATCGAGCAGAAGGGCGTGACCTACGTCGCCGCGACGCCCGATCAGACTTTCGATCTCGGCGGCGGCGCGCGTATCACCGTGCTCGCGCCCGTCCAGCCCTTCTTCACCAAGGATCAGCTGCGCTCCGGCGGCAACGAGCCGAACGCGAACTCGGTCGTCACCAGATTAGACTACGGCGACTTCTCGATGCTCCTCACGGGCGACGCGGAGGCGCAGACCGAGCAGCGCATGATCCAGAAGGGCGCGCGCCTCGAAGCCGACGTGCTCAAGGTCGGGCACCACGGCTCACGTTACGCCTCCTCGGAAGACCTGCTGCGCGTCGGCAAGTTCAAAACGGCGGTCATCTCCTGCGGCGCGGACAACCGCTACGGTCACCCCTCGCCGGAGGCGCTCGACCGCCTGAAGGCGGCGGGCGTCAAACTCTTCCGCACGGACTTGCAGGGCGAGCTCACGATCACGACGCGCGGCAAGAGCGACGACGTGCAGATCAGGGGCGAGCGCGAAGCCGCGTCGCAGGAGCTGTGGGCGGGACGCGCGGCGCAGAAGGACGACTCGGCGCGCTCCGGCTTCATCCAGTATGGCGACTTCGGGCCCGCGCCGAAGCCGAAGGATCAGTCGAAGAAGGCGACCAACAGCAAGTAATTCCGGCAGGGGCGCTCAGGGGGGTGAGACGCATGACGAAGGTTGACGACGACGACGCGCACGAAGGCGCGCGTAAAGGCGGGAAGAAAAAAGGGGCGCGCGAAGACGAGTCGCAGGGCGGCGAGGTGCGCGCCGTCGTCGACCGCGTGGAGGACGGCCGAATCGCCGTCGTCAGCGTCGAAGGGCGCGAGTCCACGCTCGACGTGCCGCTCGCGCACCTCCCCGAAGGCACGTCCGACGGCGACCACCTGCGACTCACCTTCGACGGCGAGCCGAGCGCGCGCACGCTCACCAAAGCGTCCCTCGACCGCAAGGCGCGCGCCTCCACGGAAAACCGCGTCAAGAAGATGCAGGAGCGCCTGGAAAAACTGAGCGGCACGGAGGGTAAGAAGGATTTCAAACTGTGAAGCAGTCAGTTGTCCGTTGTCAGTCGTCCGTTGTTCTCGGTCAATAACGAACCGCGAGGAGACCTGACGAGTTGCGAGATGACAAACAACTGACCACGGACGACTGACCACGGACATGACTAAATCGATCACCTACTCCGACGCGGGCGTCTCCATCGACGCGGCTAACGCGGCGGTCGAGCGCATCCGCGAATCCGCGCGCACGACCTTCAACGCGCGCACGCTCTCCGAGATCGGCAGCTTCGGCGGGATGTTCGACGGCGCTTTTCCGCAGATGCGCCAGCCCGTCCTCGTCGCCTCGGCGGACGGCGTCGGCACGAAGCTGAAGATCGCCTTCGAGACCAATGTTCACGACACCGTGGGGCGCGACCTCGTCAACCACTGCGTCAACGACATCCTCGTGCAGGGCGCGCGCCCGCTCTTCTTCCTCGACTACGTCGCCACGGGCAAGCTCTCGCCCGAGGTCGTCGCCGCGGTCGTCGAAGGCTGCGCGCGCGGCTGCCGCGAGAACGGCTGCGTGCTGCTGGGCGGCGAGACCGCGGAGATGCCGGGCTTCTACTCGGAGGGCGAGTACGACATCGCGGGCTTCATCGTCGGCGTCGTGGATCGCGAGAATGTCATCGACGGCAAGCGGATCGAAGCGGGCGACGCGGTGCTGGCGCTCCCGTCCGTGGGGCTGCACACGAACGGCTACTCGCTCGCGCGCAAACTCTTCTTCGAGGTCGCGGACTACCGCGCGGAGACGCCCCTCGCGGAACTCGGCATGACCGCCGGCGAGGCTCTGCTGCAACCGCACGCGAGCTACCTGCGCCCGCTCGAAGACTTACTCGACCGTGGGTTGATCAAAGGGCTCGCGCACATCACGGGCGGCGGGCTCCTGGAAAACGTCCCGCGCATCCTGCCCGAAGGCGTGGGCGTCGAGATCAAACTGGGCTCGTGGCAGGTGCTGCCCGTTTTCGATCTCATGCAGCGACTCGGCAACGTCTCGGAGCGAGAGATGTACCGCACGTTCAACATGGGCGTCGGCATGGTCGTCGTCTGCGCGGAGTCGGATGTCCGGGCGATCAAGTCGCACGTCGAAGCGCGCGGCGAGAAATGTTTCGAGATCGGTCGCGCCGTCGCGGGCGAGAGGGACGTGCGGCTCGTCTGATCTTTTTCCGCGCCGCTTCGCGCGTTAGCTTCCCGGGGGCGCCGAAGTCGCCGCCGCGCGCGCCGCGCGAGGAAACACTTAAATCCCAACTAAGGAGTAAATGAAATGCGTCGTCAACTTTTGAGTCTCATCTCGGCAGCGCTCGTCCTCGCCTGCGCGGCGGGGGCGGCGCGCGCCGACATCCGCATCAAGCAGCGCATGACGTTCGGCGGTCAGGCGGGCGCGGAAGGTCGCGCCATGGAAACGGCCCGCCACTCGTCCGACGCGCGGCGGCGTCGTCACCTACGTCCAGACGCTGACCGACACGGGCGAGCGCAAACAGATGTTCGGCTACACCGCGCGCCACATCATCATGAAGTCGCGCACGGAGCACTCGCCCGACGCCTGCGACAAAAACGACACGGCTTACGAGACCGACGGCTGGTACATCGATCTCGAATTCAACTTCGAGTGCCTGATGAACCAGCGTCCCGTGTCGCGCCAGACGCCGCAGCAGCCGGCGGGGGGCTGTCAGGACACGATGCGCTTCCGCCGCGTCGGGACCGCCAAGCTCGGCTACCCCGTGCTCGTCACCACGCGCTTCTACGGCACGGACGGCAAAGTCCAGACGGAGATGACGCAGGAGGTGGTCTCGCTCTCGCGCGCCACGCTCGACGCCGCGCTCTTCGACGTGCCCGCCGGCTACACCGAGACGCAGAACCCGCAGGAGCTTTACGACATGGCGGGGATGATGCAGGCGATGCAGCGCGCCAACCGCGACAACAGCAACGACGAGAGCGGCGCGAGCAGCACGCAACCAAACGCCAACGATCGCGGGGGGATGAACACGCCCGCGGCTTTGGGCGCGAAGCAGCCGGGCGCGATCCGCGTCGGGGTCGTGCGCGTCGGCAACAAGACGACGCAGTCGCTCGACGCTGGCAACCTGCGCGTTACGCTGATCGCGGCGATCTCGGGGGGCGGCGTCGAGGCGATCCCGCTCGACGAGACCGCGCCCGACGCGGCGCAAGCCGAAGCGAAGCAGAAGGACTGCGACTACGTGCTCTTCACGGACGTAAGCGGGCTCAAGCAATCGACCGCGAACAAGATCGGCGGCTTGCTCGGTCGCGCTACGGGAGCGACGAGCGGGGCGGATCGCTTCGAGGCGAAGCTCGACTACACGCTCGTGCCCGTCGCGGGCGGAGCGCCCACGCAAGCCGCCGCCTCCGCGAAGGAGGACGGCGGCGCGGACGTTTCTTTAAACGCCGCGCTCCGCAAAGAGGCGCAAGCCGTGCTCGCGAAGGTTCGCAAGTGACGACGACCCCGCGGCAAGGTTGAGAGATCAGGAAACCTCAAGACTCGCCGCCGCAGGCGCATGGAAGAACGATGAAGCATGAACGATGAACGATGAAGTTAAGACACTCGCCTTCAGTTCATCGTTCATCGTTCCTACTTCATCGTTGGGTTCGTCCTCTGCGCCTGCGGCGGCGAATCAAACGCTCCCGCCACTCAACTGAGTTGAGTCACGAACGCAAAAATGAGTTGAATCACGAACGCAAAAAACTCGCCGTCCTCATCTCCGGGCGCGGCTCGAACATGGTAGCGCTCGCCGCGGCGGTCGCCGACGGTCGCGTCCCCGGCGCCGAGATCGCCCTCGTCCTGAGCGACCGGGCGGACGCGCCGGGTCGCTCCCTCGCGTCGGAGCGCGGCATCGAGACGCTCGCCGTCGAACGCCTGGGGCGCGCGCGCGAGGAGCACGAGCGCGAGATCGTCGCGGCGTTGACGGAGAGGGAGATCGATCTCGTCTGCCTCGCCGGGTTCATGCGCCTGCTCTCGCCCGCCTTCGTCGGGGCGCTCAGCGGTCGCATCCTCAACATTCACCCTTCCTTGCTCCCCGCCTTCCCCGGTCTCGACGCGCAGCGGCAGGCGATAGAGCACGGCGTGAAGTTTTCCGGCTGCACCGTCCACTTCGTCGACGAGACCCTGGACGGCGGCGCGATCATCGCGCAGCGCGTCGTCGCCCTCAAAGACGACGACACGCCCGCGACGCTCGCCGCGCGCATCCTCACGCAAGAGCACGAGGCTTACGCCGAGGCGGTCGCGCTCGTCCTCTCCGGCGACTACGAGCTCGCGGGTCGCCGCGTCGTCCGGCGCGGGGCGGCTCTCCGTTCGGACGTTTAGCGGCGGCGACCTCCCCTAGTTCCCCGCGGCGCGCGCCGCAATCGTTTGACAGCGACGCCCACAAGTCGGAATATCTCGCTCTGCGCCGCCCCCCGACTGCCGCGCGGCACCCCCCGGACCAGTGAAAGTAGCCGAAGCCACACGACCATACCTGCAGCAGCTCGATCACGGGCTGCACCGCGCCAAGCTCCTGCTCAAGAAGAGCGGCTTCTCGAACTTCGGCGAGGAGCGGATTCTGCGCGGGTACGTGGACGCGCTGCTGCCGCGCGCCGTGCGGCGAGGCTCGTCAAATCCTACGAGCCGTTCCCGCACGTCGAGGCGGTGCGCGCGCGCGTGACGCCGAAGACGGTCACGCGGCTGCTGCGCGAGCACGGCGTCGGGCGCGAGTTCGACGTGCTCAGCCTCGACATCGACAGCTACGACTACCTCGTGCTCGACGTGCTGCTCAAGGACTTTCGCCCGCGCCTCGTCGTCACGGAGATCAACGAGAAGATACCGCCGCCCGTCCGCTTCCACGTCGAGTACGACCCGCACTTCCGCCTGCGCCACCACTTCTACGGCTACAGCATCCAGAGTCTGGCTGAACTGTGCGCGCGCCACGGCTACACGATCCTCGAGCTGGAATACAACAACGCCTTCCTCGCCCCGAAAGAGATCGCGGGCGCGCAAGTTGAGGGCGTCGCCGAGATTTACCGGCGCGGCTACCTGGAGCGCCCCGACCGCCGCAAGAAGTTCTCCTCCAACCTCGACGTGGACATCCTCCACTCCCTCGGCCCCGCGGAAGCCATCGACTTCATCGAACGCTTCTTCGCCAGACACCGCGGCAAGTACGAACTCAGCCTTTAGGAGCCGTGACAGGTGAACGGTCAACCGTGACAAGTAAGAAGCCGGATCTCTCTTGTCACGGTTGACGGTTTACCTGTCACGGCTTTTCGATTTACGATGGCGCGATGACGATTGACGAGCAGATCGATTTCCTCAGGAAAGGCGCGGTCGAGATCATCCGCGAGGACGACCTGCGGGCGAAGCTCGAGCGGAGCGCGCGCACCGGCAAGCCCCTGCGCGTCAAGCTCGGCGCCGACCCGACCGCGCCCGACATCCACCTCGGTCACACGGTCGTCCTCCGCAAGCTGCGCGCGTTCCAGGAGCTGGGGCACACGGTCATCTTCCTGATCGGCGACTTCACGGGACTCATCGGCGACCCTTCGGGCAAGTCGGCGACGCGCCCGCAGCTCACGCGCGAGGAGATCGAGGCGAACGCCGAGACCTACAGGGCGCAAATCTTCAAGCTGCTCGACCCCGATAAGACCGAGCTACGCTTCAACTCCGAGTGGATGGATAAGTTCGACGCCTATGGCTTCGTCCGCCTCGCCTCGCGCGTCACGGTGAAGCAGATCTTAGAGCGCGACGACTTCCAGAAGCGTCTCGCCGAAGAGCGACCCATCGCGCTCCACGAGCTGCTCTACCCGCTCACGCAAGGCTACGACTCGGTCGCCCTCGAAGCCGATGTCGAGCTCGGCGGCACGGATCAGAAGTATCTCCGACGATCTCATGTGGCGTTACTATGAGTTGCTAACTGATTTAAGTGTTAACGAGATCAAGCAGAAGCAATTAAGCGTTGGAGTAGGTGCGCTCAATCCACGAGCTGCTAAAGTTGATCTCGCCAAAAAAATTATTAAAGATTTTCACTCACTGAACGCAGCCGAAGCTGCTGAAGAAGAGTTTGACCGCGTATTCAAGCTTAGACAACTTCCTGATGTAATAGCGTTAATCCCGCTTGCACCCAAAACATGGAAGCTGGCGCGTTTGTTGGTCGAAACCAAGCTCGCAGTTTCAATGGCGGAGGCGCGCAGACTCATTGAGGGCGACGGAGTTCGGGTTGAAGGTGCGCGCGTTTCACAAGCAAACGCAGAAATCGAACTAAAGCTCGATCAAGGTATTACGATTCAGGTCGGCAAACGTCGCCACATACGCGTAGTCGGTGAAATCCCGGATATCACAGATGATTTGAAAAATATCTAACTCGTCCATCTCTGGTAAAAGAATTGCTCGCTGAAGATAACAAGGCGTCAATCCGCAGCTGGTTCGAGGAGACATGGAACAAAGGGCGCGACTCCGGAGGGCTCATGAGAAAACGAGAGACGAAGGTGATTAACCGCCGCGAATTTTTAGGAGCCGCGGTCGCGGGCACGCTCGCCGCCGGTGCGGCGAAAACTCTCGCCGCTCAGCCGCGCCCCGCGTCGCGCCCGAACGTGCTCTTCATCCTCGCGGACGATCTCGGCTGGGGCGATCTCAGTTGCTACGGTCGCCCCGACTACCGCACGCCGAATCTTGATCGTCTCGCCGCCGAAGGCGCGCGCTTCACCCAAGCCTACTCGGCCTCACCCGTCTGCACGCCGACGCGCTGCGCGTTCCTGACGGGTCAGTACCCGGCGCGCCACCCCGTCGGGCTGATGGAGCCGCTGCCGTGGAGGAAGCAGGAGGGGGGCAAGGTCGGACTCGACCCCGCCTTCCCGTCCGTCGCGTCGCTCTTGCGCGCGAACGGCTACGAGACCGCGCTCGTCGGCAAGTGGCACCTCGGCTACCTGCCGAAGTACGGACCCTTGAAGAGCGGCTTCGACGAGTTCTACGGCATCATGAGCGGCGCGGCTGACTTCTTCACACACGACGACTCGAACGGCGAGCCCGACTTCTTCGAGAACGAGCAGCCCGTGCCGCCGGAGCGCAACGGCTACCTGACGGAACTGCTCACCGACCGCGCCGTCGAATACATCAGGCGGCCGCGCACGCGCCCCTTCTACCTGAGCCTCCACTACAACGCGCCGCACTGGCCCTGGGAGGGACCCAATGATGCCGCGTCCGTGCGGAAGCCCAAGCGCGGCTTCGACGAGTTTCGCGGCGGGGGCTCTCTGAAAGTTTACGCGGAGATGATGCGGAGCATGGACGCAGGCGTCGGTCGTGCCCTGCAGGCGCTGCGCGACGCGCGCGTCGAGCGCGACACGCTCGTCGTCTTCACGAGCGATAACGGCGGCGAGCGCTTCTCCTACAACTGGCCCTTCGTGGGCGGCAAAGACGAGTTGCTCGAGGGCGGCATCCGCGTCCCGGCGATCGTGCGCTTCCCCAGGGTCGTCCCCGCCGGTCGCGTCTCCGGGCAGGTCGCGATCACGATGGACTGGACGGCGACGATCCTCTCGGCGACGGGCACGCCGCCCGACCCGCGGCACCGTCTCGACGGGATCGATCTGCTGCCCTCGATGCGAGGCGGCGGCGGCGCGTCGGCGCGATCTGAGCGCACGCTCTTCTGGCGTCACCTCAAGCAGAGCGCGGTGCGACGCGGCGACTTGAAATACTGGCACGACGGACAGGACGAATACCTCTTCGACCTCTCGCAGGACGTGAGGGAGAACGGCGACTTGAAGAAGGAGCGCGCGCGGGAGTTCGAGCAGTTGAAGGCGGAGTTCGCGCGGTGGGACAGGCAGGTGCTGCCGCGCAAAGTCCGGGGCGAGTAGGATTAGGGAGAGATGTCAGCAGCAGCAGCCACAGCCAACGAAGAGATTCTGGTCATCGAGACGCCGGAGCGCGTGCCGCTGCACTTCGCGCTGGCGTCCATCGGCAACCGCTTCCTCGCGTGCGCGGCAGACCATTCCATACAGGTGATCCTGATGCTGATGGTCGTCGCCGTGCTCCAGTGGGTGGGGCTGCTGTCGGAGTTCAAAGACAAAATGTCGGAAGCCCCGAAGTGGGCTATCGCCGCCGTCATCCTCGCGTGGTTCCTCATCTGGTCGGGCTACTTCGCCGTCTTCGAGTGGCTGTGGCACGGGCAGACGCCGGGCAAGCGCGCGCTGCGCCTGCGCGTGATCCGCGAGGACGGGCGACCCGTCACGTTCTGGGAGGCGGCGGCGCGCAACCTCGTCCGCATCTTCGACATGATGCCGTTCCCCTTCTACTCGGTCGGGCTGCTCTCGGTATTCTTGAGCAGCCGCGATCAGAGGGTCGGCGACTTCGTCGCGGCGACCGTGGTCGTCAGGGAGCGCGAGGCGGAAGCGCCGACCTTCGACTCGGTCTTCGGCGCGCCGACTTCCGACGTGGCGATGCGCCGCGCCTTCAAGCCGGTCGTCTTCACGGGCGACACCTCGTCCATGACGGAGCGCGAGATCGAGGTGGTCGAGACGTTCCTGCGCCGCCGCTGGGATTTCAGCGACGGCGTGCGCCAGTGGATGGCTTGGCGCGTCTCGATGCCCATCCTCTACAAGCTCCGCCCCGACTTCGACCGCGACTCCTTCACCTACGAAGGCTTCCTCGAAGAACTCCTCCAACGCTACCGCGCCGAACACAGACTCTAAAGAAAAAGATGAACGCGGAACGATGAACGATGAAGTGAAAGCGACTGCCTTCAGTTCATCGTTCATCGTTCCGCGTTCATCGTTCGCTTTTACTTCCGCCACTCGACGGGGAACATCGCGCCGGCCTTCTCGGGGTCGAGCTTGACGCCCGCGAGCGAGGCGGCGTAGGCGAGAACCGGGTCGCGCTGCGCCGCCAGGTCGGCGCCCGTCGGGAGCATCAGCTTGTCGGGCACGACGCCCGCGCCTTCCAGACTCTTGCCGTCCGCCATGACGATGTCCGCGTCCGTGATGCTCGCCGCGTAGAAGATGACCGTGTCCGCGCCCATCTGGAACGGGAAGACCCTGCTCTGCATCACCGCGCCCGCCGAGCGGTCGCCGACGACCGTGCCGAGTTTCTCCAACTGCACGACGCGCGCGAACAGCTCGGCGGCAGAGCCCGACGCGCCGTCGATGAGCACGATGAGCTGCCCCGTGAAGACCTTGTCCGCGCCGCGCGTCTTCGCCACGAAGGGCTCGTCGCCCTTGCGCCGCTTCAGCACGCCGACGTTCAAGTCCTTCGGCGAGACGCAGCCGACCATCTGCTTCAGCGTCTCGGTGTAGCCGCCGGGGTTGCCGCGCAGGTCGAGGATCAGCGCCTTGAACTTCCTCGCCTTCGACATCATCTCGGCGGCCTTCTCCTTCTCCAGCTCGAAGGAGGGCATCTTCCAGATCATCAGGTCGGTCCCCAGCTCGTAGTAGCGCTGGCGGTGGAGGCGATCCTCGTTCT
>JAIVJC010000182.1 GCA_020200235.1 Acidobacteriota bacterium | reverse complement strand
GCCGAGAGGTGTGTGCCTCGTCGAAAGGTCTTCAGTCATCCGATGTCATTCAGTCTCGGCGCGCCGCGTCGTCTCGTCGTCTTTCACGTAGACGGTTTTGACGTTGACGAACTCGCGGATGCCGAAGGCGCTCAGCTCGCGCCCGTAGCCCGAACGCTTGACGCCGCCGAAGGGCAGGCGCGGATCGCTCGCCACCATCGCGTTGATGAAGACCGAGCCCGACTCGATCTCCGACGTGAAACGATCGCGCTCGCCGTCGTCATTCGTCCACGCGCTCGCGCCCAGACCGAAGGGCGTGTCGTTGGCGATGCGGATCGCCTCGTCGATCGATCCGACGCGGAACAGCAGCGCGACGGGTCCGAAGAACTCCTCGCAGTAGCCGGGCGAATTTTTGGGAATGTCTTCGAGCACGGCGGGCGCGAAGTAGTTGCCGCGCGCGGGGAGTTTCGCGGGGCTGCGGAACTCGCGCGCGCCCGCGGCGACGGTTTTGCGCACTTGCTCCTCGATGTCGCGCGCGATCTGCGCGGTGGCGAGCGGTCCGATCTCGGTCTCCTCGTCGAGCGGGTCGCCGACCCTGAGGGCGGCGATTCCCTCTTTGAAGCGTCGCGCGAACTCTTCGTAAATCTCCGCGTGGACGATGAAGCGCTTCGCCGCGACGCACGACTGTCCGTTGTTGATCGTGCGCGCCTTGACGGCGGTCTTCACCGCCTCATCGAGGTTCGCGCTCGGCATGACGATGAACGGGTCGCTCCCGCCGAGTTCGAGCACGGTTTTTTTGATCAGCCTGCCCGCGACCGAGGCGACGCTCGCTCCCGCGGGTTCGCTCCCCGTCAGCGTCGCCGCCGCGACGCGCGCATCTTCCAGCACGCGGCTCACCTCCGCCGATCCGATCAGCAGAGTTTGGAACTCCCCGCGCTCGAACCCCGCGCGTCGGAACACGTCTTCGACGGCGAGCGCGCACTGCGGGACGTTCGAGGCGTGCTTCAGGAGCCCGACGTTGCCCGCCATCAGCGCGGGCGCGGCGAAGCGTACGACCTGCCAGAAGGGGAAGTTCCAAGGCATCACGGCGAGCACGACGCCGAGCGGCTGGTAGCGCACGAAGCTGCGCGTCGCGGTCGTCGCGATCTCTTCGTCCGACAGGAACGCCTCGGCGTTCTCCGCGTAGTGGCGGCAGACCCACGCGCACTTCGCCGCCTCGTCGCGCGCCGAACGGATGGGCTTGCCCATCTCGACGGTCATCACGCGCGCGAAAGAATCTTTCCCCGCTTCTAAAATCTCCGCGGCGCGCATCATCTTCTCGGCGCGCTCCGCGAACGTCGTGCGCCGGTGCGATCGGAAAGCTTCGTACGCGCGCGCGATCTTCTCTTCGATCTCACGTGGGGTGTGCGCGGCGAACTCTTTGACAGTCTCGCCCGTCGCCGGGTTGATCGTCGCGATTGGCATGACTATTTCTTCCATACCGAAGACTAAATCACCGACCCGGATTAACACTCTTTCAAGGCGTTAAGACAATCTTCCCGTAAGAGCCCGGCTCCATCACCTCGCGGTGGGCGCGCGCGGCTTCGGCGAGCGGCAGTTCCTTGCCGACCACCGGGCGCAGCGTCCCCGCTTCGAGTCCCGCGACGAGCGCGGCGTGGATCGAGTCGAGCTCGGCGGGCGCGACGTTGAAGAGCGACATGCAGTGGACGGTCGCCTCGCGCGTCATCCCGTCGCGCGGGTTGATCTCGATGCGACCGCGGTTGCCGATGACGACGACGCGACCGAAGCGCGCCAGCGCGCCGAGGTCCCGATCGAGGTTCACGTTCGCGAGCATCTCCAGGATCACGTCGGCGCCGCGCCCGTCAGTCAATCCTGCCAGCTCCTCGAGATAATCTGGTGAGCGGTGATCGAGGACGTGGTGCGCGCCCTCGCGCGCGACGAGTTCGCGCCCCTCCCGCGTCCCGCCCGTGCCGACGACCGCCATCCCCGCGGCGCGCGCGAGCTGCACGGCGGCGACGCCGACGCCGCCGCTCGCGCCGTGAACCAGCACGGTCTCGCCCGCCCTCGCCTGCGCCCGCCCGAAGAGCGCGCGGTGCGCGGTCGCGTACGGCACGCCGACGCCCGCCCCCTGCGCGAAGCTCACCCTTTCCGGCAGCGGGTGGACGTGCGCCTCCTCGCACAGCGCGAGCTCCGCGTAAGTCCCGCTCAGACTCCAGCGGACGTAGACGCGATCACCCACTTTGAAACGTTTGACTTCAGTGCCGACCGACTCGACCACGCCGCCGGCGTCGGAGCCGGGCGTGTAGGGGAGCGTGGGTCTGCGCGTGTGCGCGCCCCCACGGACGTACGCGTCCACGGGGTTGACGCCCGCCGCGCGCACGCGCACGACCACCTGCGTCGCGCCCGGCTGCGGATCGGGCACCTCTTCGAGCCGCATCACGTCGGGCTCTCCGAACTCACTTACACGGATCGCTTTCATCGGTATAGATCCCCGGCTTTGCGCCGGTAAGGCTGTGCTGTGAATCGTAAGTGGATTCTAAATCAACTCGACTGGGGTGCGCGAGCCTGGGAAAGCTCGCTGTGTTGTTTCGGCGGGCATTCCGGGTGAGCCAGCATATGCGGTTCAGAAGTGACGGCGCGGGCGCGGAGAGATTCCCCGCGCCCGCGCCTGTTCTTTGATGAATGCCCGTGCTGTTGTGCACGCGCTTTCGGCGGACTCTTCAGACCCTGACCTTAAAGGTGTCCGAACCTGAGCCGGTACTCGTCTGAGTTCATAAAGCCGTTGACCATCGAGCGGATGTCCGAGGGGTTGGCGTTGATCGTGCGCAGCCAGTCGGCGTAGCCCTGCGGCTCCGGGTCTCTCCTCAAGTAGCCGAAGTACTGCATCGCCACGAAGGAAGAGTTAGCCTCCGCCGCACCGACCTCATCAGAGCCGGCGACGGCGCGCAAGGTTTGGGCGCGCGTCAGCGTCCCCAGGTTCAGGCGGCTCACCAGCTCGCCCCGCGTCAGCATGATCTTATCCGCCGTGTTGTCGGGGGTCGCCGGGTTGGGCGTCGTGAGTTGCTGCAAGGAGTACCTGCCCATCAAGGCGTCCACGAACTGCTGGTTCGAGAGCGCGTCATATAGATTTCTGAACTCCTGCCGCTGCACGAACGAGTCGGTGAACGCCGCCTTCCTGGCGAAGAACCCGGCGTCGTCCACCGCCGTCAGGCTCGCCATGTCGGGGATGATCTCCGAGTAATGAGGGAGCCGCCCGAACGAGACCTTGTAGAAGTTGAAGACGTAACGCCCCTTGAGCTCAAACTCTCTGGAGCGGAAAAACTTGGTCGAGACCGAGACGCGGTCGCAGTTGGCGGACGGAGAAGCCGGGTTCGAGTTGAACGGGTCGGGGCAGTTGTCGAGCGTGCCCTTCCAGGCGGCGAAGCCCCCGGCGTCGGGCTCTCTGCCGAAGAAGTCGAGGTACTGCTGCCGGACGAAGAAGCTGAAGTCGGTCGAGGTGATCGGGTTCGGCGCGCCGGGCGAGTCGTTATCCTGGATGGTGACCGTCGCACGGCTTGCCGCCCCGAGCGCCGTGTCGCCTGTCGCGCCGTTCAATTGCACGTCGAACGACTCAGAATCCTCCGCGTGAGCGTCGTTGATGAGCGGGATGCTGATCGTCTTCTGCGACTCGCCGGGGGCGAAGAAGAGCGTGCCCACGGTGGTCGCGTAGTCGCAGCGGGAGAGGGCGAAAGAGACGCGCTCGTCGCAGCGGATGATGGCTGAGAGGTCGAGCGTGGCGTAGCTGATGGTCGTGGCGGTTGATAGGTCGCCCGCCCTCGTCACGTTGAGGCTGACGCTCGGAGAACTCTCTCCGACCGGGCTGACGGCTTGCGCGAATTGCACCGTGCTCGTCTTCTGCGCCGTCGAGCGGTCGAAGGTCAGATTGTCGAGGGCGAAGAGGGGCTTGCTGAAGGGCCTCCCCGCGGTGCTGCCCGTAACAACAGCGCGGCTCACGGGTGCACCCGAGGAGGTGAACTGGTTCTCCGAGAGCATGAGGGCGCCGTTCTGCCCCGACGCCGGCTGAACGCTCACGGGGAAAGTTCCGAGCGGATTCGACGCGGCGTCGAAAAGCTGGACGGTGATGCCTGGCGACAGTGCTTCCGTCGTGTTAACCGTGATCCCGAAGCGGAGGAATGAGGTCGGGACGTCGAAGTTGAGCGTGAGCGTTCCCGTCGGGTCCACCTCCAGCGCCCTGTCCTGGACGAACTTCGTGGTCGCCGTGAACGAGCCGTAGAGGGCATTAAGCGAGGCGGGGGCGTTGGTCTGATAGTCGAATGAGACGCCGCCAATGTGGACGCACTTGGCGGGTTGCGTGGGCAACTCGTCGAAGGTGAGCGTCACGTAGCCGGTCGGCGCCGTCGTCGGCGCGGGCGTCGGCGTCGGCTCAGGGCTCGACGGCAGCGTCTGCCAGGCAGGTTGGATGTCAATCCCCGGGTCACTAGTCAGCCGCGTCGGATTGGTCCCGCCGGCGTTCATCACGTAGATGTCGAAATTGGAATTCCTGTAACCGACGAAGGCGATCTTGGTCCCGTCAGGCGACCAGGCGGGATTCAAGTCTGCGTCGGAGTTGTTAGTCAGCCGCGTCTGGCTCGTCCCGTCGGCGTTCATCACGTAGATCTCCTGCGAGCCCGCCCCACCGGTCGCCCTCTCGAAAGCGAGCTTCTGGCTGTCGGGCGACCAGGATGGCTCGCTGTCGGAGAGTGTGTTGTTCGTGAGGCGGGTGAGGTTGGTGCTGTCGGCGTTGATCACGTAAATCTCTACTTCGGTGTCGGATCGGGCATTCGGCGGGGCAAAGCCGAAGGCGATCTTCGTGCCGTCAGGTGACCACGCGGGAGTAAGGTAGAAGCCGCCCTGCCCATTCGTGATCCGCGTCTGGTTCGAGCCGTCGGCGTTCATCACGTAGATTTCGTTGAGCCCGTCTTCGGGGTCTTGCGGGTTCGAGTGGTCGCGGTTGGTGATGAAGGCGATCTTCGCGCCGTCGGGAGACCAGGTCGGGGAGAGATCGGGCAGCGGATGTTTCGTGACGTTGACGGGATTGCAGCCGTCCGCGCCCACCACGTAAATCTCGCCGAAGCCGTTGCCCGGTCCCTGATAGATGGTGAAGGCGATCTTTGTCCCGTCCGGGGAGAAGGTGGGCGCCTCGCCGTCGGCTGTGATCCGCAACTGATTGCTGCCGTCGGCGTTCATTACGTAGACGCCGTCTCCGCCATCGAAGCCGGTTCGCAGGAAAGCTACCTTCCCGTTCGCCCCCGCCGCCGCGGAGTCAAACGCGGCTTCGCCCCCGCAATCGGCGGCCGTCGGCGCGCCCCCCTCAGCCCCGAGCGACGCGGCACGACTCTTCCGCGCCACGGCGGGCGCGAGCGGAAGGAGGATCGAGAGGACGAGGGCGGCGCGGCGCGCGCCGCGGCGAAGCGTGATGCGACTCATGGCATGTCTCCTAAGGTGAAAAATAATTGCCGCCCCGTCTCATCCACTTCAGGGCGCGGGGACGCGGACGCCCTTCGCGATCTCGCGCAGGATGGCGAAGGCGAAGAGCGCGCCGGCTGCCGTTTTCGATCCGACGCCCTGCCAGCTGACCCCTCCCCCCTTCAGGCCGGACACGTCCGAGTAGGCGAGCGTGACTGACTGGCCGAGGTACCCGTCGGTGCGGACGACCACGAAACTCCCTTCGCCGATCTGCGTGACGATGCCTTTGAGCTTCATCCCGTCCTTCGTCGTCACCGTGACGCGCGCCTTCACCCCCGTGCCGATCCTCTCGACGCGCGCTTTCACAGCCGCGGCGCGCTGCCCCTCATCACCTTGCCCAGCCGCGCCCGCCTGCCGCGCGGAAGCGGGGAGGATAAACATGACGGCGATCACCGACGCACAAATTTTCCGCACGGCGTGTTCCCCTCCGGCGCGCCCCGCCCGTGACGCCGACGCGCTCATTCGCAGAAGCCGTCGCACCCGGCTTTGATGACCAGGGCGGCGATGACCAGGACGGCGACGGCGATGCCGACCCCGATGGCGATCTTCTGCCCGGTCGAGAGGTTGTTGCCCTGCACCTGCTTGACCTGCGCGTAGGCGACGACCGCGGACGTTCTGCCCTTTGCGTCCACGACGGTGAAAGAGTCGGCTCCCGCCTCGGAGACGTAGCCTTCTAGCTTCGTCTTGTCGCGTAGCTTCAACTTCACGCGCGCCGCCTCGCCCGTGCCGAGTTTGAGGATGTTCCGTTTCACCTTCCCGGCGAAGGCGGCTTCCTTCTCCGCCTTCGACGCGGCTGAGGCGACGGCGGCGCTGCCCAGCACGGCGAGGACTAACGAGAGCGCGAGCGATAAAAGTTTCTTCGACATGTTTCCTCCTTCAGGATTCTGGCGCGCGCGATGCGGCGCACACTTGCGTCGTCCGTGGCGACGGCTGCGTCCGTCTCGACCCGCGTGCGGGGCGCATGCGCGGCTCGCGCCGACGGGTTGGTGTTCCGACTGTCAAGTGGCATTTCCGACGAAAGCGTTTCATCGCCTTCCCGCCCTCGGCGAAGTCCGAGCCGAGTTATGGGCTGCGTCGTGCGGCTTGCTCAGTGAATCCTGACGCGGAAGGGGTAGTAGAGACCGGGCTCTTCGGCTTTGCCGTGTGCGTCGATGAGGTTGATGGCGAGAATGTAATCTCCTGCCGGGAGAAGCCGGGCGGGGAACTGTACGGCTAAGAGACCCCGACCCGTACCTGCGCGAGTCGGCTTGAGGTTGGTGCGCGACCAGATTTCCGCGCCCTCGACCGTCTGCACCGACGCGCGGTAGCGTTCGCCCGCGCGCGCGGGCACTTCAGCCTTCAGCTTTAAACGTTGACGGTCGCCCGCGACGCGTGAAGACGATCCAGACCGCGCCCGCCAGCAGCGCTATCGCGAGCGTCGCGAAGGCGAGCCGCATGGCTGGGCGCGACAGGAAGGAAAGCGTGAGGAGCGAGCGCAGAGGCGACTCGCCGCGCTCGTCGGCGCGCGTCATTATTTCGGGGCGTGGCGCGAGCGTGCGTGACAACTCGCGCGCGAACTCTAACCGTTCGCGCGCGCGCGGGGTGGCGAGCAGACGCGCCTCGAAGCGTAAGCGCTCGCGCTCGGTCAATTCGCCGCGCGCGTAGGCGTCGAACAGCTCATCCTCGACGGCTGCGAGTTGCTCGAAGAGCGAGTCGTCGGCGAAATAGCGCGCCTCGAACCGCTCCGCCTCGTCGGCGGGCAGCTCGGCGAGTAGGTAGCGGACGATCAACTCGTCCTGTTCAGTTACGCGCTCCACCTTTTCATTCTCTCGAAGTCGTCACTTCCATTCGCCCTGCAACTGGAACGCTGCCCAGAAGTAGGGATCGCGCCAACGCTCCTGCAAGCCCTTCTGCTCCAACATCCCCTTCTGCGCCGCGCGCAGGGCGGCCGCAGGCGGCAAGCCGCCTTTCAGCATCGACTGGTAGAAACGCCTCATCAGCTCGGCGGTCGCCGCGTCGTCCACTTTCCACAAACTCGCCATCACGCGCGGCGCGCCCGCGTACATGAACCCGCGCGTCAAGCCGACGAGCCCCTCGCCCCTGATCTCTTTGCCGAGCGCCGTCTGGCACGCCGAGAGCACGATGAGATCGGCGGGGAACTTGAGGTTGTAAATCTCGTGCATCCGCAGGAAGCCGTCGGTCGGGCGACCCTGCTCGTCCACGAGCGAGAGGACGACGCCCGACAGCTCCGGGTGCTCGCTGTTCAAGATGCCGTGCGTGGCGAAGTGGACGACGCGGTACTGCGCCAGCTCGCTGCTCGTCACGAGGGTTCGGCTGGCGCGGAAGTCGACAGCCATCATCGACTGACTGCCTTGCGCGACCGCCAGGATGGCCTGCGCC
>JAIVJC010000070.1 GCA_020200235.1 Acidobacteriota bacterium | reverse complement strand
GGGGGTTAGTTTTATGATTTTACTAACCCCCTACCCCCGACCCCCGACCCCTGATGTCGTATAATAGTTTCACGGAAGAAACGCCTGCGACGCCGTTTTCGGGCTCTTTCACAGCGCGTTCCTGCCGGCGAGACCGTTATGAAGTTCCTCCACATCGCGGACGTACACCTGGGCTGCCGCCGCTACAACCTCGACGAGCGCACGAAGGACTTCGCGCGCGCGTGGCTCGACGTGGTGCACGCTCACGCCATCGGGAACCGCGTCGATTTCGTCCTCATCTGCGGCGACTTCTTCAACGCGCGGCGGGTCGAGCCCGATGCGATGAACCACGCGATCGCGGGGCTCGAAGCGTTGCGCGAGGCGGGCATCCCCGTCGTCGCCATCGAGGGCAACCACGATCAGCACGAGTCGGATTCCGTCAGCCGCTTCTCCTGGATGCGCTCGCTCTCGCAGTGGAAATTTTTGAAACTGCTGGAGCCCGACACGACGGACGGCTTCCGCCTCGCGCCGTGGGACGACGAGGAGAAGAAGGGCTCTTACATCGACATCGCGGGCGCGCGCATCTTCGGCACGCACTGGTTCGGCACCAGCACCAACGCCGCCATCCCCCTGCTCACCGACGCGCTGCGCGACGCGCGCGACGACTCTCACTTCCAAATCCTCATGCTCCACACGGACGTCGAGGGGCAGTTGAACCGTCCCAACATCCCCGCGCTCTCGGTCGAGCGGATGAAGGAGCTCAAAGGTCTCGTCGATTACGTCGCGCTCGGTCACACGCACAAGCGTTTCGAGATCGACGGCTGGGCGTTCAACCCCGGCTCGCTCGAAGCCTGCTCCATCGACGAGCACCGGGAGGAGCGCGGCGTCTACCTCGTCGAAGTGGACGAAGCGCGCAACATCGACGCGCGCCACCTGCGCGACTACACGCAGCGGCCCTTCCAGCGCCTGAGCTTCGACGTGTCCGGCGCGGAGAGCCCCGACGCCGTCCGAGAGGGCGTGCTCGAAGTCGTCCGCCGCGAGGCGCGGGCGTTCGACGCGGAGAAAGATAAGGGTCTCGCCCCCATCATCGAGATCAACCTGCGCGGCCACCTCGGCTTCAAAAACTCGCTGCTCGACATACCGAAGATGCGCAGCGACGCGCGCGAGGCGACGGGCGCGCTGCACGTGCTGGTGACGAACCGCAGCGTCCCCGTCGAGTACGCCGTCGCCGAGGGGCTCGACACCGAAGCCTCGCGGCTGGTGCGCGAGCGGAGGATCATCGAAGACCTGATCGCGCGCGACACGCGCTTCCGCGACCGCGCGCCGCAGATGGCGGGGCTCATCCTCGAAGCCAAGAAGTTCGCGCTGGAGGACAAGTCGCCCGAAGAGATTCTCAAGCTCATCGAAGAACAACTGGGCGACGAGGCGGGCGCGGGCGCGGACGATCCCGCCAAGCCCTACGCCGTCGCCACCGCCACCGCCCTGCAAGCCCTCGAACGCAACGCGACGAGCTAGAGGTCAGAGGCTAGAGGTTAGAGATCAGTTAGCACTGTCTTCACTAACCTCTGACCTCTAGCCTCTGACCTCTGACCCGAATGACGGATGCTCTGGAAAAAGTGCGCGGCGTGCGGGAGCTGCCGCTGTTCCCGCTGCCGGCGGTGTTGTTCCCCGGCGTGCCGATGCCGCTGCACGTCTTCGAGGAGCGTTACCGCCGCCTGCTCTCGGACGTGCGCGTGACGAACAATCTGTTCGGGGTCTCGTTCTTCGACGGGGCGGAGGAGGGCGGGGTCGAGAGGCCCGCGGTCGGCCACGTCGGCTGCGCGGCGGAAGTCGTCGAGGTGCAGCCGCTCGGAGACGGCCGCTCGAACATCCTGACGGTCGGCGTCGTCCGCTACCGCGTCGTCGCGTACGTCGAGTCGGGGGAGCCGTACCTCGTCGCGCGCGTCGAGTTCTTCGAGGACGAGGCGGAGGACGAAGCGCTGCTCGCCCGGAGCGCGGGCGAGGTGACGGAGGTCTTCGGGCGCATCGCGCGCGCCGTCCGCGCGCTGAACGACGACCGCGCCGCGCTGCCAGAGCTGTCGACGGACGAGCCCGAAAGGCTCTCCTTCCTCGTCGCCGCCGCGATGGAGATGGACAACGAGTTGAAGCAGGAGCTGCTGGAACTGCGCTCCGGCGCGGAGCGGCTCGCGCGCCTCTCGCGCCTGCTCAAGCAGGTCGTCTCCGGCTACGAGGAGCGCGCGCGCACGCACAAGCTCGCCAAGGGCAACGGCCACTCCGCGCGCAAGATCAGTATCGACGAATGACTCCCGGCGCCCCGAACCCCCGGTAATGATTCCCGACCCGAACACTTCTGGCGAACGCGGAGACGGCGCGCGCGTGCGCGTCCGTCTGCTGCTGTTCGGCGCGGCGCGCGAGGCGGCGGGCGGCGCGGAGTCGCACGCGCTCGAAGTCGCCGCGCCGGCAACAGCCGCGGGCGTCTTCGAGGAGGCTCTGGCGCGCTTCCCGCCGCTGCGCCGCTTCGGTCGCTCGCTGCTCGTCGCGGTCAACGAGGAGTACGCCGCGCCGGACGCCGAGGTGCGAGAGGGCGACGAGGTCGCGATCTTCCCGCCCGTGAGCGGCGGCGCGGGGGACGAGGGCGGCGCGGACGAACAACCTACCCACGCCCACGATTTTTTCGAGCTCACGACCGAGCCGATAGACGTGGGCGAGGTCGCGCGCCGCGTCGTCCCCGCGGAGTGCGGCGCGACCGTCACGCTCGACGGCTACGTGCGCGAGTGGACGAAGGGCCGCCGCACGCTGCACCTCGTCTACGAGGCTTACGCGCCGATGGCGCTCAAAGAACTCGGCAGGCTCTGCCGCGAGGCGCACGAGAGGTTCGACATCGCACACGTCGGCGTCGTCCACCGCACGGGGCGGCTGGAGATCGGCGAGACCTCGGTCGTCATCTCTGTGAGCGCGCCGCACCGCCGGGCGGCGTTCGAGGCGTGCGAGTGGGCGATCCGCGAGCTGAAGCGCACCGTCCCCGTCTGGAAGAAGGAGTTTTTCGCCGACGGCGAGGTGTGGGTCGAGGGCGAGGGCGCGCCGACACAACCGCCGGGCGGCGTTGTTAACGAGCCGGCGCCCGAGACGTTAAGCTAAAGAGGAGAGCCCGCCCGCGCGCCGGGGCGGCCGAAAACCACATGAGCAGACGAAGACTCACTCCCGCACTCTTGATTCTGTCGTTGTTGACCGCGTGCGGCGGCGGCGGGGCGCAGCAGCAGTCCGCGCAGGATCAGCGACCGGAAATCACCCTGGAGTCGATCCGCGAGGACCTCAACGGCGAGTGGGTTGACGGCAGGGTGCCCGCGGCGGACGGCAAGTCGCAGCCGCGCGGCTGGGCGTTCGACCACAGCGAGCCGAAGCAGATCGAGATCGTCGAGCAGAAGATCGAGGGCGACCGCGCGACCTTCCTCATCAACATGCAGACGCGCACCGGCCCGCGCTCGCGCGATCCGATCAGCCTCTCGGGTCAGTTGCGGCTTCATTATGAGCTGGAGTCGGGCTTGGTCTTCAGGAAGTGGGAGATCGTGCGCGTGGAGAACGTCTCCTTCAAGTACGTGAAGGAGACTCCGCCGCCGGACGCGAACGCGAACAACGCGAACGCGAATTCGAACGCGAATTCGAACGCGAACGTTAACTCCAACGCCAAGCCGAAGGCGGGCGCGACCCCGCAGGCGAACGCGAACGCTTCGCGAACCGGCGAAGAGAACAATTAAGACGCTGGCGGCGAACCCGGCGCGCCCGCGCGGCGCGGAGGCGGCGGGGTATGAGAGACGAAGGTCGCGGATTCGATTCAGCCGTCCTCTTCACCTGCCTCCTGCTCGCGCCGCTTGCCTACGCGAACGTCCTCGACACGTTCTTTCTCTCCGACGACTTCGTCGTCCTCGCGCGCGCCTCCGCGGGCAACTCGTCGCCCGTCTACGCCGCCGATCAGGGCGGACTCATACGCGCCCTGCTCCCCGTCAGCGTGCTCGCCGACCTGCGCCTGTGGGGGCTCAACCCGCTCGGCTTCCACCTCACCAACGTCGCACTCCACGCGCTCAACTCTTTCCTCGTCTACCTCGTCGCGCTGCGGCTCACGCGCGACGATCCTCATGCGCACGTCGCGCGAAGAGGCAACACGCCCGCAGGGCAAACAACAAATGCGCCTGCCGCGAAGAGACTCGCTCGCCGCCTTCGCGCTCGCGCTGCTGGCGAAGGAGCCCGCCGTGAGCTTCCCGCCCGCCGCGTTCGTGCTCGGGCTCTACCTCGCGCGCGGTTTGGGCTCTCGCGGCGCGCTCAAACGCGCGTCTCGTCTGGTCTATCCCTTCTTCGCGCTGCTCGTCGCCTACGTCGCGGCGCGAGCGTGGGTGATCGGCTCGCTCGTCGGCGGCTACGGCGCGAGCCGCCACCTGAACTTCAAGCACTCGGTCGTCGTCAGCCAGCTCCTCCGCTCCGTCTTGCGCGCTCTGCTTCCGGCAATCGCTCTCCAGTCGCGCGCCCTCGAATCGCACGCGCTCTCGGTCGCGCTCCTCGCGCTCGGCGTCGCGCTCGCGCTCGTCTCCGCGCTCGTACTGTCGCGCGCGCCTCTGCGCCGCGCCGCCTTCGCGCGCGCCCGCCGCCCCTTGCTCTTCTGGGCGCTCGCCGCGCTCTTCCTCGTCTGCCTGCTGCCGACGATCAACCTGCGCGTTGACGTTTACACCACGCAGGGCGAGCGATACCTCTACCTGCCGTCCGCGTTCTCTTCGATCGCCGTGGCCTGCGCCCTCGCGCGCAGCGCCCGACACAAACTCGCGCTCGCGGCAATCGCATGCCTGCTTGTCTTTTATGCCGGCGCGCTCTGGCAGACCAACCGCATCTGGCGACAGGCTTCCGATCTCTCGCGCTCAATCGTCGAAGACATCGGCGGGCAGACAGCCGACGGCTCGACGGTCTACGTCCTGAACGCGCCCGACACGCTGCGCGGCGCGCACCTCTACCGCAACGGGCTCGCCGAGGCGGTCGCGCTGTTCCTGCCCGCGAAGCGCGTCGCGTCCGTCCACGTCCTCTCCTGGCACACGCCGCACACGCCGCGCGACGGCGTCGAACTCTCTGCGGACGCGGACGCATACACGCTCACGCTCGCCGACCCGCGGGCGACTTTCGACCGCATCGACGCCCCGCCGCCGTGCCTCAACCTGATCGGGCGCTCCCCGCACGCGCTGCGGTTCCACCTCGAAGGCTGCCCGCCGGCGGTCAAGGTCTTCTACTTCAGCGAAGGGCGGATGCTCGCGCTCGCGCCACAGGGCGGTTCGTGATTGCACGCAACAGCGCAGAGACTCCTGTCGGAACCGCCTGCCGCAAGCGGGCGGGCATCGCCATTTTAGATTGCGGATTTCGGATTGCGGATTCTAAGCAGAGCTTGACTGTTCTTTAATCCGCATTCCACATTCCGCATTCCGCAATTCCCTCTCCCGCCCGCTTGCGGCAGGCGGTTCCGACTCGCTACGACCACGAAACGAAAGCCCCGCCTGCACGATGCAGGCGGGGCTTTCGATCTGTTAAGAGTCTCGACTCGGTCGGGCTTTAAGCCACGACTTCAGCCGTCTCGTCGGCGGTCGAAGGATCGACCAAGGAGGCGCTCGTCACCTTGTCGCCGCCGTCGGTCTTGATGAGGCGGACGCCCTGCGCGCCGCGGCCGGTCTTGCGGATCTCGCCCGCCTCGATGCGGATCAGCTTGCCCTGCTTGGTGATGATCATCATCTCGGAGTCGTCGTCCACGGGGAAGACGGCGACGACCTTGCCGGTCTTCTCCGTCGTCTTCATGTTGATGACGCCCTTGCCGCCGCGCGACTGCAAACGGTAGGTCGAGATCGGCGTCTGCTTGCCGAAGCCGCACTCCGAGACCGAGAGCATCCGCTCCGAGTCGTCCGGCGAGACGGCGCACAGGCTCACGACGTAGTCGTCCTTCCGCAGATCGACGCCGCGCACGCCGCGCGTGGCGCGACCCATGGGACGCACGTCCGACTCGTCGAAGCGGATCGCCAGCCCGTTGTGCGTGGCGATGAAGATGCGCTTCTTGCCGTCTGTGAGCACCACGTCCAGCAGCTCGTCGCCCTCGTCGATGTTGATGGCGTTGATGCCGTTGGTGCGGATGTTCTGAAACTCCGACAGGTCCGTCTTCTTGATGGTGCCCTTGCGCGTGACGAGCATCACGTAGCGGCCCTCGGAGAACTCCTTGACGGGCACCACCCCGGCGAGCTTGCGCGACGAAGGGATGTTGACGAGGTTGACGAACGCCTTGCCGCGCGCCGAGGGGAGCGCGTCCGGTATCTGGTGGACTTTGAGTTTGAAGACCTGCCCGTCGTCAGTGAAGAGCATCAGGTAGGAGTGGGTCGAGGCGATGAAGAGGTGCTCGACGTAGTCCTCGTTCTTCCCCGTCGAGGCGCCCGATCGTCCCTTGCCGCCCCTGCCCTGCCGCTGGTAGGTCGAGATCGGCGTGCGCTTGACGTACCCCGCCTTCGTCACCGTGATCGCCACGTCCTCGTCGGCGATCAGGTCTTCGATGGAGAGCTCCACGCCCTCGTCGATGATCTGCGTGCGGCGAGCGTCGCCGAAATCCTTCCGCACGTCCTCGAGCTCTCTGATGATGACGCGGCGCAAGCTTTGCTCGTTGGCGAGAATCTCCTCCAGCTCGGCGATCAGCTTGATGATCCCCTCGTACTCGTCGAGAATCTTCTGCCGCTCCAGGGCGGAGAGCCGCCGCAGCTGGAGATCGAGTATCGCCTGCGCCTGCAACTCGGAGAACTCGAGGCGCCTGACGACCTTCTGGAGCTTCGAGACGAACCCGGCGACGGTGAGATCGGAGGGGATGCCCTTCCAGGTCTTCGCCTGCGACATGTTCTCGAAGTTGCCCGTCATCCACGCCCGCGCCTCGTCGACCGACCCGGCGTTGCGGATGAGCGGGATGATGTAGTCGAGCGCGTCGATGGCTTTGTTCAAGCCCTCGAGGATGTGCGCGCGGGCGCGCGCCTTGCGCAGCTCGTACTCGGTGCGCCGCTTGACGACCTCGCGCCGGAAGTCGACGAACGCCTCCAGCATCTCCTTGATGTTGAGGACGCGCGGCTGCCCGTTGACGATCGCCAGGTTGATGACGCCGAAAGAGGACTGCATCGGCGTCAGCTTGTAGAGCTTGTTGAGGACGACCTGCGGCACGGCGTCGCGCTTCAGCTCGACGACGATGCGCATCCCCCTGCGATCCGACTCGTCGCGCAGATCGGAGATGCCCTCGACCTTCTTCTCGTTGACGAGCTCCGCGATGCGCTCGATCAGGCGCGACTTGTTCACCTGGTAGGGGATCTCGCTGATGATGATCGCGTCGCGCTCCTGCGTGCCGCGCCCGATGCGGTCGATGCCGGCTTTGGCGCGCATCTGGATGATGCCGCGCCCCGTCGTGTAGGCGAGCCTGATCCCCTCGCGCCCGTAGATGAAGCCGCCCGTGGGGAAGTCGGGACCGGGGATGATCCGGAGCAGCTCTTCGATCTTCGTGTTGGGCTTCTTCAGCAGCGTGACGGTCGCGTCGACGATCTCGCTCAGGTTGTGCGGCGGGATGTTGGTCGCCATCCCCACCGCGATGCCGCCCGACCCGTTCAGCAGAAGGTTCGGCACGCGCGTCGGCATCACCTTCGGCTCGCTCAAGCTCTCGTCGTAGTTGGGCTGGAAGTCGACCGTCTCCTTCTCGATGTCGGCGAGGATCTCCGAGGTCAAGCGCGACATGCGCGCCTCCGTATACCTCATGGCGGCCGCCGAGTCGCCGTCGACTGAGTTATGCACAAAGACACCTGCGGCAAGCAGGAAGTTGTGATGCACATCAACCGTGATGTCGTAAACATCCGCGCGCTCATCTAAGCGGCGGAAAGAGACAACCCGATGATTGTAAGTTTGCGCGGCCTGAATTAAGTCTTCAAAGTTGTTGAAGTATTTAAGCGCGACCTCAAGACGCGGAATCCAGTTCGCGTTGCGCGCTCGCTCATAGAGTTCAGGCGTGAGACTGTCACGTCCGAATTGCGCCGCGAGTTGCGACCCGTAACGGGCGATGCGGCGACGCATCACCTGCTCACGGTGCGCGGGTGTCTGCCACTTCTGCTTGAGACTTGCCGCCGCTTTTTTCGACATCGAGGCGACCATCTCTGGATTGGCCTTCATCCGCTCGATGTTGCTGCGATGCACGCCCGCGCGTTGCGCTTCGCAGAAAGCGGCGTCTTGTCTTTGACGTGCAATTTTCGCCGAATGAAGTTCACGCGCGGCGGGATTCTCCCACAAGGCGTGCGCCATCTTAGAGAAATGGTTTTCAGCGTACTTCGCGCGATACTCTGCGTTTCGCCAGTTGTCTCGCGCCCGTTCGCTTAACCCGGCGCGCACTTCTGCGGACGACAACGCGCGCGAAATCGCGGCTACAATTTCAGCCCGCTTCGATTCATCCTGCCACATCGCACGGCTCTTGTCGGAGATGATGCGCGCCACGCGCTCTTTCTCTTGCTTCGTCAAGGGACGTTTTTCAATGCCTTTGAGTGCGGCACTCATCTTCCGGCGATAATCCTCATCAGCCCACAACGCTTTCATCCGTGCTGAGATTTCGCGCCGCGCTTCCTCATCGTTCGCGTAACGCTCTTTTAATTTAGCTGCGACGCGCTGGCCGTTGGCGTGGCGAAATTCCGCATCTTTATTCTGCACAATAAACTTTTGCCGGCGCGTCTCGCGCACCTGCGGGTTCGCGTCGTAATAGCGCTTGACGCCTTCACGCTGGGCTACGCGAAATTCGTCTGATTGCCATAAGACTTCAAGGTGTTCGGCGTGCAGGTGCAAATGTTCGAGAAAGGTCAGGCGCTCAATGTTCGCCGGACGATTATCGAAGCGATTGAAATTTTTATGATGACGCACGAACGCGCCAGCAAATGGCTTCGCCACACCGCGCTCCGCATCGGAGGCATCTGCGATGTGATGGACGAATTCGTACTTGCCCGTCGCAGGCTGCATCACGCGCAGGTAGTCATTCGTGCGCTCATTGACCGGTGCGCTATCGAAGTAGCCCGGCATCAAACTGTCTTCGGGCGTCAGGTGTTGCGCTTCCTGGTAACTACCATCGCGCAACATAAAGCGATGGTCGGGTGTGCAGCGAATCCGCGCGCCGTTGTCCAGTGTGACTTCAATCAACTCCGCGCGTCGGCGCGTGATGCGCGTATGCCGTCCACGCCCGACGACGATGCGCCCGTTCAGGTCAACCGAATAAACATCAAAGATTTCATCCGGCGGAAGCTGTGCCAGTTCCGCAAAGCTCTTTTCCGTCCCGTCGAGCAACTTGATTTTAGTGTCGCCCGTAAAACAGCCGAAATTTCCCTGCCCGTCGATGAGCGGGTAGCGCATGGAGAAGTCCTGCGCCATGCGGACGATGGTGTCGTAGACGGCGGAGTCGCCGTGCGGGTGGTACTTGCCGATCACGTCGCCGACGATGCGCGCGCTCTTCTTGTAAGACTTGTTGTACTGGTTGCCCAGCTCGTTCATCGCCCACAGCACGCGGCGGTGGACGGGCTTGAAGCCGTCGCGCACGTCCGGCAGGGCGCGCCCGATGATGACCGACATCGCGTAGTCGAGATACGACCGGCGCATCTCCTCTTCGATATTGACGTAGTTGTGCTCTGCTGTTTCCATTAACTGACCTTTCCGGTACAATCCTCGCCCGGCGACGAGGGCGCTCAAACCTCGTCATGAGGGGCTTGAGCCGCGCGCTCGAAGGGTCGCGAGTTATTCAATTTACTCACCCGGAGACCGACTCAAACGGTCGGAGAGAAGTACGACATATTGTAGCCCGAAACCGCCCGCTCCGCAACCCCCGCATGGCGGCAAAAACCCTGTAAAATCAAGGCTTTTAGACCAGTCAGGGGCGGCTAAAACCGCCCCCTCCGGGCACAACATATTGCGACGGGAGTGGGCGCCCGCCGCGACCGAAAAACGATGGGCGGAGAGCGTAAAGATCGTCGCGTCAAGGATCGGCTGAGGCTGGCGTTGCCGGTGCGCGTGCTGTGCCGCGAGGGCGCGAAAGAGGAGTGGACGGAGCAGACGAGGCTCGTCGACTTGACGCCCTTCGGGGCGAGCTTTAGCCTCGCGCGTCCGGTCGAGCCGGGGAGGCTCGTGCACCTGACGATGCCGATGCCGCGCCAGCTCCGCTGCTTCGATCACATCGAGGATCAGTACCGCGTCTACGCCATCGTGCGCTGGATCAGGCCCACGCCGCAGGACGCCGCCCGCCCCTTCCTCTTCGGCGTGGCGTTCACGGGGAAGCGGCCTCCGCAGAGCTACCTGGAGAACCCGACGACGCGCTACGAGATCGAAGCGGAGGGCGGGAGCGATCTGTGGCGGGCGCGCGAACGCGGCGAGAAGAGCCGCGCCATCGTCGAGCGTGAGACGCGGCTGACGCTCCCGGTCGAGGTCGTCGTCGAAGTGCTGGGCGAGAGCGGCGAGACGGTGGCGAGCGAGACGACGGTGACGGAGAACATCAGCCGCCACGGCGCGTCGGTCTTCTCGACGTTGCAGATCGAGCCCGGCAAGTTCGTCCGGCTGCGCAGCGCGCGCTACTCGCTGGCGGTGCTGGCGGTCGTGCGCGGCTCCCGCAAGGGCGCGGACAACATCCCGCGCCTGCACCTCGAATTCGTCGACCGCGTCTGGCCCCTGGAGATTCTCCAATGAGTTCGCCGCGCAGGGAGAAGAGTTTCGCGCCGCGCCGCGGGCTGCTGCTCGTCGAGGTGGCGCGCCGCTGCCGCGGCTGCGACGCGGGCGCGCGGCTCGGTCTGACGAGGGGCGAGGCGCTCGCCTACGAAGGCTTCGAGTGTGAGAACTGCGAGTTGTGGAACCCGGACGAGCTGACCGAGCGCGACGTGCCCGAGTGGTGGGGCGAGCTGCGATCATCGGGTCTCGACGTTCGGCTCGACGACGGCGCGGACGCTCGTCCGCGCGACGCGGACTCCGGGGGCGTCGTGGAAGCGGGCGACTCGCGGCGGGATGAGTCGCGGGGCGAGTCGCGTGTGAAAGCGGGTCGCGGCGTCGAGCCCCCGCCCGAGGAGTCTTACGTGCTGCCGGAGTGGGCGATTCAGATCGTCCGCGCCGCGCTCTCCAAAATCTTCCGACTCTTTTTCGGCTTCCGACTTTCCGGCGTCGAGAACATCCCGCGCGAGGGCGGGCTCATCATCGCCGCCAACCACCAGACCTACCTCGATCCCTTCTGGGTCGGCTCGCCCGTCAAGCGCCCCCTGCGCTTCCTCGCGTGGGACAGGGTGCTCGGGTGGTTCGCCATCGGTCGCCTGATGCGCTGGCTCGGCGCGTGGC
>JAIVJC010000181.1 GCA_020200235.1 Acidobacteriota bacterium | reverse complement strand
GTCGCCTGGATGGCGAGACCGTTGTAGACGCTGCTCGCCCCGCTCTCGAAGAGGCTGATGCGGTTGTAGGACAGCCCCGTGGCGCGGGAGATCGGGCGCGTGCTCGAAAAACGCTGGAACGTGTAGGTCACGCCGTCGGGTCCGGTGCGCGCGAAGGCGACGGGCGGCAGGAGGTTGATGTCGCGCGTGCGCGTCAGGTGGACGCCGTGGTAGTAGAGGTAGGTCGCCGACACGCTGAGGTTCTTATAGACCTCCCGCTCGATCCCTAAGCGCCCCTGCTCGGTGTAGGGATTCACGTAGTCCCCGGCGAAGACGAAGAGGTTCGGGTTGGCGGACGTGCCCGCGGGCGGCGCGGTCAGGTTGTTCGGGTAGACGAGGCCGGCGGCGACTATTTGCGCGGCGTTCAGGTTGATGCCGGTGACGTTGATGCCGTTCTGCGAGTGCGCCGTGCCGAGGACGATCGCCGGCGTGCGCCCGTAGTAGAGCCCGAAGCCGCCGCGCAAGACCGTCTTCTGATCGAAGGCGTAGGAGAAGCCGGCGCGCGGCGCGAAGTTGTTCTTGTCCTTCGGGCAGCGCGCCGTGTCGATCCCGTTCGCGAGCAGGAGCGGATCGGTGTTCTGCACGGGCGGGCACGCCATCCCCGCGTAGTCGTAGCGCACGCCGAGGTTCAGCGTCAGGTTCGGCGTCACGCGCACGTCGTCCTGCGCGTAGAAGGCGTACTCGGAGAGGTCGGGCTCGGTCGTGCCGCCGGTCGTCCCCGCCCCGGCGAAGTTCTGCGTGTAGGCGGACGGGGTGTTAGCGGCGAACGCCGCGTAGGAGGGGAACGTGTAGGAGCCGCTGAAGAGGCCGGGGAAGAAGTTGAAGATGCGGTCGAAGTTGAAGTCGACGCCGGCCTTCCAGGTGTTGCGCCCCTGCTGGTACGAGACGTTGTCGATGAACTGCACGCGCTTGATGGTGGTCTCGCGCGGGCTGAAGTTGTTGCGCCCGATGTTGAGGTTGCCGCCGCCCGTGTTGATGACGGCTTCGGGCTGATCGCTGTTCGCCTCGCCCGGCTCCTTGTCGCGCGCGAGCTGGAAGCGGAACTCGTTGACGACGCGCTGCGTCAAAGTCGAGGTGAGCGTGCCGCTGAAGGTGTCGCTCTTCACGACGCTGTCGCCCGAATGCTCTTCCGCCGAGAGCGTGCCGTTGTTCTCGTTGTTCGCGCCGGTGAAGCCCTGGTGGTTGTAGCGCAGGGAGAGCTGGTTCGCGCCGTTGATGGCGATGTCGGTCTTGCCCAGGAAGACGTCCTGCTTGCGGCCGACCTGGTAGGTGTTGAGCTTCGGCAGGAGGATCGTGCGCGCGGCTGCCGGGGCGGTCGCGAGGTTCGGCACGTCCAAGACCTGCGGCACGTCGGAGCGCTGACCGTCGTAGGTGGCGAAGAAGAAGGCTCGGTTCCTGACGATGGGACCGCCGAGGCGCCCGCCGAACTGGTTGATGTGCGAGCGGGGGCGCTTGTTGGGCGCGCCGCGGCGCGACTGGTTCGCCTTCGTGACGGGGTCGTTCGAGTTCAAAGACTCGTCGCGGAAGTACTCGAACGCGCCGCCGTGGAACTCGTTCGTCCCCGATTTGGTGACGACGTTGATGACCGCGCCGCCCGCTCTACCGAACTCGGCGGAGAAGCCGTTCTGGTTGACCTGAAACTCCTGCACAGACTCTTCGGAGAACTGGTACGGCGGGCGCACGCCGCCGCGCCCCAGGGCCTGACCGAAGAAGGTGTTGTTGTTGTCGACGCCGTCGACCTGGAGGCTGTTCGCCGTGCCGCGCTGACCGCCGACCGAGAGGTCGCCGCCGCGCGGATCGCGCACCACGCCGGGCGAGAGCGTGGCGAAGTCCTGGAAGTTGCGCCCGTTGATCGGCAGGTTATCAATCGCGACCTGGTTGATCGTCGTCGCGACCGAGGTGCGCGTCGTCTCGACGACCTGCGCCTCGGAGAGGACGGTCACGTCGATGTTCGAGCCGCCGACGGCTAAGGAGATGTCGAGCGGCGTCTTGCTCCCGACCGTGACGGTGACGTTCTGGAGGGTCGTCGGCTGGAAGCCCTGCACGGCGGAGGTCGAGACCGTGTACTGACCCGGCGGCAGGAGGATGATGCGGTAGATGCCCTCCTCATTCGACGTGGCGGTCTTCTCCAGCCCCGTCTGCTGGTTGCGAGCCGTGACGGTCGCGTTCGGCACCGCCGCGCCGTTCGGATCGACGACGCGCCCCTCGATGTCGCCGCTCGTCGCCTGCGACTGCGCGGGGGCAAGCGTGGACAGAAGCGCGACGAGCGCGCACGACAGAACGATCCGGCTCAGGCCGGGGAGTAGTTTGCTGGACATAATTTCCTTTCGGCTGGGGGCTTGAGAGTTGATCACGCGGAGAACCCGAACAGAGCTGTTGTTTGATAGCGTCTGATGAAATAGAGCGACTGCGAGGCTTCACGGAACCCGCTGCTTGGAAGCGAGAATATAGACGCGGGCGGGCGGCACGGTCAAGGATAGGGCTTTGTTTTTAGCCTTCCCACTTCCCGTTCCGGTTTCTAAAATACTGATCGACGACGGCAGTGAGGTTTTTCAGATTCTCACTCGTGACTCTCACGCTCTCCTCAGTCTTAATCTGAGAATCCACGAGCGCTCCGATCTTTTGGTCAACCTCTGCCAGCCGATTGTCAGAGGCTTCAAACCTGCGGAGGGTGGCGTCCGCCAGGCGCACGACGATCTCCTCAAGTCGCCCGAGATTCGCGACGAATTGCGCTTGCTGATCGACGATGAACTCCATCTTCCCATCTAACTCTTCATCAGCCATCTCGTGCCCGCCTCTCGAATTAACCTCTTACCGATAGTCTAGCCGAACTTCCGAGGGTGAGCCAAGGAGCACACACCCGCGCCGCGTTTAGCGTCACCGCGCGCCTAGACCTTGCGCGCGGCGAACGGGCGGAAGAAGTGTTGGATGCGGCGGACGCTGGAAGTCTGCATCAGGCTCATCGTGCCGATGTAGCCGTAGCCGAAGAGGAAGAGCATGAGGAACGGGATCGTGCCGAAGAGGTGCATGTGCGCGGCGTAGAGGACGGCGCAGAAGAAGTAGACGGCGAAGGAGAGTTCCAGGAGCGGCAGCCACCCGTGCTTGCGCTTGTACTTCTTCGCCTTCCACGTCGTGTCGGTCCCCTGCTCCACCTGATACTTCGGCGTGCGCACGAACTCCGACTTGACGCCGAAGAGGGCTTCGAGCACCGCGCGCGCGTTCGAGAAGGCGAGCCCGATGCCGATCGCCATCACGAGCGGCAGGTGGAGGAGCCGCCGCCCCCGCCCGACGTCGCGGTCGAGGTACCAGACCGCCGAGCCGTAGAAGAGAATGACCGAGACGGTCGAGAAGAAGAGGATGGGCGCGTCGAAGACGAGCAGGTGGTAGAAGCCCTGGTTGTAGCGGACGAGCAGGAGCGGGAACTGCAAGAAGCTCGCGACGATCATCAGCGGGTAGCTGATGTTGCCCGTCAGGCGGAAGAACATCTCGGCTTTGACGCGCAGCGGGAGCGGCGCGCGCCAGATGCGCGGGTAGAGTTTCAAGCCGACCTGCATCACGCCCTTCGCCCAGCGCCGCTGCTGCGCCTTGAAGGCGTTGATCTCGACCGGGATCTCCGCGGGCGCGTCCTCGTCCAAGAGGTAGATGAAGCGCCAGCCCATCAACTGCGCGCGGAAACTCAGGTCCGTGTCTTCCGTCAGAGTGTCGTGCTGCCAGCCGCCCGACAGCTCGATCGCGCGCCTGCGCCAGATGCCCGCCGTCCCGTTGAAGTTGAAGAAGCCGCCCGTGCGGTTCCTGACCGTCTGCTCGACGACGAAGTGGCCGTCGAGCATGATGGTCTGGAGGCGCGTCAGCAGGTTGTAAGAGCCGTTGATGTGCGACCAGCGCATCTGCGCGCAGCCGACGCCCTCGTCCGTGAAGAAGTGGACGAGCTTGCGCAGGCAGTCGGGCTTCGGGACGAAGTCGGCGTCGAAGATGGCGAGCAGATCGCCCTTCGCGGTGCGGTTGCCGTTCTCGAGCGCGCCCGCCTTGTAGCCGGTGCGGTCGTCGCGGTGGACGTAGTGGATACGGAACCCCAAGCTTTGGTAACGCTCCACGGTCGCGCGCGCGAGCGCGACCGTCTCGTCGGTCGAGTCGTCCAGCACCTGAATCTCCAGCTTCTCGCGCGGGTAGTCGAACGAGGTGACGGCTTGGAGCAGGCGCTCGACGACGTACATCTCGTTGAAGAGCGGGAGCTGGACGGTGATGAGCGGCAGGTCGGCTTCGGCGAAGCGTGCCTTGGGCTCGGGCTGGAAGCGGCGGTAGCGCCAGAAGTCCACGACCTGCTTGACGCGGTACGCGCCGTAGACGGCGAGCACCGAGAGGATCGTGAAGTAGAGGATGAGGACGACCCAGTCGAAGGCGTCGAGGCGGTAGAGCGTCGAGATGTTACTCTGCGTGCGCCAGTACCACTCGTCGACGAACTTGCTGTAGACCTCGCCGTGCTCCTTCCAGAGTTGATCCGGCGTCTTCTCAACGTGCTCTTGCAGGAAAAACATTTCGACTTAAAACTCCGCGAAACTTCTTAAAGCGGCGACCGCGATCAGTCCGCGACGCGAGATCAAGTTCGGCACGCGCCGCACGCCCCACACAAAACGGGCAGCGTCCTTCGTCTGAAATGAAGGACGCTGCCCCGGTTCGACGCGGGCACATTGTACCCGAACGCCGCGCCGCCTTCAAAGACGGAGCGTGCCGGGTCAGCGCGCCGCCCCGGATCGAAGCGATCCGGGGCGGCGCGCGCTTCTCGCCTGTGCGGTCGCCCCTAGCTGCCCGAGCCGTAGGTGCCCGACGAGCCGCCCGCGGGCGGGGGGGGCGTGTAACCGCCGCCGCCGAAGTCGGACGGGGGAGGAGGCGGGGGCGTGCCCATGCCGCCCGGGCGGCCCTTGCCGAAGATGGCCGCGCCAATGAGCCCGCCGAGCGCCGTCAGGCCGACGATGATGGCGGCCGCCACGAAGACGAAGAAGAAGCCGAGCCCGGCGGCCATGCCCGCCATGCCGGCGGTCTCGCCGCCCGCACGTTGCAGGCCCTGGGCGATCGAGGCCGCGCCGGTGATGAGCATGATCGGCACCGCGATCACGAGGTAGGCTATCGCCCCGACCACGCCCGCCCTCAGACCGAGCTTCGCCCCGTCGCCCGGCGTCATGGGCGTGGCGTCATTCTTGGTGTGCAGAAAAACTGACAACGCGCCGCCGGCCAGCGCCCAGAGGAAACAGCAGATGCTGATCACCGGCAGCGCGGACGGGATGCCGGCGAGGAGACCGCCGATGACGGTGGCTTTTGTTCTCTCGTTCATTTCAGTTCCTTCATTTCGAGGGGAGTCGGTAGAGCTTTGGGTTCGTTGGTTGACGAGGAAAAGTTTTCGGCGCGCGACTAAGGCGCGCGCCGAAAGATCGATCTACGACGCGGCGGCGCGCCCCGCGCCGAGACCGCGCGCGGGGGCAGTCGCCTCCCGCCGCTCGCCTTTACGCCACAGCGTCTGCGCCGCGTCGGCGAGTCCGGGCGCGACGAAGAAGACCGCGCCGGCGCCGAGCCACGCGCCCGTGATGGCGCGCGAGGCGTGCGTGTTGTGCCACAGCCCCGTGAAATTGACAAGAAAATCCAGCACGCAGGGCAGCGCGATGACGACGAGCCAGCCGCGGCGCGGCGCTTCCGTGCGCCGCAGAGACCGCACGAGCGGGTAGAGCAGCAGGCAGAGCGTGAAGCCCGCGTACACCCCGGCGCAGCGCGCGCAGACCGCGAGCGGGTGACCCGCGACGTAGAAAGAGCGCTCCGCGATCTGGTGGCACAGCGGCGCGAACACGCCGTACAGGGACCAGCTCACCGCCGTGTGCCCCGAAGCCTCCGCCAGCGGCGCGGCGAAGATCAGCGCGAGGTACAGGAGCGCCCCCGCGCAAGCCAGCAGCCACGCGCACACCGCGCGCCCGAGCGAGAACTCTCGGCGCGCGACCTGCGGGACGTAATGTTCGGCGGAAATAGCCACAATTAAGATTGCGGATTGCGGATTGCGGATTGCGGATTGAAGAAACTCAAAACGGGGTAGTCCGAGTTTAAGGTTTCAAATCCGCAATCCGAAATCCGCAATCTAAAATCGGATGACGGTGTCGGGTCCGCCCTCGACGTGGACGGTGTCGATGAAGCGTATGTGGCGCGACTCGGTCGTCATCACGAGCGAGTGGGTGCGCTTGCCGGAGCCGAAGAAGCGCACGCCGCGCAGGAGCGCCCCGTCGGTGACGCCCGTCGCGGCGAAGATGATCTTCTTCCCCGGCGCGAGGTCTTCCGCCGTGTAGACGCGGTCGGGGTCTTCGATGCCCATCTCGCTGAGTCGCGCGAGCACCACGTCGCGCGCCGGGACCTTGTCCTTGTCCACGCCCAGGCGGTCCGGGTCGAAGACGAGCCGCGCCTGCATCTCCCCGTTCAGACACTTGAGCGCGGCTGCCGTGAGGACTCCCTCGGGCGCGCCGCCGATGCCCATCAGCGCGTGGATGTTCGTGCCCGCGACCGCCGCCGAGATGCCCGCCGAGAGATCGCCGTCGGAGATGAGGCGGATGCGCGCGCCCGCCTCCCGCACCTCGTTGATGAGCGCCTTGTGGCGCGAGCGTTCGAGGACGATGACGGTCAGATCGTCGATGTCGCGACCGAGCCCCGCGGCGATGCCTTCGAGGTTCTCCCTGACCGAGGCGTCGATGTTGATGCGCCCGCGCGAGGACGGACCGACGACGATCTTGTCCATGTAGATGTCGGGCGCGTTGAGGAGCCCGCCGCGCTCGGAGGCGGCGAGGACGGCGATGGCGTTGTTCGCGCCCAGCGCGCAGAGGTTCGTGCCCTCGAGCGGATCGACGGCGATGTCGACCTCGGGGTAGATTTCGCCGTCGGGGCATTCCTCTCTGACGCCGCGCCCGACCTCCTCGCCGATGTAGAGCATCGGCGCCTCGTCGCGCTCGCCCTCGCCGATGACGATGCGCCCGCACATGTTGACGGTTTCCATCGTGGCGCGCATCGCCTCGACCGCGACGTGGTCGGAATACTTGCGGTCGCCCTGCCCCATCGTGCGGGCCGATTCGATAGCCGCCGCCTCGCACACGCGCAGGAAGTCGAGCGAGAGGTGCTCCATGCTCCAGTCCGTCGGCATTAGTCCAAAGCTCCGATCCCCTGAAAGTTGATTCGCGGCGAGCCCCGAAGGTAAGT
>JAIVJC010000180.1 GCA_020200235.1 Acidobacteriota bacterium | reverse complement strand
GAGTGAGGGGTTCCTAGCAGCGGCAGGCTCTTGCGGTGCGTTCAAAACTAAGTTCACTGAGACCGAGAAAGTTGCGCTACTCAATCGAGACATCAAGGGGTTTGAGGAGATGAGCGGCGCGATTAAGAAGGTTTCACAACAGATCATCTCCAGTACACTCCCCGACATGGAATCAGTGCATTCAGTGATGTCCTTGATCAACGATGCATTGATTTTCTCGAAGATGAGGGCGCAGGCTCATCGGGGTATGCCGGGGCATTTTCCGACACACAGAGTCAGGTTCTAGCCAACAGCTAGCGGGCAAGTCCGCCCACAAACAACAGGGGGTCGCTGAGATGGCGACCCCCTGTTGTTTGTGGTGAGACTCTAGCAACACAGATTTAGGACACTACCCCCTCCCGCGCCAAATTGACTTCTCCCGCCGCTTTGGTTAAATTTTAGGACTTCAAGAGCGGTCACGCGCTACCCGGTAGCGTTCTGAAGCACCTTGATGAGGTGGGCGAGGCGGCTTAAACCCCGTCAGTCCACGGCATTCGAACATTCGACGGCGAGCTCCGGAAGACCTTTGCACATGTTGACGCGAACTCGAACTACGTTTCGATTTTAATCAACCACGACCCGCCCCCAGGCGCGGGCGTCGCGGCGAAGGCGCTTCTGTCGAATCCGATCAATTAAGATTCGCCTCCCCTTAAAAGGCGAGTCCCGACAGACAGACACCGAAGTTGGCGCTTCCTCCCGCGAAGCCCGAACGACCCACAGGCGCGGCGGTGCTTTTTCCGCCTCCCGCGCGCGGGGTCTGATGGCGCGACCCTTTCGTCCCGGGTCGCGCGCAGGAAATTTTCGCGGAGGATGACAGGCAATGAGTGAACTGAACGTCCAACTGAAAGGCGGCGAGGCGGCGCAGGTGCCCGCCTCGGCGAGCGTGGCGGAAGCCCTCAAGCAGCTCGACCGCGACGCGGCGAAGCAGGCTTTAGCCGCGCGCGTCAACGGCAGCGAGGTCGATCTCGCCTTCAAGCTCGACAGGCTCGAGGCGAACGGCAACACCGTCGAGCCCGTCGAGATTGTGCCCGTGCTCCCCGGAACGCGCGAGGGGCTCGAAGTCCTGCGCCACTCGACGGCGCACCTCTTAGCCGCCGCCGTCCTCGATCTCTTTCCGGGGACGAAGCTCGGCATCGGGCCCGCGCTGCTGGACGATCCGCGCTACGGCTACTTCTACGACCTGATCGCGCCGCGGCAGTTGACGGACGAAGACCTGCCGGCCATCGAGAAGCGCATGCGCGAGATCGCGAAGCGCAACATGCCGTACCGGCGCGAGGAGATCGCGAAGTCGGAGGCGATGCGCCTCTTCAGCGAGCGCGACGAGCCGCTGAAGTGCAAGCTTGTCGACGACAAGGGCGGCGAGACCGTCAGCGTCTACTACATCGACGGCTCGCCGTTCATAGACTTCTGTCTGGGACCGCACGTGCCGAACACGAACCGGCTGAAGGCGTTCAAGCTCCTCTCGCTCTCCGGCGCGTACTGGATGGGCGACGCGACGCAGGCGCAGATGCAGCGCATCTACGGCACGGCGTTCGCCACCGCCGAAGAGCTCGATGCGTGGGTGAAGCAGCGCGAGGAGGCGGAGCGGCGCGACCACCGAAGGATCGGGCGCGAGCTCGACCTCTTCTCGATCCAGGACGCCTACGGGCAGGGCTTGATCTTCTGGCACCCGAAGGGCGCGATGATCCGCAAGGCGATGGAGGACTACCTCTACGCCGAGTTGCAGAGGCGCGGATACCTGCTCGTCTACACGCCGCACATCGCCAAGAGGGAACTCTGGCGCGTGTCGGGTCACGATCAGAGCTACGGCGACTCGATGTTCGCGCCGACGACCTTGGAAGACACGGAGTTCCGGCTGAAGCCGATGAACTGCCCATTCCACATCGGCATCTACAAGTCGCAGCAGCGCTCTTACCGCGACTTGCCGCTGCGTTACGCCGAGATGGGCACGGTCTACCGCGCCGAGCTGTCGGGCACGCTCCACGGCTTGATGCGCGTGCGCGGCTTCACGGTGGACGACGCGCATCTGTTTTGCACGCCCGACCAGATTCGCAAAGAGATCGACGACTGCGTCGATTTCGTGGTCGACGTGTTCAAGGCGTTCGGCTTCGACAAGGTGCGCTTCGAGCTGTCGGTGAAGGGCAGCGACACGGGCAAGAACTGGCTCGGCTCGGAAGATCAGTGGGCGGACGCCGAGGGGGCGCTCGCCGAGTCGCTCGACTCGCGCGGCGTCGCCTACGAGCGCATCGAGGGCGAGGCGGCGTTCTACGGACCCAAGATCGACTTCAAGGTCGAGGACGCCATCGGGCGGCTGTGGCAGCTCGGCACCGTGCAGTGGGACTTCAACCTGCCGGAGCGCTTCGAACTCGAATTCGTCGGCGAGGACAACAAGCCGCACCGGCCCGTGATGGTTCACCGCGCGCTCTTCGGCTCGGTCGAAAGATTCTTCGGCGTGCTGATCGAGCACTACGCGGGCGCTTTCCCCCTGTGGCTCGCGCCCGTGCAGGTGGCGGTGCTGCCGATCACGGATCGCATCAACGGGTACGCCGAAAGCGTCGGCGAGGCGCTGCGCGCGGCGGGGCTTCGCGTCGAGGTGAACACGCGGGGCGAGAAGATCGGCGCGAAGATTCGCGACGCGCAGATGCAGAAAGTCCCGTTCATGCTCGTGTGCGGCGACCGCGAGGCGGAGTCGAACATGGTCGCGGTGCGCGAGCGGACGAAGGGCGACATCGGCGTGATGTCGGTCGAGGATTTCACGGGGATGGCGCGCGGGCTCGTCGAGTCGCGCGCGCTCGTCAACGTCACTGAGTCGGGAGCCTAGAGTCTGGAGCCGTGAGTCGAAGGCTTAAAAACTTTGGACTCCAGACTCCGGACTCCGAGACTTCGAGACTCTTAACCTAGGAGGTGCTTCTATTCCTGGTTTTCGTGGGCGAGGCTACCGCCCGGACAATCGTCGCCAGCCGGCGACCCGCATCAACGACCGGATTCGCGTGCCCGAGGTGCGCGTCATCGACGACGCGGGCGAACAGCTCGGCGTGATGAACACGCGCGACGCCGTCAAGCTCGCGCGCGAGAAGGGGCTCGACCTCGTCGAGGTCGCCGCCACCGCCGAGCCGCCCGTGTGCCGCATCATCGACTTCGGCAAGTTCCAGTACGAGGCGAAGAAGAAGGCGAACGAGGCGAAGAAGAAGCAGGTCATCATCACCGTCAAGGAGGTGAAGTTCCGCCCGGGCACGGACGATCACGACTACAACTTCAAGATGAAGCACGCCCATGACTGGCTCTCGGAGGGCGACAAGGTGAAGGCGACGATCTTCTTCCGCGGGCGCGAGATCACGCACCGCGAGCTGGGCTCGTCGCTCCTGGCGAAGCTGGAGAAAGATTTGGCGGACGTCTCGGAGGTCGAGGCGCGCCCGCGCATGGAGGGGAACCAGATGTTCCTCATCTTCGCGCCCAAGAAGCACAAGGTGGCGAAGCCCTCCGCGCCGCGCCAGCCGCAGCAGCAGCCCGCGCCGCCGAAGGGGGCGCCGCCGCCGCCGCCGGAGCCCGAGGTCGAAGCCGTGGCTGCGACCGCACAAGTTACGATTGAACCAGAAGGAACAACATCGTGACGAGTGACGGGTGACAAGTGGCGAGCAAACCCTAAATTATATTCTTGCTTGTCACCCGTCACCCGTCACTCGTCGCCATCAAAGGAGTCATCATGCCGAAACTGAAAACACACAAGGGCGCGGCGAAGCGCATCCGCATGACCGCCACGGGGAAGGCGAAGCGGGGTCATTCGCACGCCCGCCACATCCTGACCAAGAAGACGCAGAAGCGTAAGCGCCACCTCGACCTCGACACGCTCGTGTCGGAGTCCGACATGGTGCGCATCACGAAGATGCTGCCCTACGGGCGGAGTTAAACGATGAACTATGAACGCGGAACGATGAAGTAAGAGGCAATCGTCTTTCATTCATCGTTCATCATTCCGCGTTCATCATTTGATTGGAGGAGGTATTTAAGTCATGCCCAGGGCAAAACGCGGGAACAAGCGCACCGAGAAGCGCAAGAAGATTTTAAAGCTGGCGAAAGGCTACCGCGGCACGAAGTCGAAACTCTACCGGTCGGCGAAGGAGTCGGTCGAGCGCGGTCTGAAGTTCGCCTACACGGGGCGCAAGCTGAAGAAGCGCGACTTCCGCAGCCTGTGGATCGTGAGGATCGGCGCGGGCGCGCGGCTGAACGGTCTCAACTACTCGCAGTTCATGCACGGGCTCACGCTCGCCGGCATCGAGCTCGACCGCAAGGTGCTCGCAGACCTCGCCGCCAACTCGCCCGAGTCCTTCGCCGCGCTCGCCGTGCAGGCGAAGGGCGCGCTCGATAGTAAGCAGCCAGCCGCTGCCTAATAATTCATAGCGTAAGTAAGTCGTGAATCGTTGCTCGGTGACTTTAATTTCACCAACGCGATTCACGACTTACAATTTATGGAGTCGCTGAATGACTTCTGAGATTAAAGAGCACGAATTACTTCTAGAGGAAGTGCGAGAGGCGCACAAACGAGACTTCGCGCCTTTCGTGAAGTTCCGTAATCTAGAGCCGCATGATCTGATGCTCGATGATCTCAAGACGGCTTTGAAGGATGTTGAAGCTGCCCGAACACTTGGGACGGGCAAAAAGAGCAAGTTAAGCACCTTGATGAAGTCTATTGGGCGAGTCCCGTTAGACGAGCGTGCCGAGTTTGGGCAAAGGGCAATAGCGCTTAATAATCAAATCATTGAAGATTATCAATTAGCGCAAGCCCACTTAAAACTTGAGATTGGCTACCGAACGTTGGAGTTGGAACGACTCGACGTGACGCTGCCGGGTCGCCGCCCGCGGCGCGGGCACCTGCACCCGATCACGCTCGTGCGCCAGCGGCTCGAAGACATCTTCGTCTCGATGGGCTACGCGGTCGAGGACGGTCCCGAGATCGAGACCGACTTCTACAACTTCACGGCGCTCAACATCCCGCCCGATCACCCCGCCCGCTCCGTGCAGGACACTTTCTACACCTCGGACGGCTACGCCCTGCGCTCGCAGACCTCGACCGTGCAGGTTCACGCCATGCAGCGCCGCCGCCCGCCGCTGCGCGTCGTCGCGCCCGGTCGCGTCTTCCGCCGCGACACGCCCGACGCCACGCACAACCCGATGTTCTTCCAGATCGAGGGGCTCGTCGTCGATCGCGGCATCACGATGGCGCACCTGAAGGGCACGGTCACAGAGTTCCTGCGCCGCACCTTCGGCGCGGGGACGCGCACGCGCTTCCGCCCGTCCTACTTCCCGTTCACGGAGCCCAGCGCCGAGTTCGACTTCACCTGCTTCAAGTGCGGCGGCCGAGGCTGCGCGCTGTGCAAGGGGTCGGGCTGGATCGAGCTGGGCGGCTCGGGGATGGTGCACCCGAACGTCCTGCGCGCCGTCGGGATCGACCCGGAGGAGTTCTCCGGCTTCGCCTTCGGCTTCGGCATCGACCGCATGTGCGGGCTCATGTACAGCCTCGACGACATCCGCCTGCTCTTCGAGAACGACGTGCGGTTCCTGGAACAGTTTAATTAAAAACGTCCTTCGTCAGTGGTCAGTTGTCCGTCGTCGCGTCGTTAGCGAGCGACGCGATGAGAACGAAGTAGACAACTGACCACTGACAACGGACAACGGACAGCAATGAAAATTAGCTACAACTGGCTGCGCGAGTTGACGGGCGTCGAGTGGGCTCCGGCGGAGTTGCGCGAGCGCCTGACGCTGCGCGGGCTGGAGGTCGAGGGGCTCGAAGAGGCGGGCGGGGATTCCGTCTTCGAGATCGCCGTGCTCTCGAACCGACCCGACTGGCTCTCGCACCTGGGCGTGGCGCGCGAGGTCGGCGTGATGACCGGGCGCGACGTCGCGCTGCCAACGCCTGAGCCCAAGAAGCTCGACGGGCAGGCGACGGCTTTCACCTCCGTTGACGTGCAGGCTAACGATCTGTGCCCGAGATTTACGGCGCGTGTCGTGCGCGGCGTGAAGATCGCGCCCTCTCCGGCGTGGCTCGCCGAGCGTTTGCAGGCGATGGGCTTGCGACCGATCAACAACGTCGCGGACATCACGAACTTCGTGATGCTCGAACTCGGTCAGCCGCTCCACGCCTTCGACCTCGACAAGCTGAATGAGAGCCGCCTCGTCGTCCGTCGCGCTCTGGCTGACGAACAACTGAAGACGCTCGACGGGGTCGAGCGCAAGCTCGACGCCGGGATGCTCGTCATCGCCGACGCCGCGCGCGCCGTCGCCGTCGCGGGCGTGATGGGCGGCGCGGAGACCGAGATTTCCGACGCGACCGAGAACGTCCTCATCGAGTGCGCCTACTTCGATCCGGCGTCCGTGCGGCGCACGTCGCGCGCGCTCGGCTTGCAGACCGACGCCTCCGACCGCTTCGAGCGCGGCGTCGACTACGAGGGGCAGCTGCGCGCGCAGGCGCGCACCGTCGCGCTCATCACCGAGCTCGCGGGCGGCGCGGCCACCGAAGACGCCATCGACATCTACCCGCGCCGCATCGCGCCGCCGACCGTCAGCCTTCGCTTCGACCGCGTCCGCGCGCTGACCGACCTGGACGTGCCGCCGCGTGAAGCGATCCGCATCCTCGACGCGCTCGGCTTCAAATTGATCGAAGGCGGCGCGAACGGCTCCGGCGGCGGGACTCGCGCGATAGAAAGTTCCGACCGTCAGCCGGGCTCGAGCGCACGATTTGCCGCGCCGACGTGGCGCACGGACGTGACGCTCGAAGAGGACTTGGTCGAGGAGGTCGCGCGCCACTTCGGCTACGAGAAGATCGCGGACGCGCTTCCCGCCTCAACGAACATCGGCGAGCACCGCGCGCACGAGGGGCAGCGTAGAGCCGCCCGGCGAGCCCTCGCCGACTCCGGCTTCGACGAGGCGATCAGCTTCAGCTTCATCGACGCGGCGCACGACGAGCGCTTCGAGCTGTCGCCCGGTCTCGTCGCTGAAGGCGCAGCCGGGCGCGCGCCCGGTCGAGCGCGAGTCGCTGGGTCTGGTCGCGACCGGCGGCGCGACCGAAGCCGACCGCGTGGCTGCGCCGCGCGAGCTGGACTTCTACGATCTCAAGGGCGCGCTCGAAGCCGCGGTCGATGCGATGAAGCTCGCGCCGCTCGGGTTCGTCGCGTCGGGGGCGCGCCACCTGCGCGAGGGGCAGTCGGCACAAGTGTTGTTAGGTGACTCGGCGGTCGGTTGGATCGGGAGACTGTCGGACGAGATGAGCGCCGAGTACAAGTTCCGCCAGCCGGTCTACGTCGCGGAAGTGAATCTGAGCGCGCTGCTCGACGCGGGGGAGAGCCCGGCGCGCTACTCTCCGCTGCCGCGCTACCCATCGGTCGCGCGCGACGCGTCGCTCGTCGTCGATCGCCGCGCGACGTTCGCGGAGATTCGGCGCGAGGCGCTCGGCATGAACCTGGAGAACGTGAAAGGCGTCGAGCTGGTTTACGTCTACGAGGGCGAGCGCGTGCCGGAAGGGAAGCGATCCGTGACGCTGAGGGTCGAGTACCGCTCGGACGAGCGGACGCTGCGCGACGAGGAGGTGGACGCGACGCACCGCCGGATCGTCGAGGCGCTCGAAAATAAATTCGGGGCACAATTGATGTGATCGGCGCGGGCGGAACAAGATGTTGTGGTCGCGGTCGTCGCGATCGATTATTCGTCGTTCATGACGCCCGCGCGCGCTCTTTTCTCTCTTGCCATCCGCGATGTGAAGTCGCATAATCGGGCTCCGTTTTAGCCGCCACGTTGCGCCGGGAGAGATAAGAGATGGTCGGACTGACAGGACTCGAAAAGTTTTCGCACCTCGAAGATAAGATTTACCGCACCATCGAACTCACCAAGACGCTCCGGCAGGAGAAGGAGGCGCTCGACCGCGAACTCGGCGCGACCCGCCGCGAGATGGGCAACCTCCTCGACGAGAAGGACAGGCTGGAGACGCAGGTCGAACGCCTCCTCGCCGAGCGCGACACGATCCGCATGAAGGTCGAGGCGATGCTCGACGCCATCGCCGTGCTCGACCCGGAAATGGTCGAAGCGCTCCGCAAGTAGCCCCCCATAGAAAGAGACCTCGATGAGCACGATTAAAGGACCCGGCGAGACTTCGGGGACGCCCACCATCCGGGTCGAGATTTACAACCAGATTTACAACATCCGCTCGGACGGCGACAGCGACTACGTCACGCAGCTCGCCGAGTTCGTCGATCACCGGATGCGCGAGATCTCTTCGGGCACGCTCACCGTGGACTCGCTCAAGGTCGCCATCCTCGCCGCCCTCCACATCGCCGACGAGCTGCACCGCCTCAAGCGGCTCCACGAGCAGGCGGACTCGCAGCTCGCCACGCGCAGCGCCGAGTGCGCCGACATGCTCGACCGCGTCCTCAAGTCGCGCGCCCCCGAACAGCCCAACGGCAGCCACGCCTTCTCGTAAAAGCAGGGGTCAGAGGTCAGAGATCAGAGGTTAGTGAAGCCTTTTCTCACCGAACTCTGATCTCTAGCCTCTGACCCCTCGCCGTGTTAATATTCACGCGGCTGAGGGATCGTTTCTGCGGGGTTCGTCACCGATTCATCGATGATTGAGCCAACGCCGTTGATTAGGGAGACCGACGCCGCTCAAATGCCAGTGCGCTCCTTCAGAGTTAAGGAAGCGCCGGAGGCTGCGGCTCTTCAAAGGTCACCCACCTGTCTAGTGCAGGTTCAATTACGGCTTCGGAACGGCCCGCGCGGATTCCCCTCCGCCACTCAAGACCGCGACGGGTGACGAGTCGCAGGCGACAAGTAAATCGGTCTTTCTTACTTGTCACCTGTCACTCGTCACCCGTCACTTTTTATCAGGCAGCGATGAAAATTCTGATCTTCGGCGACGTGGTGGGGCGACCCGGCAGGGTGGCGGTGCTGGAGCGCGTGCAGGACTTGCGGGAGCAGCACGCCGTCGATCTCTGCGTGATGAACGCCGAGAACGTGGCGGGCGGCTTCGGCGTCACGCCCTCGCTCGCCGATCAGCTCTTCCGCGGCGGCATCGACGTGATGACCTCCGGCAACCACATCTTCGACAAGCAGGAGATCATCCCCTACATCGAGAAGCAGCCCCGGCTGCTGCGCCCCGCCAACTACCCGCCGGGCACGCCCGGCAAGGGCTTGTGGATCGGCGACGTGCGCGGCACGCGGGTCGCCGTCGTAAACCTCATCGGGCGCGTCTTCATGGGCGCGGCTGACGATCCGTTCCGCGCGGCGGACGACGTCGTCAGGTCGATCCCCGCGGACGTGCGCGTCCGCGTCGTGGACGTGCACGCCGAGGCGACTTCCGAGAAGTCCGCGCTCGCGTGGCACCTCGACGGTCGCGTCTCGGCGGTCGTCGGCACGCACACGCACGTGCAGACGGCGGACGAGCGCGTGCTGCCCGGCGGGACGGCTTTCCTCACGGACGTCGGCATGACCGGCAGCCGCGCGGGCGTCATCGGCATGGACGCGCGGGACGTGATCGCGCGCTTCACGTCGGTCACGATGCGCCGCGCCGGGCACTCCGACGGCGACGTATACATCCGCGCCGCGCTCGTCGACGTGGACGAGGAGACCGGGCGCGCGCGGGAGATCACGCGTC
>JAIVJC010000133.1 GCA_020200235.1 Acidobacteriota bacterium | reverse complement strand
GACGCGCAGCAGCAGCGGGAACTGCCCGCCGCGCGGCTCGAGCGCCGCGGTCTGCGTCACGGAGGGCTCGCCCTCCTGGTGCTGACCGTCGCCGTTCGAGTCGGCGAAGACGAGCGCGGTCGGCGCCCCCGGCGCGGTGATCTGGAGGGCGTAGCTCTCCGGGTAGTTGCCGGGGTTGCGGACGTTGAAGGGCATGAAGATGATGTCGCCCGGCGTCGCCGTCAGACCGGCGGAGACAGCCTCGATGCGCGCGCGCGGGACGCGACCGACGTTGATCGTCGGCCCGTCGAAGTTCGACGGCACGGGTAGGCTCTGCGTGCGCATGATGCCGCGACCGACGGAGCGGTTGGCGGCGAGCGCGTCGGGGACGGCTCTCATCGTCAGTTTGATCTCGCGCCCCGCGCTCGATTCGAGATCGCCGAGGCTCCAGACCGCCGTGCGCGAGTCGCGGTCGTAGGCGATGGGCAGCGGGTCGGCGTTGACCAGCTCGAAGTCGGGGCTGAAGACGAAGTCGGCGCGCGCGCTGCGCGCTGGCGCGCTCCCGCGGTTGCGAACCGAGATCGTCTGCGTGAAGGTCTCGCCCGGCTGCACGGATTCGCGGGCGACCGCCGACGCCCCGGCGAGGGCGGCGGCGACGACCGACATCGAGGCGTCGGAGACGCGGCTGATCTGGAAGTTCGCCTGCGAGGCGGCGCGGATGATGAAGCGACGCTGCATCCCGTCGCTCGCCGTCTCCGGCACGCGGATGTTCAGCAGCACGTCGAGCGTCTGACCGCGCGCGAGCTGCGGCGTGACGAGGATGGGGAGTCCCGTGTCCTGCCCGCCGGAGGCGAGGCTGAACGTGGGTTGGAACTCGGCGGGCAGATCGGTTTCCAGTCGGAACTGATCCTCCTTGTTGCCCGCGTTCGTGACGGAGAGCGGGAGCTGCACGCTCTGACCCGGCGAGGCGGCGAGGCTGGTGCGGCGCAGCGCGAGCGCGAGGTTCGGGACCTGCTTGACCGTGAAAGCCGCTCCGCCCTGATCGCCCGACGCGCTGCTCGTGACGGGCGGCGTCGTGCTCACGGACTCGGAAGGCTCCGCGCGGCCGAGCGGCGGCGCGGGCGTCGGGTTGACGCGCGCGACCTCCGTGCGGCGCGGCGTCGGCGTCACGCGCGGAAGCGGCGTCGGGCTCGAGACGGGGCGGTTCGTCGCCGTCTGCGGCAGTGTGTTAGCCGCGGCGCTCTGCTGCGCGCCACGCGTCCCGCGCGGGTTACGGCTGCCCGCCCGACGGCTCGGCGTCGGGGTCGGCACCACATTCGACGCCGCGTCGCCTGATGCCGCCGGCTGGCGAGCCTCCGCGACGAGCGTCGGCTGGCGCGACGGAGTGGGAGAGGGCGCGGGCACGTTCGGGCGCGACTGCGCCCGCGGCTCGCGAGTGCCCCTGCCGATCAGGCGCGCCACGGGCGAGGGGGAAGGAGTCGCGGCGGCGGACTGCTGCGGCGCGGGGCGAGTACCCTCGCCCCCGCGGCGCGCGCTCTCCTTGCGCGCCGCCTGTAGCTCGCCCTCGTAAATCTCGACGAAGGGCGTGTCGCGGATGCCGCGCAACTGCTGCGCGACCTGCTCGGCTTCGGGCAGCCGGTTCAGCGCGATGTAAGAGCGTCCGAGCCAGAGCAGCGTCAGGTCGGAGATGATGCTGTTCGGGTACGTCTTCATGAAGTCTTTGAAGACGGTCGCAGCCTGCTCGAAGCGGGCGTCGTTGTAGAGCTTCTGCCCGCGCGTGAACATCGCCTGCTCGGCGTCCGAGGGCGTGTCGTCCTGTGCGACGGCTCGCGGGGCGAGCCCGGCGGCGGCGAGCGCGGGCGAGAGCGGTGCGAGCAGGAGGAGCGCGCACAGAAAAAGGGCGCTGGGCTTATGAGGGATCATCGAGATAAAAAACCTCCGACAGGAAGTGCGAGCGAGTTCCTGGCGTCCGCACAAAGATTTGTTTTGGCTGCCGGTCGGCAAAACTGGAACGGCCGGGATGTGTGGCAAACGTGGATTCTATTCCGGCGCGCGCCAATATACAACCTCGGCGGGCGGCGAACAAGAAGACGCGGTTCTTGCGTGAGGAGAGGCGTCAACGCTTGCGACCAATCTCGATGCGGTCGCCGGGCTGGACGCGCGGATCGGGCGCGCGCCCCTCCTCGATCTCCTGCAACACGTAGTCGGTCGCCGTCAGCCGGCCGTCCGCGCCCTGCCGCGAGACGGTGACGACGGTGCGCTTGCCGGCGCGCGAGACGCCGCCCGCGGCGAGGATCGCCTGCGTGAGCGTGATCCCGGCGTGGAAGTCGCGCTGGCCGGGAGACCCGACCTGCCCGCCGACGTAGTAGAACTCCTGCGGGCGCGGCTGCAGGTTGATCACGTCGCCCGGCAGGACTAGCTCGTTCAACGCGTTCGAGTCGGCGAGGTCGAAAGTCCTCGTCCGCCCCGTCGCGCGCGAGATGACGACGGCGCGGCCGGCGTCGGCGCGCGGGAAGGCTTCGGCGAGCACGACGTAGAGCGGCACGGCTTCGCGTCGCAAGACCTTCTGCCCGGGCTGCTCGACGAGACCGCTCACCATGACGGTGTGGCTCACGTAGTCGCGCACGCTGATCTGAAACTGCGCGCGCTCGAAGATGCCGCGCCGCTTGAGCGCGGCGGAGAGGCGCGCCCCGATCTCGTCGGTCGTGAGACCCGCCACGACGACGGGCTCGCCCGCGAGCGGGTAGTCGACGGTGCCGTTGCTCAGCACCGTGTAGAGCGTGAAGTCTTTCGACATCCCGTTGACGAGTCGGATGTCGAGGATGTCGCCGACGCCGGGGCGGTAGATCGACGACGGAGGCGCGGGCGTCGCGGCCGCCGTCGAGTTGTTCACCGCGCCGCTCGCGGACGGCGGCGACGCGGGGACTTCGGCTTTGATCGGGGGAGGCGGCTCGTACTTTAACGGGGCGGGCAGCGCGCCGATGGAAGGGCTGACGGGGACGGGCGCCTGCGTCTGGGTCGGATCGGGGGTCGCTGCGACAGCCGCGCTCGCGGCTGTCCTCTCGCCGAGCGGCGTGGGCGCGACCGACGCGGTGCTCGCGGGCGCGTGCGCTTGATCGCGCTTCGCTTCAGCCGCGTCGCGCTTCGGCTCGACCTTCGGTTCAACCTTGGTCGCGCTCTTCGCGCCTGTCTTCGCGTCTTTTCGCTCGGCCGCGGTCTTCGCGCCGTCGGTCGCCGCCCGGTCGTCCTCGGTGGGACCGACCCGCTGCGCCCTCGCCTCGGCGACGCCCGCCGCACAGACGAACGCGAGCGCGAAAGCAGACCGGCGTATAACTCTACTCATCATGCACTCAACTTCCCTGTCGCCGCTTGGGCGCGACGCGGACGCCGGGCAAAGGCGTCTCGTGTCGTCGCCGTCGAAGGTGCGGCGGAACTGCTGAACCGGCGGCGCTGGCGTCTCCCCACCCACCCTCGCTCTACTGGATTAAACGACGAACGCGCCCTACTTCGCAAAAGTTGTTTCGGAAAATTCCCTCGCGCGGGCGGGGCGGGGCATCGGGCGGCGTCTCTCAGGGCTTGGTCGTGGCTGTGTGTCCGACCTGACCGAAATTGTAACCCTCGCCTTTCGGCGGTGGCAAGGACTTCGGCGGGAAAATGTCGCCCCAGCGCTCGCCGAGCCGCGCACGCACCACCTCTTCCGACTCGTCAGCCCCGGCGCACGCCATGCACTCGCGGGCGATTTCCGACGCGCCCGCCGCGTCGATGCCGGACAGGGCGTGCCGCACGCGCGGGATCGCCGTCGCCGTCATCGAGAGTTCGCGCGCGCCGAGGCCGACGAGCACGGCGGCGTAGGCGGGCGTGCCCGCCATCTCGCCGCAGACGACGCACGGGATGCCCGCGCCGCCCGCCGCGCCCAGCACGCGGCTGATCGATTGGAGCACCGCCGGGTGGAGCGAGCGGAACCAGTCGGCGACCTCATCGTTGCCGCGGTCGACGGCGAGCGTGTACTGCACGAGGTCGTTCGTGCCGAGGCTGAAGAAGTCCACTTCGCGAGCGAGCGCGTCGGCGACGAAGACCGCCGAGGGCACTTCGATCATCGCGCCGACTCGCACGGCGCCCGCCTCGATCCCCTCCCCTGTCAGACGCTCCCTCTCTTCGTCGACGATGCGGCGCGCGCGCCTGACTTCGGAGACGTCGGAGATCATCGGGAGGACGAGATCGAGCCTGCCGCACGCGGCGGCGCGCAGCACGGCGCGAGCCTGCGCGCGCATCACGTCCTCGCGCCGCAGGCAGAGGCGGATCGCGCGCAAGCCGAGCGCGGGGTTGCGCTCCGCGGTCTCCCCGCCGCCGAGGAGCTTGTCGCCGCCGAGATCGAAGAGGCGCACGCGCGCGCCGTCCGCCCCGCACAGCCGCGCCAGCTCAGCGTATGCGGCGAACTGCTCGTCCTCGGTCGGCGCCCCCCCGCCCTGCGCGAACAGGAACTCCGTCCGGTAGAGCCCGACGCCGCGCGCCCCGTATCGCCGCACGCCTTCGTACTCCGCGGGCAACTCGACGTTGGCGCGCAAAACGATCTCGACGCCGTCGCGCGTGTGCGTGGGCGCGTGCGCCGCGCCCGCCGGGGCGGCGGGCGCGGCGACGGTGCTTCGCGCGCGCGACGACGCCTCGCGAAACTTCGCGGCGGTCTCCTTCGAGGGTCTGAGGACGACTTCGCCGCGCGTGGCGTCGACGGCAATCTCGTCGCCCGTCCGCGCGTGGCGATAAAAATCTCGTAAGCCGACGACCGCGGGGATGCCAAGCCCGCGCGCGATGATCGCGGTGTGCGAGGTCCAGCCGCCAGCGTCGGAGACGACGGCGCGGACGTGCGCGAAGTCGAGATCGGCGACCGCCGAGGGCAGCAGCTCTTCGGCGACGAGCACGGCGTCTTCGGTCAGACCGCGCGGCGCGTGCTCGCCGCCGAGCGCGACGAGCAGGCGGCGCAGCACGTCTTCCACGTCGGAGCCGCGCTCGCGCAGGTAATCGTCGTTGATCTCCGCGTAGACGGAGAGCAGCCTGTCGCCGACGACCTTCACCGCCCACTCCGCGTTGGCGCGCTCGGAGCGGACGTAGTCTTCCACCTCGTCGATGAGCTTGCGATCTTCGAGCATCAGGAGGTGCGCGTCGAAGATGTAGGCGTGCTCCGCGCCGAGGAGCTGTTCGGCGCGCCGCCTGACGGCGACGAGCTGGCGGCGCGAGAGTCGCACGGCGGCGTGGAAGCGCCGGATCTCGCGCTTCACGTCCGCGGCTTCGAGCGTGGCGCGGTAGACGTTCTGCCGCTCCGCGCCGCCGACTCTCAGGACGCGGCCCACCGCCGCGCCGTCCGAGACGCCGACGCCGCGCCAGAATTTTTCCCGCCTGCCGTTCTTCCTGCCGCCGCTCACGACTCTTCCCCGAACCCGCCTTCGATCAGGCGGCACACCGCTTCGACAGCCTGCGCCTCGTCCGCGCCCTCAGCCGTGACTTTCAACTCCGTCCCGCGCGCGGCGGCGAGCATCAGCACGCTCAGGATCGACTTGGCGTCGGCGGACGCGCCGCCGTCCGCGCGCTCGAGCCGCACGACGCTCGCGAACTCGCCGGCCGCGCGCACCAGCTTCGCCGCCGCGCGCGCGTGCAGCCCCAGACGGTTGACGATGACCACCCTGCGCTCTTGCATGAAAAAACGTCCGTCGTCAGTTGTCCGTCGTCAGTTGCTTTGCCCGTGCCTGAGGGTGATCGGTTCATCTACTGTTTCAAGCTACGATCCACAGGCGACGGACAACTGGCCACTGACTACGGACAGCAGTTAACCCTTCTTCGGGGCGGCGAGCAGCTCGCCCGCCAGGTAGATTGCCTCGCGTCCCTGATCTCGGACGCGGCGCGCGACGTCGTGCAGCGGCTCCTCGCTCGTCTGCGTCGCGAGCTTGATCACCATCGGGAGGTTGACGCCCGTCACCACCTCGACCTCGTCGGCGATGAACATCGCCGCGATGTTCGTGGGCGTGCCGCCGAACATGTCGGTCAGGAGCAGCACGCCGCGCCCCTGCGAGACGCGCGAGACGGCGCGCTCCACCTCGTCGCGCGCGGTCTCCACGTCGTCCTGCCAGCCGATGGAGATCGCGGCGATGTGCGCCACGTGCCCGATGATCATCTCGGCGGCGGCGAGCAGCTCCGTCGCCAACTGCCCGTGCGTGACGATCACGCCCGCCACGCGCCGCAACTGCCCTTCCGTCTTCCGACCGTTCTCCATCTCACCTCCAAACACTCCCGACTTCACTCACGACCGTCGTCCGTAGCGCATCGGCGTGAAATTATTTCTCACGTCGATGCGCTACGGAGAAGTATGTTTCTGATCCTTCGGCACGGCTGTTCTGTCACGCGCCGCGGGGCGCCTGCTTCGTCTTGCGCAGGTCGCGGTGGACGACCGTCACCTCGTAGCCGCCCCGGCGCAGGTGCCGCGCCAGCTCGTTCGCCGTCATCACCGAGCGGTGACGCCCGCCCGTGCAGCCGACCCCGATGGTGACGTAGGACTTCCCCTCGCGCTTGTAGAGCGGGAGCAAATAATCGATCAGATCGCCGAAGCGCCGGAGCGTCTCGCCCGTCTCCGGCTTCGACTTGATGTAGCGCGCCACGCGCGCGTCCGAGCCCGAAAAGGAGCGCAGCTCGGGGACGAAGTGCGGGTTCGGCAGGTGACGCACGTCGAACATCAGATCGACGTCGCGCGGGCTGCCGTACTTGTGCCCGAAGCTCAGGATTTGCACGCGCATCGTCGTGCCCGCGGAAGTTGGGCTGAAGCGCTCGACGAGGTATCGGCGCAGCGTGTGGACGGTGTGCTCCGTGGTGTCGATGATCAGGTCGGCGTGGGCGCGTATCTGAGCCATCGCCTCGCGCTCGGCGGCGATGGAGGCGGGCAGGCCGTCGCCGCGGTCGTGCGGGTGCGGGCGGCGCGTCTCGCTGAACCGGCGCTGCAAAACTTCGTCGGACGCCTCGAAGAAGATGACGGCGACGTCCAAGCCGGTCTCGCGGCGCAGGCGCTCGATCTGCCGCTCGAACTCGCTGAGGAAACGACCCTCGCGGATGTTGATGACGAGCGCGGCGCGCTTGATGTGCGGCTTCTCGCTGCCCTCGCCCTCGTCCTCGTCGTCCTCCGGCTTGACGAGGCGCGCGAAGGTCGGCAGCAAAGTGAGCGGCAGGTTGTCGACGCAGAAGTAGCCGAGGTCTTCGAAGGCGTCGGTCGCCGAAGACATCCCCGAGCCGCTCAAGCCCGTGATGACGACCACGTCGGGCGCGCGCCCTCCGCGCGCCCCGACCGCGTCAGTGCCCTTCGCCTCACGCTTCTTCCGGCTCATCGCTGAAGTCACTCCGCGCCGCCGCGCTCACGTTCTCGCCCGGCTCACCACTCTCGCCGCCGCCACCCGCCCCGCCGGCTTCGTGCGCGAGCAGCGCGGCGTGGCGCGCGACGAAGTCGAGCGCGGCGTTCCGCCCGCGCGCGCGCAGCAGGTGGACGCGCAGCGCGGTCTCGACGAGCGTCGAGAGGTTCCTGCCGGGGCTCACCGGCAGCAGCACCTGCGGGATTCGGACGCCGAGGATTTCGACCTCGCTGACGTCGACGCCGAGGCGGTCCACCTCCTTCATCTCGCCCCAGCGTTCTAAACGGATCGAGAGGCCGATCTGTTTCGCGCCCGCCCAGATCGACGAGACGCCGAAGAGCTCGCGGATGTTGATGATGCCTAAGCCGCGTATCTCCATGTGCTCGCGCAACAGCTCGGGCGCGCAGCCCGTCAGCCGCTCCGCCCCGACGCGGCGCACCTCGACCGTGTCGTCGGCGACGAGGCGGTGACCGCGCACGATCAGGTCGAGCGCGCACTCTGACTTGCCGATCCCCGACTCGCCCTCGATCAGGACTCCGAGCCCGTAGGCGTCGAGCAGCACGCCGTGGCGCAGCTCGCGCGGCGCGAGCGCCTGCTGCAAATGTTCCGAGACGACCGAGATCGCCGCGGAGCTGACGAGCGGCGTCCGCAGGAGCGGCAGCCCTTCCGCCTCAGCCGCCTCGACCAGTTCCGCGGGCGGCACGAGGTCTTTCGTCACGAGCACGCAACTGATCCGCCCGAGCGCGAGGTTGCTGATCGCCTCGCGCCGGCGCCCCTCCGGGAGCTGCCCCAGAAACCAGACCTCGCTCTGCCCGACGATCTGCACCCGACCCTCGTGGATGTAGTGCGTGAAGCCGGCGAGCGCGAGACCGAGCTTCTGGATGCGGGAGGAGTTGATGCGGCGCACAGACAAGCCGCCCCCGCCCGCGAGCACGCTCAGACCCAGGCGCGCCGGCGCGGCGCGGACGAACTCGCCCACGCTCACGGTCGGCTGACCCGTCTGTTCGTCGTCGCCCATTTCACTTCGCGGCGGCAGAGAGAGGCGCGGCTGGGTGCCCCGGACACCCGCCGCGCCCCGAAAGTGTCTCACCCGTGACGGGCACGACGCGCCCGCGCCGCCTACGGCACGATGAGACCGTAGTTGCCGTCCTTGCGCTTGTAGATGACGCCGATGCGCTCGTTCTCCGAGTCGCGGAAGACGAGGAACTGGTTGTCGTCCTCGGAGAGTCGCATCGCCGCCTCCTCGGCGGTCATCGGCTTGATCGAGTAGCGGCGCGCGTTGATGATGCGCCCGTCCGGCTTCGCCGCGGGCTCGACCGCGCCCGTGTCCGGCGCGAGCGACGAGAGCGGGCGCGCGCCCTGCCGGCGGTCGATCAGCTTCCGCTTGAGCTTGACCGCCTGCTTCTCGATCTTGGCGATGGCGCGCGTCAGCGCCTGGTACATGTCGGCGTTCACGTCGCGCGCCGTCATGGTCTCGCCGCGCCAGTGGAGGAGGACTTCGCCCATGTGGCGGTTCTTCTCGACCTCGATGATGATGTGCGCGCGCGCCGTCGCGTCGTCGAAGATGTGGTCGAGCTTGCTGAAGTGCTCCTCGACGTGGCGGCGCAGGGTCGGCGTCACGTCGACGTGCCGGCCCGTGTACTCGAATTCCATTCGTGCCCTCCGGGGAGTGATGAATAAAAAAGCCGTCCGTGGTCAGTTGTCAGTCGTCAGTCGTTCGCAGCTCGGACGCCTCGTCTTGCACAGCAGATCGAACAACTGACAATTGACCACGGACAACTGACAGCCTTGATACTAAACGGGGGCCTTGCGCTCGCGCGAGCCGGGGATGTTCATCTGGTCGCGGTACTTCGCCACCGTGCGGCGCGACAGCTTCATCCCGTCCTTCAAGAGAATCTTGACGACCTGATCGTCCGTGATCGGGTTGTGCGGGTCTTCGTCCTCGATGAGCTTCTTGATCTGGAGCTTGATGATGCGCGTCGAGACCTCTTCGCCGTCCTCGTTCGTCATGCCCTCGGTGAAGAAGCGGCGCAGCTCGATGACGCCCTGCGGCGTGTGCGCGTACTTGCGGTTGACGACGCGCGAGATGGTCGAGAGGTGCATGCCCGTCTCCTCCGCCACGTCCTTGAGCATCATCGGCTTGATGAACTGCACGCCCTTGTCGAGGAACTCCCGCTGGCGGCTGACGATGCAGTCGACGACGCGGTAGATGGTCTGCCGCCGGTGCTCGATGTTGCGCAGGAGATCGACCGCCGAGCGCATCTTCTCCTTGATGAAGTCGCGCGTCTCCTTCGAAGCGTCGGGCTGGCCCAGAATCTTCTGGTAGCTCTGCGACAGTCGCAGGCGCGGGCTGCCGTCGTCGGCGAAGTAGATGACGTAGTCGTCGTCGATCTTCTCGATGAAGATTTCGGGGACGATCAGGATCGGCTCTTCCGAGGAGTAGCGGCGCCCCGGATAAGGGTCGAGCGTGCGGATGCGTTCGAGCTCGGCGAGCAGCGTCTCGACCGACTCGCCGCGCTGCTTCGCGAGGTTGTGCAGCTTGTGCGACTGCAAGTCGGAGAGCGGGTGCTCGCTGATGAGCCTCGCCGCGAGCGTGTCCGACTCGTCGCGCGCCTCGAGCTGCACGAGCAGGCACTCCCTCACGTCGCGCGCGCCGCAGCCGACGGGGTCGAGCCGCATGACGATCTGCCGCACGCGCTCCACTTCCTCTTCCGTCCACTCGCCGAACTGCGCGATCTCCTCGTTCGTCGTCGTGAGGCGGCCGTCCTCGTCGAGGTTGCCGATGACCGTCTCGGCGACGTCGAGCTGCACGCCCTCCAGGTGGCTCATCTGCATCTGCCAGCCGAGGTGCTCGGAGAGCGATTCGGGCCGCGTCAGGAACTGCTCGAAGGTCGGCGCGTCCTCCCTGTACTCGAACTCCTGCGTCTTGTAGCCGGGATCGAGGTACTCCTGGAACTCGCGACCGAAATCCACCTCCTCGAAGGCGTCGCGCTCGCGCTCCGCCCCCTCGCCCTCGTCCTCGCCCGCGGGCGCGCCCTCCGCCGCCGCGGCGGCGTCGCCGGTCGAGAGGCTTTCGAGCGCCTGCGCGGCGTCGCCCGCGCCGTTCGAGCCGTTCAGCTCGGCGGCGGCGGTCGCTTCGAGCGCGGCGGCGTCGAAGGCGTTGTCGCCGGAGGCGAGCTGGTCGAGGATGCCCTCCTCGATCTCCTGCTTCTCCTCGTTGGAGGCGACCTCTTCGAGCACGGGGTTTTCCAGCAGCTGCTGCTGGATCAGCTCGCTCAGCTCGATGGTGGTCATCTGCAACATCTCGATGCGCTGGCGCAGTTGGGGCGTCAGCACGAGGCGTTGCGAGAGACTGGTCGTGAGCTTAACGGACATACTCTGGCTGTAAAATTACGGGCCGCGCCGAAAACATTTTGTAATAGTTATGTCGCCGCGAACGGGCGCGCGCTCGGCGTCGATTATACCCCAACCCGCGCCCCCGCGCAGCGGATCACAGTCTGAATTTTTCGCCGAGGTAGAGGCGACGGACTTCGGCGTCTTCGGTGAGCTCGAGCGGCGCGCCGGAGCGGAAGACGCGCCCGTCCGCCATGATGTAGGCGCGGTCGGTGACGCCCAGGGTCTCGCGGACGTTGTGATCGGTGATGAGGATGCCGATGCCGCGGTCGCGCAGGTAGAGGATCATTTTCTGCAACTCGTCGATCGCCTTCGGGTCGATGCCCGCGAAGGGCTCGTCGAGGAGGATGAACTGCGGCTCGGTGACGAGGGCGCGCGCGATCTCCGTGCGCCGCCGCTCTCCGCCCGAGAGCGCGTCGCCGCGCGTGCGGCGCACGTGCTGGATGCCAAACTCGACGAGCAGCTCTTCGAGCCGCTTGTAGCGCTCGCCGCGGCGCAAGCGGAGGGTTTCGAGGATGGCGAGGATGTTCTCCTCGACCGTCATCTTGCGGAAGATCGAAGGCTCCTGCGGGAGGTAGCCGATGCCGAGCCGCGCGCGCAGGTACATCGGCAGCTTCGTGATGTCGCGCCCGCCGAGGCGGATGCGCCCGGCGTCGGGGCGTTCGAGCCCCATGATCATGTAGAAGGTGGTGGTCTTGCCCGCCCCGTTCGCGCCGAGGAGTCCGACGACCTCGCCCGGCTCGACGTGCAGGCTCACGCCGTCCACCACGCGCCGCTTCCGGTACGACTTCACCAGCCCGCTCGCCGCCAGCGCGGCGTCCGTCGGCGCGAGCAGCGGCGCGCGCGCGACGTGATCGCCGCGCGCCTCGCGCTCGGCGGCTCCGACGATCTCTTCGGTCTTCACACTCATAAGAGCCGTGACGAGTGACAAGTGACAAGTGACGAGTGACGAGTAAGAAGATTAAGCCTTACTCTCTCTCTTGTCACCCGTCACTCGTTTTGCTTGTCGCTTGTCACTCGTCACTTGTCACGGTTTCTTGATCTTGTGGACCGTGTGGATGCGGCCGGCGGGGCGCGCGCCTTCGGCGGCGGAGTCGGAGACGACGCGGTTCTCGCGCAGGTAGACGGTCATGCGCCGCCCCTCGGTCGTGCCCTGCTCCGTGTCCTCGACGCGGGCGGGGTTGCCGGTCAGCACCATCGTCTCGTCGGCGGCGGCGTACTCGCCGCGGTCGCCCGTCCCCTTCTTGCCCGGCTGCGTGACGACGACCGAGCGCTCGGCGACCATGCGATCAACCTCGCTCTGTTCCTTCTGCAGGTAAACGTCAGCCGCCTCGGAGTTGATGCGCTCCGTCCCCTGCTTGATGTCGACCGCGCCCTCGTAGTGGAGCTGCCGATCCGTGTCGGAGTAGAACATCCTGTTCGACGTGGCGAAGACTGGGACGACCGTCGGGTTGCCGGAAGCGTCCTTGCGCCGCGCGCGGTAGAGCGCGCTCTGCACGTGCCCCTCGCCCTCCATCCGCCGCGACTCGCGCCTGATGGTGATCCTGTCGGCGCGCACGAAGCTGTCGTCCTGCCACGCGCGCGCGTCGCCGGTGTAGATGCCCAAGCCCTCGTCGTGCCGGAACTCCGCCGAGTCGGAAGTGACGAAGACCGGGCTCTTCACTTTCGAGAACGGCGTCGCGCCGCCGGTCTGCTCCTGGCTGTAGTAGGTCGTCTGCGCGTGACCGCGCGCGGAAGTTATTTTCGTCGCCGCGTTCGTGTCGATCTCCGTCGCCTTGATGCGCGCGTGCGAGTCCCACGCGACGGGCTCGCCGCCGCGCAGCCGCACCGTCGAGTCGGCGGTCGTGTAGGTCGCGCTCTCCGACTGACCGTTGCGCTCGCCCTCGTTGAAGAGCGTCTGCCCCTTCGCCTCGACGCGCTCCACGTCCTGCGTCTCCCGCGTGAAGAAGGCTGTCACGTTGTCGGCGGTGATCGTGCGGACGCCGCGCTTCTCGCCGGGGACGACGGGCGTGATGGTGGTCTTCGTGCCGCCGGTCGCGCGGAACTCTCTCGCGAGGTTGCCCTGCTCGAGGAAGTCGCAGTCGAAGCGCGGCGCGACGAGGACTTTGCGGTCGGCGGTCGCCGTCTGCTGCACGGGCTCGACGACGAGCTCCGCCTCGCCCACCGCCTCGGCCTTCTCCAGATCGCGCCCCGTCGCGCGCCAGAACAGTTTCACGTCGTTGGCGGTCAAGCGCTTGTTCGCCGCCTTCGGGTTGCCGGCCTGCGCGCGCGGCGCGGCGAGCGTGACGACGGGGCGGCCGCCCGCGCGCATCTCTCTGAGCACGCTCTGGTCGCCCTGCTCGCCGAAGTAGACCTCGACGCCGGTCTCGGTCGAGAGCGCCGCCTCGGACTCGGAGTCGAGCGTGCGCGCGCGCACCTGCTGGGAGGCGACGGCGCGCTCGAGCTGCTGCTTCGCGCCGAAGAAGAAGTCCATGTTGACGGAGCGGACTTCCGCCGCGTGCCCCTCGGCGCCCGACCTCAGGTAGGAGTTGCCGCGCGCCTCGATGCGCTGCACCTTCTTGTGCTCGCTGATGAAGCCGGTGAGCGTGTCGCCGTTCATCACGTCGCGCCCCTGCTCGGCGGTCGCGCCGCCCGAGAAGGCGAGCTGCATCTTGACCTGATCGAAGTCGCCGCGCGGCGCGCGGATCGTCACGGGCTGATCGCCGCCCTTCACGCCCACGCCCGCCAAGCCCGCCGGGCTCGCGCCGTTCGCGCCAGCGGCGGCGGGGCTGACCGTGATCTCGACGTTGCCGCGCAGCTCGACGCGCTTCTGCTTGCCCTCGACCGTGGCGGCGTCGGCGTGACCGGCGACGTTGTCGCGCGAGAACGAGAGCGGCACCTGCGACTCGCCGCGCTCGTTCTTCATGTCGTAGTGGACAGCCTCCGAGCTGACCTTGAGCCGATCCGCCGTCTCGATCCGTACCGCACCGGAGAAGGCGATCTGCTCGGTCTCGTTGAAGTAGATCGCCTCGCGCGCGTCGATGCGGTTCGCGTTCTGGCTGTCCTTCGGGTACTGCTCGATGTGCACCTGCGTCAGCTCGTGGTGCCCGTCGTCGAAGGAGGTGGCCACCGCCGCGCGCACGAGCATCGTCAGCCGCCCGCCCTCGTCAACCCTCCGCTCGTAGTTCTCGACGCGCCGCACGACGTTCGTCGACAGCTCCGCCTTGCCCGATCTCAGCTTGAACTCGTTGGCGCGGCGCGTGTGCGTGAACGAGTAGATGATGAAGTAGACGACGCCCGCGGCGAGCACGACGGCGAGCGCGCGCAGGAAGTGCGGCGCGCGCGCGCGCAAGCCGAGCAGTGCCACGTCTCTTCTTCTTCGGACTTCCAGCATCACAAACCCCGTGACGGGCAAGAAGTGATGAGTGATGGGTGATGAGTGATGAGTGCTTTGCTTGTTACTCATCACCCATCACTCATCACTCATCACTTTCTTGTCACTGTTCACGGCTCTTCATGTCCTTCACGATCAGTTGCAGGCGGGTCGCGCCGCGCCAGGTGTTGGTCTCGACGGTGTACGCGAGTTCGATGCCCTGCCCGGCGCGCGGCGTTGCTGCCGTTTCGTTCTCCGCCGCGCCCCACCAGAGCGCCTCAAACTCTCGACCGTCCGCGCCCGCGAGGTGAAACTTGAAGTGGCGACCTTTGAGCACCTGCGGGTCGCGCGCGAGCCGGAAGTCGCGCGTGGCGAAGACCGGGCACTGCCAGGCGGCGCCGAAAGGTTCGAGCTTCGCGACCTCCTCGGCGAGCGCGAGGTCGAGCGCGCCCGACGCTATCTCCGCGTCGATCTCGACGACGGGATCGCAGCCCGCCTCTGGGATGAACGCGCGCGCGTGCTCGTTCAGGCGGCGGCGCAGCTCGTCGACGCGCTCCCGGCGGATCGAGAGCCCCGCGGCTTGCGCGTGCCCTCCGAAGCTCTCGAAGAGATCGGCGCACGTCGTCAGCCCGTCGAGCAGATGATAGTCGCCCGCGCTGCGCGCCGAGCCGTGCCCCACGCCGTCTTCATCGAGCGAGATGACGACCGCCGGGCGACCCAATCGCTCCGCGATCTTCGACGCGGCGAGCCCGATCACGCCCCGGTGCCAGCCCTGCCCGGCGACGACCGCGACCGCGCCGCACTCGCCGTTCAGCTCAAGCTCCGTGATGGCGCGCTCCGTGATCTCCTTCTGCACGACCTGGCGCTCGCGGTTGCGCGCGTCGAGGTGTTCGGCGAGCCGCCGCGCCTCCGCCCCGTCGGTCGCCTCGAACAGCTCGACGACGGCGCGCGCCGCGTCCATCCGACCCGCCGCGTTGATGCGGGGCCCGATGCGGAATCCCAGATCGCTCGCAGACATCGGGCGCGAGCCGTCGAGCCCCGCCACCTCCATCAGCGCGCGCAAGCCTGGGTTGGTCGCGTTCGGCAGATCGGCTAAGCCGAGGGAGACGATGGCGCGGTTCTCGCCGACGAGCGGAGCCACGTCCGCGACCGTGCCGATGGCGACGACTTTCAAAAAACCCTTGACGAGATTTTCCCTGCCGCGCTCCCGCAAGAGCGCGTGCGCGAGCTTGAAGGCGACGCCGACGCCCGCGAGGTTCTTGTCCGGGTACTGGCAGCCGCGCTGATTAGCGTTCAAGACGGCGAAGGCGGGCGGCGCGCCCTCGTCTGCGTCAGGCAAATGATGATCCGTCACGATCACGTCGAGCCCGTTAGCCTTTGCCCACTCCAAAGGCTCGTGCGCGCGGATGCCGCAGTCGACGCTGATGACGAGCGAGAAGCCGTCGGCGTGCGCGCGTTCCAGAACGTCCTGCCGGATGCCGTAGCCTTCGGTGAAGCGGTGCGGGACGTGGAAGGCGGTCTTCGCGCCGAGTATCTGGAGGACGCGGCGCAGGACGACCGTGCCGGTCGTCCCGTCGACGTCGTAATCGCCGTAGACGAGAATCTTCTCGCCCGCGTCGATGGCGCGCAGGCAGCGCGCGAGCGCGTCCGTCATGCCGAGCATGAGCGAGGGGTCGTGCAGCTGATCGTAAGAGGGTTTGAGCAGGCGCGCGGCTTCCGCCGGATCGACGATCCCGCGCGCGGCGAGCAGCCCCGCGACGGTGGGTGAGAGACCGAGCGCGGCGGAGAGTTTTTCGGCGCGCGCGCTGTCGTGCGAGCGCACGCGCCACTGTTTCGGGGCAAGCGTCTGCATGGTTAAGAAGCGGTTAGCGGTTAGCTGTTAGCTCTCAGCCAGACGAAGTGAGCGGTTAGCTATTAGCTCTTAGCTTTCAGCCAAACAAAGAGGGTTTTAGCGGTTAGCTGTTAGCTCTCAGCCAGACAAAAAGGTTTTAGCAAACAGCTAACCGCTAAAAGCTAACTGCTAATAGCTAACCGCTCTTTCTATTCGGCGAACCAGCCGTGCGGGTCGAGCAGCTTCACGCCGACGCGCTGCGTGCCGTCCTCCGCGTCCAACCAGACGCCGTTGACCTCCGCGTCGAGCGCGTTGCCGAAGGGCGGGGTGACCCGAACCCGGTCGCCGACCGACGCGCCGGCGTCCGTGATGAGCGTCGCGCCGCCGCGGCTCACGCGCACCGCGGTCGCCTGAACTTTGTAAGCCTTGCCTTCGCGCGTCGAGCCTTCGAGCCCGACCGCGAAATTGACGGGGACGCGCGGGCTGCGCGGGCGCTGCGCCCGACGCTCCGCGTTCGACTCTTTCACTTCTTCGTCCATGGGGGGTGCCAGCCTTCCTTGCTCGTCCGTGAAATAAAACATGAGAAGGGGCGCGGCGAAAAGTTTAACCGAAACCGCACGCGCGGCGCGAGGTCGGGTCGGGAGGGGGCGTTGGGGCAACCAAAATAGAATGTACCAGAAACGCCGCGCGGCCGGACAGAGTTTTAGACGGGGCTGAGGACGCCGCGCCACAGCATGAGGAGCAGCGCCGCGCCGAGCGCGAGCCGGTAGAAGATGAAGACGGCGGTCGAGTGCGTGCGCAGGTATTTGAGCAGCAGCCAGATCGAGGCGTAGCCGACGACGCCGGCAGTGACGGTCGCGACGACGAGCGGCAGCGCGCTCCCTTCGGGCAGTTTGTGCATCGCCTCTTTAAGTTCCAGCAGGCCTGAGGCGGCGATCGCCGGGATCGAGAGCAGGAACGAGAAGCGCGCGGCGGTCTCGCGCTTCTCGCCCGCGAAGAGCCCGCCCATGATGGTCGAGCCCGAGCGACTCGCGCCCGGGATGAGCGAGAGCACCTGAGAGCAGCCGACCGCGAGCGCGTCCCTGAGCCCCAACTCCGACATCCCGCGCCGCTGACTCCCGACCTTCTCAGCGACGGCGAGCAGCAGCGCGACGAAGATCATCATCGCGGCGATGACCCACAGGTTTTTCGTGAACGTCCCCTCGATCTGTTTCTTGAAGAGAAGACCGACGACGCCGACGGGGATCGAGCCGACGACGACGAGCCAGCCGAGCCGCGCGTCGTCAGAGAGGCGCGAGCGGCGACCGACTATCGCGCCCGACGCCCCGCGCGACTCCCGCGGGCGCGTGCCGCCGCCGGAGAGCATCGCGACGTGATCGCGCACGAAGGCGACCGTGATCGTCAGGATGTCAGGCGCGAAGTAGATCAGCACGGCGAGGAGCGTCCCCAACTGCACGACGGCGATGGTCGCGGTCGTCTGCTCGGCTTGGAGCTGCGCGCCCGCGCCGCCGAAGAGGTCTAAAGCCTTGCTCGCGAAGATGAGGTGGGCGGTCGAGCTGATGGGGATGAACTCGGTCAGCCCCTGCACGATGCCGATGATGATGGCTTGGAAGATGGTCATTGGTTTGGAGCTGTTACCTGAAAGCTATTAGCTGTTAGCAAATTTGATTTTGATTTTCTGGCTAAAAGCTAAGAGCTAACAGCTAACAGCTCGTCATTCTCGATACTGTCTGCGCAGGATGATGCGGTCGTAGAGCGAGTCGGGGAAGAAGCGCGCGAGGCGGACGATGGAGGCGAGCTGCCAGGGGAAGGCGTAAGCGGTGCGGCGCGCTTCGATGGCGCGCAGGATTTTTCGCGTGGCGTCGTCGAGTTCGAGCAGGTAGGGCATCTGCGCCTCCCGGCCGGCGGTCAGCGGCGTCTTGATGAAGCCGGGCTTGATGATCGTGACGGCGACGCCGGTGCCCTTCAGATCGATGCGGAGGCTCTCGAAGAGGGCGTTCATCGCCGCCTTGCTCGCGCAGTAAGCGCCCGACTTCGGCAAGCCGCGGTAGCTCGCGAGGCTCGAGATCGCGACCAGTTGACCCTCCCCGCGCGCGATCATCTCGGGCAGCACCGCGCCCGCGCTGTTCGCCGCGCCGATCAGGTTGATCTCGATGGTCTCCGCCACCTGCTCGCCGAGCCGCGCCGGATCGTCCGTCAGCACGCCCACGCCGGCGTTCGCCACCAGCACGTCGATCGCGCCGAACTCCGCACGCAACTCGTCAGCCGCCGCGCGCACTGACGCCGCGTCCTTCACGTCCGCGGGCAGCACGAGCGCGCGGCCGCCCGCCGCCTCGACCTCGCGCGCGACCTCGCGCAAAGAGTCGGCGCGCCGCGCGAGCAGCCCCGTGGACGCGCCGCGCTTCCCCAGCTCGACCGCGAGCGCGCGACCGATGCCGCTCGACGCGCCGGTGATGAGGACGACTTTATTTGACCAATCAACTTTCATCAGAAGCAATCAGCATTAGGAGTAGTCAGCATCAGCTAATCAGCATCAGCCAATCGGCATTAACTAGTCATCAGTCCGAAGCCGCGTTCGGAGTCCCGTGGGGACGGGATGTTTATAGCCCCGCCGCTTTAACCTTAAACGGAGCCCCGTCAGGGGCGGCATGTGACATGTCGCTCCTACGGAGCTTGCGTGCTTTGTGATCCGCGTGATCTATAAACATCCCGCTCCTACGGAGCGCACCGTCATCTGCGTTGCGGGTTTGAGGTCTTAGCAAAGTTCTTCCACGTGCCCGCCAAGCGCACGCAGGGCTGTGGCGAGTTCGTCCTGTTTGATGAGCAGGTGATCGCGCGAGAAGGCGGAGAGCGCGCCGACGGAGACGCCCGCGGCGGCGAGGATTTCGGTGACGCGCGCGAGGAAGCCGACGACGTCCCACGCCAGCTCGACGTCGAGCGTGACGAGGCGGAAGCCCCTCTCGACTCTGGCGTCGCGCGCGGCGTGGCGCATCGCGAGCCAGTCCTCTTCCTCGCAGAGCAGCGTCACCTCGTGCGCGTCGCGCAGGAGCATGAAGGGCACGTCGGGGCGCGGGCTCAGCTCCGGGTTTTCGAGCAGCCGCGCCCAGTCGGCGTGGCGCATCCCGACGAGCACGAAGGTCGCGGGCAGCACTTCGACCCGCGCGCGGCTGAGCAGCGCTTCGACCCCTGCGCGGCGCGGCGAGTCCTCGACCGTTGACGGCTGCTGCTCCGATGTGGGCATGGGGTGGCGGGCTTAGACGTGGACGACGACGGGGACGATGACGGGGCGCGAGCCGGTCTCCTTCTGGACGTAGCGCTTGAGCTGGACACGCACGCGCTCCTTGAGCATGCTCGTGTCGCCGCGCTCCTGCGCGCTCGCCGTCTCGACCGCGTCGGTGACGACGCTCTGCATCTTCTTCATGAACGCCGAGCCGTTGCCGTCCGCGCCGTCCGCGCCGATCACGCCGCGCGCCACGATCTCCGGGGTGGATTCGAGCTTGCCCGACTTCCCGTTGATCGTCAGCACAGGCGTGATCACGCCGTCGAAGGCGAGCTGCTTGCGCGCTCTCACGGTCTCGTGCTCGATCTCCTCGAAGCCGTCGTCGATGAAGGTGCGCTTCACATCGCGCTTCTCGACGATGGTCGCGCGCTCGCCTTCGAGCTGGAGCACGTCGCCGTTCTCGATGAGGACGATGTGCTCGTCGTCGTAGCCGACGTGGTTCTTCAAGAACTCCTTGTGGCGGTAGAGCATCCGGTACTCGCCGTGGATGGGGACGACGAACAGCGGCTTGACCGCCTCGGTGAGGATGCGTATGTCCTCCTGCGAGGCGTGACCGCTGACGTGGATCAGCCGACGCTTCTCGTCGATGATGGTCGCGCCGCGCTTGTAGATGTCGCCGATGAGGCGCGAGATGGCTCGCTCGTTGCCCGGGATGATGCGCGCCGAGAGCACGACCGTGTCGCCCTCCTCGATGGTGAGCCCCTTGTAGCTCTGCGTCGCGATCTGCGCGAGCGCGGCGCGCGGCTCCCCTTGCGAGCCGGTGACGAGGAAGACGATCTCGTGGTCGGGCATCTGCTTCGCCTGGTTGAGCGAGACCATCTCGTTCTCGTGCACGTCCAGGTAGTCGAGCCGCTCGGCGATCTCGATGTTCTTGAGCATCGAGCGACCGAGCACGCAGACCTTGCGCCCGTACTGCTGCGCCACGTCGAAGACGATCTGAAGGCGGTGGATCGACGAAGCGAACGCGGCGACGATGATGCGCCCCTCGGCTTCGGCGAAAATCTCCTGGAACGCGGGGATGACGGCGCGCTCCGAGGGAGTGCGACCGGGGACGGTCGCGTTCGTCGAGTCCGAGAGCAGGGCGAGCACGCCCTCCTGCCCGTAGCGGCGGAAGGTGCGCAGGTCGATGGGCTCGCCGATGACGGGCGTCTCGTCAACTTTATAATCGCCGGTGTGGATGATCGTGCCCGCGGGCGTCGTGATGGCGAGCGAGAAGCAGTCGACGAGCGAGTGGGAGACGCGTATGAACTCGACGGAGAAGACGCCGATCTCGACCGTCTGGCGCGGCTCGACGCGGTGCACCAGGACGCTGTCGGTCAGCTCGTGCTCCTGGAGTTTCGACTCCGCCAGGCCCGCGGTGAAGTGTGAGCAGTAGACGGGGACGTTGAAGCGCTTGAGGACGTAGGGCAGCGCGCCGAGGTGATCCTCGTGACCGTGCGTGAGCACGATGGCCGTGATGTCGTCCTTGTATTCGTCGAGGAAGCTGAAGTCTGGGACGCACACGTCCACGCCGAAAGCGGTCTCGGCGGGAAAGCCCATCCCTGCGTCGAGGATGAGCATCTCGTCGCCGTAGCGCACCGCCATGCAGTTCATCCCGAACTCGCCGATCCCGCCGAGCGGGATGATCTCAATCGCCTTTGTCACTTTTCTTTCTTACTCCTGAACTCTCGCCGAACTTTTACGAAGGTGCAAAATCGCCGGGGGATTTAACGCGGCAGTATAGCACACCGGGCGGGCTCGCCCCGCCCGCTCAGGCTTCCCGTGGCGCTTTAATCAGGTTCTCACATACCCATTGACGGGAAGAGTGTGGGGGCATAGGATGCGCTCGTCCGGCTCACGCCTCGCTTCTGTTAATAGGCAGCTACTCACACGGGGAGCCTCACATGAAGAACAGTTCTCAGCCGCGCCGCCGCACCCTTCTCGCCACCCGGACACAGGCTCTCGTCGGCTGCCTCGCGCTCGCCGCCCTGTTGGTATTCGGCGGCGCGCCCCTTACCGCCGTGCGGGTTACTGATGCCGGCGTGAGGGCGGGGGTTGAAGCATCCGCCGCGCACGCCTCCGGCGGTGACCTGGCTTGCCCCACCTGCTCCGCGCCCGCAGACCCTTCGTCAACGCACCTGCTGGCGGCGACATACTACAGCCTGCGTGGCGACCTGCGAGCCACGCTGATGCTCAACAACAAGGGACCTCAGCCGCTCGACGTGTGGCCGGCGCTGTTCAACCTGGGCGGGGCGCCCCTGCCCGTGCCGACCGTGACCGTGCCGGGCAACTCGTTCCGCGAGATCGATCTGCGCGACTGGATCGGCGGCGACGAATCGTTCCGCGAGGGCAGCATTCAAGTCTCTTATAGCGGGGCGGACTTGCTGCTGGGGGCGCAGGTCTATCTGACGGACGCGACGCACAGTCTGGTGTTTGAAGAGAAGTTCTCAGAGCCCGCGGTGCAGTTCGCTTCGGCGCAGCTGGAAGGCGTCTGGTGGCTGCCGTCGCCGCAGACGGTCGCGCGCCTCGTCGTGTCGAACACGACGGATGCGGCGTTGAGCGTGAACGCGCGCGTGGACGGCACGGCTCCGCCGCAGCGCGAGCCCGCGCAGCTCAACCTGCTGCCGCACGAGACGCGCGTGCTGGACCTCCTCGCAGACTTGGTAGGCTCGCACGGCGGGGCGCTGGCGCGCGTGGGCGGTGTCTCGCTGACGCATTCCGGGGCTGGCGGCGCGCTGCTGGCGCGACTCTACGTCGAGGACGCGGAGAAAGGTTATTCTTCGTGGGCGCGCTTCACCGATCCGGCGAAGGGTAAAGCGACGACGTATCAGGGCGCGGGCTTGCGCCTCGGCAGCGTCGCGGGCGAGCGGCTGACGCCGGTCGTCGTCGCGCGCAACGTCGGCGCGGACGCGACGACGATCACCGGGCGCGTCCCTTACACGCTGGCGGATGGCGGCGCGGGCGTCGTCGAGCTTCCCGCGTTGCGCCTCGCGCCGGGCGAAGCTGATACTGTCGATCTAACGGCTGCGCTGGCGCGCCGTAGCCACGTCGAGCGTAGCGTTGCGACCGCGGGACTTGAGTTCGAGCACACGGGCGCGGCGGGCAGCGTCGTGATGGCGGCGCAGAGCGTGAGCCAGAGTCTGAACCACGTCTTCCAAGTCCCGCTGTGGGACATCGAGGCGCAGCGCAGCGCGACCGGGGGCTACCCGTGGAAGGCGGAGGACGACACCTCAACGGTCATCTACATCAAGAACGTGACCGACCGGGCGCAGCAGTATTTCCTCCAACTCAACTATGCGGACGCGGACGGCTCGATTGCGGGCACGTATGCGACGGGCTTGCGGTATCTCGCCGCCAGGCAGACCGTCGCCTTCGACCTGCGCGCCCTGCGTGATGATCAAGTGCCGGACGCGCAGGGTCACACCATCCCGCCCACCGCCACACGCGGGCAACTGCACTGGTCGATGCGCGGCTCAGAAAACCTCGTCCTCATCGGGCGAGCCGAACAAGTTGACACCGTTCCTGGAGCCGACCTTCGTCCAAGACACCTCGCAACTCGTCGCCACGGAGCGCGACCTGGACTGCTACGGCACGCTCTACGGCTACGACGTGAACGGCTTCGTCTGGATCGACTGGCTGAGCTTCGACGCCGGGGTGGCGAGCATTGATGAGGGCGGGGTGGCGAAGGGGGAGTCGCCGGGGACGGCCGGGGTGCGGGCGAGTTGGGAGGCGGCGACGTGGCAGATGGACTTCGTCCACGGGATGTGCAAGTACACGCCGCAGCAGGCTCTGGCTAACGCGGTCTGTAACGTGCTCAACCAAGACATTACCCTCAAAACAGCTAGCTTCTCTAATATTAGCGCGCCCTTCAACACGAACATCACTCCTACTGCCACTCTGAACCTCGGCAATGCGATTGGCGGTGATGATGCTTGTGCGGGACCTGTTCGGGGAACGGGCTTGACGGTCGTCATCGATTTCCTTATGCCGCCGGGGGCGGATGCTATTAAGCATCCCGACATACGCACGTTCGTAACTGATTCTAACCAACAACAGTTTGAGCCTATTACTTTCGGGTTTCAAAATGTTGAATTCGGCACGGGTAGAGCCCAAATGTCGATAAGGCTGCTAAGAGATCGCCGCACAGCGCCCAGCAATGAAGTAGGCTTCACTATCACCGGCACGTATCAAAACCTGACCGGGGTGTGGAGCGGGAGAGGGCGATTGAAGCTCGTGTGTCCGTAGTTACTATCAACGGAGGTGTAAGCGATGCGAATTATGGTTTTATGCTTTGCCTATGCTCTTGTGACGAGCGCCATGCACGGGCAAGTGCCTCCACAGCGAGAATTGGTTATTGATTTTGAAGGCAACAAAGCTTTCTCAAGGCAACAACTGATCGATACGGCAGAAGTTTGTCTGGCTAAGTACCCTCAACCGCAGCGGCACACCCCCGAAGCGCTCGATTACTGTTTATCGAGAGTTAAGTTATTTCTCACAAGTCATGGCTACCTGCGCGCCATCATTGGCAAGCCGAAGATAGAAGAATCAGGGGCTGGTAAAAGGATAATCGCGCCCGTTGATGAAGGGGTTCGCTATCTTCTCGGCGAAATAAAAATTGAAGGATCAAAACTTATTTCGCCTGAACAATTCATTGAGATGCTTAATCACAAATCAAGTGACGTAGCTAGTAGTGATGTTATCCTTGAGTGGCTTGACCAAAAAGTAAAGAGAGTTTACGCCGACAGAGGGTATATACAATTTTCTTACGAAATAGAGCCCCACTTCCATCCTGCTATTTCAGGAGGTGGTGACAGCATTGTTGATTTCGACATTAGGGTTGACGAAGGTCGTCTCTTTACTATTCGTAAGATCGCGTTTGAAGGTAATAAGCATATAACAACTCAAGCGCTACGACGCGCCCTGTTAATCAAAGAAGGTGAGCCGTTCAACAAAAGCTTGTATGAAGACAGCATAAGAAATTTAAATCAACTAGGATTGTTTGGGGAAATTGATGGGGAGAAGGATGTAAGAATGGAGGTTGCTGACAGCAACGCACAGCTTGATCTTATTATTCAGCTCAAAGAAAAAGCGCACCCGCAGCTACCTCAGACTAAATGGTACGTGGATTTCTAGGACTACAAGCCGTTTAACAACTTGTATCAACACAAAGTCGAGCAGGTGGACGCGGCGCGCGGCATCGCCACCAGCTACGCCTGCCAGAACTGCTGCCCCGACAGCTTCTGGGACGCCCTGAGTAGCGACTGCCTGGAGCCGACCTTCGTCCAAGACACCTCGCAACTCGTCGCCACGGAGCGCGACCTGGACTGCTACGGCACGCTCTACGGCTACGACGTGAACGGCTTCGTCTGGATCGACTGGCTGAGCTTC
>JAIVJC010000069.1 GCA_020200235.1 Acidobacteriota bacterium | reverse complement strand
GCGCGAGGGTCGAGCTCGCGCGGCGCGGTCTCGGCGCTCGCCGAGATGATCCGCCTCGCGCGCGCGGGCTGCCCGACCGGCTTCTCCATCGACGGCCCGCGCGGCCCGCGCCGCGTCGCCAAGATGGGCGCGGTGCTTCTGGCGAAGAAGACCGGCTGCCCCATCCTCCCCTTCACGCTCACTCCGGCACGCTACTACGCCGCGCCGAGCTGGGATCGCCTGCAAGTGCCGCTCCCCTTCACGAGGGTGCGCGTACTGATCGCGCCGCCCATTCACGTCGCGCCCGACGCCGATGAAGCCGCGCTCGACGCCGCGCGCGAAGAGCTGCAGCGCGCGCTCGATTCACTCTCCGACTGATCGAGCCGACGACTTGATGATCGAACGGACTCCGTAATCCCTCAAACGCACGCGCCCCGCGCGTGTTTCGAGTTAGCCCCGCCGTTAATCAATTCATCACCTTGTTAATCAATTCATCACCTTTCTGTCTTTTTTAGGACGCGCGCGCGTGCGTCAGCACGTCACGGCTGCGCTGTGGCAAGCGGGTTGCAATAGTCACCCTGCCCGCCCTGATTGCATACGAAAACAGGACACGGCGGCGGTTCTAGCAGGGCAACACGAGCGTCGGACGACGCCGAATCACACAGGAGGAATGAGAGATGGGGTTTATTGCTTTGATCATTTTGGGGCTCATCGCGGGTGCGATCGCTAAAGCCATCATGCCGGGCAAAGACCCCGGCGGCGCGTTCGTCACGATCCTAATCGGCATCGCCGGCTCGATCATCGGCGGGCTCCTCGGCGGCGCGCTCCTCGGCTACGGCGGCGTCAACGACGCGGGCGACGTGAGCCGCCCCGGTTTCTTCATGAGGCTCGTGCTCGCCGTCATCGGCGCGCTCGTCCTGCTCGCCGTCTACAGGCTCATCAAGGGCCGGAGCGTGCGGGCGTAAAGTTTCGATCACCGTCCGGGCTGACGCCGGCATGAAACGTCGCCAGCGTCGCCCTTTTCCAACACGAACAACTGAAAGGGAGGAATACAAATGGCAGATACTACGACGGGGGCGACTCCGGGACGCGCGCGCATGGTGACGGGGCTCTTCAGGGACAGGGACAGCGCCGAGAGCGCCTACGGCTCGCTCACGAGCCGCGGCTACAGCAAGGACGACGTTAACCTGTTGATGTCGGACAAGACGCGCGACACCTACTTCAAGGACGCCAAGCGGGACGGCGACACAGACCTCGGCGACAAGGCTTGGGAGGACGCGGGCAAGGGCGCGGCGATCGGCGGCGGCGTCGGCGCGACCATCGCGGCGATCGCGGCGCTCGGCACGACGCTCGCGCTGCCCGGACTCGGTCTGCTCATCGCCGGTCCGCTCGCCGCGGCGATAGCGGGCGCGGGCGCGGGCGGGCTCACCGGCGGGCTCATCGGCGCGCTGGTCGGGCACGGCATCCCGGAGGAGCACGCCAAACGTTACGACGAGGGCGTGCGCAGCGGCGGCATCGTGTTGGGCGTCAACGCGCGCTCGGACGAGGACGCCGAGTACTTCGAGAACCAGTTCCGCACGAACCGCGGCGAGAGCGTCTACCGCTAAAGTACGGCTCAACGTAACAGGCTAAGGAGAGACAGAACATGAGACGGACTTCAGCGATCCTGGCGACCCTCGCGCTCGCGTTAACGCTCACGGCGTGCGACGCGGGGTCGAACAGCAACAACTCGAACAACTCGAACAACGCCAACCGCGCGGCCGCCGACAACGGCAACGCGCAGGGGCGCGACGGGCTGGTCGATAACGCCAACCTGCCGAAGAACGCCAACAGCCGGACGGTCTCGCCGGGGACCGCCGTCGTGACGAACGACAACGGCAACAAGAACACGTCGGGCGTCCGTTCGATCAACTCGAACAACGGCAACCACGCCGGCTCTAACGGCAACCACAACCGCTGACCCGTTGCGCTGAGCGATCAGCGCCACTCGTCACGGACGCAGGACAAGGGTCGCCGCGCTCTTCACGGGCGCGGCGACCCTTTCGCGCGCGCCGCGGCGTGTAGTAGGATGAGCACCACGTAATTCATATCTCACACCGCAGGTCTTCAGACGAGCGCGCAGTCCGCGCCGTCCGTGATCGCGGCTCGACACTTGCCGGAGGCTAGCGCGATGATCAACCAGGAACGCATCAAAAATCTTCTGCTCGAACTCGTCCAGATCGACTCCGTCTCGCGTAAAGAACGCAACGTGGCGGAGCGCATCAAGAAGTATTGCGAGGAGATGGGCGCGGAGGTCGAGATCGACGCCGCCGGGGAGAAGGTCGGCGGCAACTCCGGCAACGTCATCGCGCGCTTCCCCGGCACGATCCCCGGCGCCGAGACGATCATGATGTCGGCGCACATGGACACGGTCGTCCCCGGCGAGGGCGTCAAGCCCATCGTCGAGGGCGACATCATCCGCACCGACGGCACGACCGTCTTAGGCGGCGACGACAAGTCGGGCTGCTCGGTCATCATCGAGACGATCCGCTGCCTCCAGGAGCAGAACGTCCCTTACGCGCCCATCGAGGCGGTCTTCTCGATCTGCGAGGAGGTGGGGCTGCTCGGCGCGAAGCACGTCGACGTGTCGAAGCTGAAAGCGAAGTACGGTCTCGTCTTCGACTCCGACGATCCGGGCTTCCTCTTCACCAAGGGGCCTTCGGCGAACCACATGGAGTTCAAGATCATCGGGCTCGAATCGCACGCGGGCGTCGCGCCCGAAGAGGGCATCTCCGCGATCCGCATCGCGGCCGAGGCGATCCACAACATGAAGCTCGGGCGCATCGACGAGGAGACGACCGCCAACATCGGCGTCATCCGCGGCGGCGAGGCGACCAACATCATCACCAACCTCGTCACGCTCCGCGGCGAGGCGCGCTCGCACGACGACGCCAAGCTCGAACGGCAGACCGCGCACATGATCAAGTGCCTCGAAGACGCCGCGGCGAAGCACGAGGTGACGGTCGCCGGGGTAACGACGAAGGCGCGCGTCGAGTCGCACGTCACGCGCGAGTACTACGCGATGGACGTGCCCGACTCGTCGCGCGTCGTGCAGTTGGTTTATCAGGCGGCGGCGCGCCTGGGTCAGAAGGTCGAGGCGTGCGCGTCGGGCGGCGGCTGCGACGCCAACATCTTCAACAAGCGCGGCATCGAGTGCGCCAACTTCGGCACGGGGATGCGCGCCATCCACACCGTCAAGGAGTGGCTCGACGTGAAAGACCTCTACGCCTCCGCCGAGATGACCCTCGAAATTTTGAAACTCAACGGCGAGCTGGCGCAGAAGCAGCAGGGCGCGAACGCCTGAGCCGCCCCGCTCCGATTTTTGACAGACGCGCCGCCAGGCTCTTCCGGCGGCGCGTCTTTGTTTCGCGCGTCAGTCTTATCTTTGACTTGGGTTGGGGCTTGGGATAGAAGTTTCTCGCTCGGCCGAACGCGAAACGTCACACATCACAAGTGCCCGCAAACTCTCTCGAACGACTGCTCGACCGACTCGACGAGTCGAAGCGCCCCGCGGGCGCAGGCGGGCGCGCGCGTCTGAGGGACGCGCTCCGTCAGACGGCGCGGCGGCGTTTCCGCGACGCCGCGTCGCTCATACGCTTCCACGAAATCCTGCTCTTCATGCGCGCCCACCCGCAGGGCGCGCCGCTGCTCAGGGAGACGGAGAAGCTTCTCAAAACTTTCTCCGGGCGAGTCGCGCGCCTGCGCGAGGACGGCGCGGACACTTTCCCCTTCGAGAGGCTGGAAGTGTCGGGGATAGCGGGCACGGGATTCGACGCCATCTTCGGCTACGACATCGTGCGCTGGCTCGCGCGCGCGCACCCGCGCCGCGTCCGCCTCGTCTGGGACGACGAGGACGATCGCGCGCACCTCCACTCCGTCTTCTCCCACTTCATGCCGCTCTTCGAGGAAGAGGTGTACGTCGACACGCACACGCCCTTCCGCCGGTGGCTGAGTGCGGCGACGCCGCGCGGCGAGAGCGAGCTTCATTGGCTCATACGCCGCTTCGAGTCGCTCCCGGTTTCGGAGAAGATACGCGCGGAGCTTTTCGACCCGCTCAAGCTCTGGGTGCGCTGGGAACTCAAAGACTCGCGCGCCACGCGCACGCACGCGCGACTCCCGACGCGCGCGACGTTCTACCACCGCGCGCCGCTGCTCGAACGTCGCGACGTAAAACTCGCGCGCGAGCTAGACGCGCCCCCGCTCCCCATCAAGAAACTTTCGCGCGCCGATGCCGAGCGCGTGCTCGCCTTCGGGCGCGACGCGATGTGCGTGCGCTTCCGCGAGCTGCACGGCTTCACCCACGGCGACGCGCGCACGGTGCTTCGCGCCGACGCGGGGCGGGGCTTACGGATTTTCGTCTGGGGCGCCCTGCCCGCGCGCCGCCTGCCGCTGCTCGCCTACCACTGCGGGATGTTTGTGAAGAACGGCGTCGCGGTCGGCTACCATGAAGGTCTCTCGCTCTTCGGGCGCACGGAGATCGGCGTCAACCTCTTCTACACCTTCCGCGACGGCGAGTCGGCTTGGACTTACGCGCGGCTGATGCGCCTCTACAAGCAACTGCTCGGCACGCGCACCTTCTCGGTCGAGCCCTACCAGCTCGGCGGCTCCGGCAACGACGAAGGGATCGAGTCGGGCGCGTTCTGGTTCTACCGCAAGCTCGGCTTCCGCCCCGTGCTGCGCGAGGTCGCGCGCCTCGTCGAAGCGGAGGAGCAACGAATCGCCTCGCGCCGCGGCTACCGCACCTCGCCGCCGAAGCTCCGCCGGCTCGCCGCCGGTCACGTCCTCTACGAGACGCCGGACGCCGCGCGGGCGGGCGAGTGGGATCGATTTCGCACGCGCAACATCGGGCTCGCCGTGCAGCGTCGCATGGCGCGCGAGTTCGGCGGCGACGCGCGGAAGGTTCGCGACGCGTCGGTCGCCGAAGTCGTGCGCGCACTCGGCGCGACGCGCGAGAAGTTCGACGAGGACGAGCGCCGCGCCCTCTCGAACCTCGCGCTCCCGCTCGCGCTCATTCCCGATCTCGCGCGCTGGACTGTCGAAGAGAAGCGAGCCGTGGCGGCGATCGTCCGCGCCAAGGCGGGGCGGGACGAGTTGAACTACCTGCGTCTGCTGCGTCGTCACGCGCGCCTGCGCCGTGCGATAATCGCGCTCGGCACGAGTTAGCTATTAGCTGTTAGCTATTAGCTTTTAGTCAGAAGAAAACCGCTTCAGCTTAAGTAACGCGCCTCGGCTTTTGTTTTGCTAACAGCTAATAGCTAATAGCAGTTTTATGTTGGACGAGAACGAACAAAACGGGAGTTATCGCAGCGGCTACGTCGCGCTCGTCGGGCGACCGAACGCGGGCAAATCGACGCTCCTGAACCGGCTCGTCGGCGAGAAGATCGCGGCGGTCTCGAACAAGCCGCAGACGACCAGGCATCAGATTCAGGGCGTCATCACGAAGCCCGAAGGGCAGATCGTGCTGGTCGACACGCCCGGCGTCCACCAGCCCGGCTACCTCCTCAACCGCCGCATGATGGCTGCCGTCCACGACGCGCTCGACGGCGTCGATCTCGTCGTCCTCATGCGCGACGCCTCTGTCTCGACCGGCAACGGCGACCGCTTCGTGCTCGACCTCGTCAAACAGTCGGGTAAGCCCGCGCTGCTCGTCCTCAACAAGACCGACAAGGTGCAGGACAAGTCGCAGCTCCTGCCGCTGCTCGAGTGGTACGGGCAGCAGTACGACTGGCGCGCCTTCGTGCCGCTCTCCGCTCGCAGGGGCGAGAACGTCGAGGCGCTCGTCGCCGAGATCATCAAGCACCTGCCCGAAGGCGAGCCCCTGTTCGCCGAGGACGAGTTCACCGATCAGTCCGTGCGCGCGATGGTCGCCGAGATCGTGCGCGAGAAAATCCTGCGCACGACGGGCGAGGAGATTCCGTACGTCACGGCGGTCGTCACCGAGAAGTACGAGCAGGAGCGCGCAGACTTCGCGCACATCTACTGCGCCATCTTCGTCGAGCGCGCCTCGCAGAAGAAGATCGTCATCGGCAAGGGCGCGGAGCGTCTGAAAGAGGTCGGCACGTCAGCGCGACACGACATCGAGCGGCTCGTCGGGCACCGCGTCTACCTCGAACTCTTCGTCCGCGTCCAGGAGAACTGGCGCAACAGCGAGCGCGCGCTGGACGAGATCGGAATCAAGAAGCAACGATGAAGTAGGAACGCTGAAGCTCCGACGCGAGCGCGTGCGCGCGGCGCTCTTCGAGGCGTTGAGGATTTATGACTTGCCCTCGTCCGCCGTGCGCGAGATGACTACGCGCGAGGTCGCGGCGCGCGACTGGCTGGGCGAGTGGAAGAAGGGCTGGCAGCCCGTGCGCGTCGGGGATCGCTTCCTCGTCGCTCCGCCGTGGAGCGAGATCGGCGGTGACGAAAAACGGATCGTCATCCGCATCGAGCCCGGCATGGCTTTCGGCACGGGCACGCACGAGACGACGCGGCTGTGCCTCGCAGCCGTCGAGCGACACTTCGACGGCGCGAGTTTCCTCGACGTGGGCACGGGCACAGGCATCCTCGCCATCGCCGCCGCGAAACTTCGCCCCCGTGCGCGCGTCGAAGCCTGCGACACGGACGCCGGGGCGGTCGAGATCGCGAGAGAGAACGCGCGGCTGAACGGTGTGGGCGACCGCATCAAGTTCCGCGTCGGCTCAGTCGAGGCGATGACCGCGTCAGCCGATTTCGTCTGCGCGAACCTGACGGCGGACGTGATCCTGCCGCTGCTGCCCGCTCTCTTGGGCGCGACCCGCGGGCGGCTCGTCATCTCCGGCATCCTCGACTCGCAAGCCGCGGAAGTGCGCTCCGCGCTCGCCGCGCTCGGCGTCACGCATTGCGAGACGCGAGCCGACGGCGAATGGGTCGCGATAATCGTCTAACGATGAAGTATGAACGATGAACGATGAACTGAAGACAATTTCAGCTCATCACTCCGCATTCTTACTTCATCGTTCATCGTTCAGCATTCATACTTTCGTCTATGTCCCTCCGCCGTTTCTATTCGCCGCCGGAATCTTTCAGCGACGACCGCGCGCGCGTCTCGCTCTCGCGCGAGGAGGCGCAGCACCTGACGGGCGTGTTGCGACTCGGTGCGGGCGACGAGGTGCGAGTCTTCGACGGCGAGGGTAGAGAGTTCCTGTGTGTCGTCACGGACGGCTCGGGGCGCGGCGCGACGCTCGAGGTGCGCGCGGCGGTCGAGCCCCTGCGCGCGGAGTCGCCGCTGGAGCTGACGCTCTGCGTCGCGCTGTTGAAGGGCGAGAAGTTCGATCTGGTCGTGCAGAAGGCGACGGAGCTGGGCGTCGCGCGCGTCGTGCCGGTCGAGACTGCGCGCGCCGATGTGAAACTTCCGCGCGGCGAGCGGGGCGACGGGGCGCGCAAGCGCGTCGGGCGTTGGCGGCGCATCGCGGTCGAGGCGGCAAAGCAGTCGGGGCGCGCGCGCGTGCCGGAGGTCGCCGAGCCGTCGAGCTTGACGGACCTGCTGACTACAGATTTCGCGGGCGGAACCGGCGCGGGCGGTCGGCGTCTAATCTTCGCGGAGCGCGGCGGGCGCGGTCTCATCGAGACCGTGGGCGCGTGGGTCGGGAGACCTGAGCGCGTCGCCGCGCTGGTCGGTCCCGAAGGCGGGTGGGAAGATACGGAAGTCGAACAGGCGTACGGGGCGGGGTGGGAGGTGGTCACGCTCGGCGGGCGCGTGATGCGCGCGGAGACCGCGGGCATCGTCGTCGCCGCGCTGCTGCAACACCTCTGCGGCGATCTCGTCTGAGTCCTTAGCGCGCGCGACGGTCGAGCGGTCGGCGGGCGCGAATTTTGACGAAACAACCCGCGCGGGAGCAGAATGAATCCGAAGCCTGAGCGGGGTCGGGCGAGTCCGGTCAGCGGGTCGGGCGCGGGCGCGAAACTCCCCGCTTTTCGTGCCGCGTCGAAGAACATCTGAGGAGCGTCGGGCGTATGGCTATGACGAAGGAGGACGCCGTGAGGCGCGCGCGGGCTGACTTAGCCTCGCGGCTCGGCGTCAACGAAAATGAGATTGAAGAAGATTCGGTTGAGGATGCGGACTTTCCGGATGCGTCGTTTGGCGCGGGCTCGCCGGGCGAGATGAGCGCGCAGATGATCACGCCGGGCTGGCGCATACGCCTCAGCGCGTGCGGCGAGCGGGCCGAGTACCGCGCCAACCGAAACCGGATGAGGCTCGTCAACTTCCGCGGCGCGAACCACCAGGTCTGAGGCGCGGCGCGCGTCGCCGAAAAGTTTTACACGTGAAGTCTTGAGGTGGAGTCCATGAACCGCCAGAATTTTTTCAAGCACCTGACGCTGGCTCTCGCGTTCGTCTTCCTCGCCGCCTTCGCCGGTCAGATTCGCCGCGCCCACCACACGCACGCGCCCCGCGCGCGCGCCGTCGTGCCGGAGCCGCAGGACTCTCACGACGCCGAGGCGACCGACTTCGAGACCGCGGAAGACTCCGAGGTGATCGTGCGCTTCCGCGACGGCACGACGGCGGAAGAGATCGACCGCATCACCGCCCGCCTCAACGACCGGCTCGAAGACCGCTTCGAGAACGTGGAGGGCGCGGCGCTCATCGCCGACGAGGACGATCTGGACGCGGAGCAGGTCGCCGCACAGTACCGCGCGCTCCCGCAGGTCGTCTACGCCGAGCCGAACTTCGAGATCGCGCTCGACCCGTCGGAGGATGCCCTCCCCTCTTCGCGGGCGGACGCGGACGAATTTCACAGAACCGACGACAGCCCGGGCGAGGACGATCCGCCTGTCGTGAAGTTCAGAGCCCCGCTGCCGAACGATCCGCTCTTTAACGAGCAGTGGTCTCTGCAAAATAGTGGCCAGCGCGACGGCAAGTCGGGCGCGGACATCTGCGCCACGCGCGCGTGGGTGAAGACGACGGGCAGCGACAAGATCGTGGTCGCCGTCATCGACACCGGCGTCGATTACCGCCACACAGACCTCGCGGGCAACATCTGGACGCGCCCCGCCGGTCTCGCGCCCTACGCCGACAAGGAGCTCGGCACGTTCGACGACCTCCACGGCTTCGACGCCGCCGACATGGACGGCGACCCGATGGACGACAACGGGCACGGCACGCACTGCGCCGGGATCGTCGGAGCCGAAGGCGACAACAAAGAGGGCGTCTCTGGCGTCAACTGGCGCGTCCAGATCATGCCGCTGAAATTCCTGAGCGCGAGCGGGCGCGGCTCGCTGCGCTCGGCAATCGAGTGCATCAACTACGTGATCGCGCGCAAGAAGGACGGCGTTAACGTCCGCGTCATCAGCGCGAGCTGGGGCTCGAACTTCGGCTCGCGCGCCCTCAGAGACGCCATCCGCCGCGCGGGCGAGGAGGGCATCCTCTTCGTCGCCGCCGCCGGCAACGACTCGACGAACAACGACCGCCTGCCGCACTACCCTTCGAACTACGATCTGCCGAACCTGCTCGCGGTCGCCGCGCTCGACCGGCGTGACAGCCTCGCGCGCTTCTCGAACTTCGGCGTCAAGAGCGTTCACATCGCCGCGCCCGGCGCGGAAATCTTGAGCACGTGGCTGAACAACGAGTACGAGGAGCACTCGGGCACGTCGATGGCGACGCCCGAAGTCTCCGGCGTCGCCGCCCTCGTCCTCGCCGCGAACCCGGGAATGACCGTTCAAGAACTACGCGCGCGCCTGCTCGAGTCGGTCGACAGGCTGCCCGCGCTCGAAGGCAGGGTCGCGTCGGGCGGGCGGCTGAACGCCGCGCGCGCCGTCGGCGCCAGGTGAGCCGGAGGATTTTAGAAGTCGCGGACGAACGAGCCCCGCGAGACTCCAGGTGAGTCTCGCGGGGCTTGATGTTTTCCGCCGCGCGCGGAACAATGCGCGTACGGATTTCAATTTACATTTTCGCCGCCCCCGCCCGAGCAGTTTTAAGGACAGCGACGTGCCCGAAGACCGAAACACCGATCTCCTCTGCCGCGAGCTGCGGGCGAACATCGACGCGATGACGCTCGAATGGGTGCGCCGCGTCCAGCATGATCCTTACATGAAGTCCGACGACACGCTGACGCTCGCGCAGATCGTCGATCACGTGCCGCAGATGCTCGAAGAGATCTGCGCGCTGCTCAGCCGCGACGCCGAGCCCGACTTCCAGACCATCCGCGCTTCGAGCCAGCACGGCTACATGCGCTCGGCCGAAGGGTACTCGCTGCCCGATCTCCTGCGCGAGCTGGAGCTGCTGCGCGACTGCGTCTTCAACTTCGTCGCCGAGACCGAGATCGCACACGAGGTCTCGCGCGCCGAGACGATCCGCGCGCTGCGGCTAGTTAACCACTACTTCGGCGAGGACACGCTCTTCGTCGTCGAGCACTTCCTTGCGCGCGAGCGCGCCAGCAGATCGCAGAAGGGCTGACCCGCCGCCGTGAGCCCCGCCGCCCCAGACGACAGCCTGACCGACGCGAGCGAGGCGCGCGCCCCGCTCGTCCTCGCCGTGGACATCGGCACGTCCTCCGCGCGCGCCGCCCTCTACGACGCCGCGGCGCGCGAGATCGCCGCGACGAACGCGCACGTCAAACGAGAGTTCACCGCGACACGCGACGGCGGCGCGGAGGACGAGCCGGAAGACTTGCTCGCCGACGTCCTGCGCGTCGTCGACGACGCGCACGCCCGCGCCGCCGCAGGGCACCTGCAAATAGAAGCCGTCGCCGTCTCCTGCTTCATGCACAGCCTCGTCGGCGTGGACGCCGGAGGGCGCGCCGTCACGCCCGTCTACGGCTGGGCTGACACGCGCGCGGCTTCCGAAGTCCCGCGCCTTAGCGAACTGTTCGACGAGCGCGCCGCGCACGCGCGGACGGGCTGCCCGTTCCACGCGAGCTACTGGGCGGCGAAGCTGCTCTGGCTGCGACGCGCGCAGCCCGACGCCTTCGCGCGCGCCGCGCGCTGGCTCTCGTTTGGCGAATACCTGCTCGCGCAACTCTGCGGCGACACGGCGTCGAGCGTCTCGATGGCTTCGGGCACGGGGCTTCTGGACGTTCGGCGTTGCGCGTGGGACGAAGAGATCGTCGCGGGGCTGAACATAACCGCCGGGCATCTGCCGCGACTCGCCGCCGACGCGGAGACGTTCGCGCTCTCCGAAGATTACGGCGCGCGCTGGTCGCTGCTCCGCGGTCGTCCCATCTTCGCGGTCGAGGCGGACGGGCCAGCGAACAACGTCGGCGCGGTCTGCGTGACGAAGCGAGAGATCGCGCTGATGATCGGAACCTCCGGCGCGATGAGGGTCGTCTACGAGGGCGAGCCGCCCGGTGATCTGCCCGCGAGCCTGTGGTGCTACCGGCTCGACCGCCGCCGCGTCGCCGTGGGCGGCGCGCTCTCCGACGGCGGCGGCTTGTACGAGTGGATGCGCGAGACGTTAGCGCTGACAGGGGACGGCGAACAGATCGAGCGCGAGATCGCCGCGATGCAACCCCGCGCGCACGGGCTCACCGTCCTCCCCTTCTGGGCGGGCGAGCGCAGCACACGCTGGAACGCGCACGCGCGCGGCGCGATCTTCGGGCTCCGGACGCACACGCGCCCCGCGGAGATCGTCCGCGCCGCGCTCGAAGCGGTCGCCCTGCGCTTCGCCGCGATAGCCTCCGACCTCGAAGCGCACGCCCCCGGCGCGCAGCTCTACGCCTCGGGCGGCGCGCTCCGCCACTCACGCGCGTGGACGCAAATGATAGCCGACGCCACGGGCCGCACCGTCCGCCTCTCGCGCGCACGCGAGGCTTCGAGCCGCGGCGTCGTGCTCCTCGCGCTGGAGAATTTAGGCGCGATAAAAAATTTGACAGACGCGCCCCCGCCCGTCTATGAAACTTTCACGCCCGACGCCGAAGCGCACGCGACTTATCGGGAGGCGCTGGCGCGGCAGGAGTCGCTTTACAAGTCCGTCTTCGATCCGCGGCACTAGCATTTCGGAAGTCATCAACGAGGAGCACCCTATAGATGAGCGCGTCAACGCAGCCGACTTCGACGAACGTCACGCCCGAGCTCGATCAGCTTTGCATCAACACGATCCGCGCGCTCTCTCTAGACGCCGTCCAGAAGGCGGAGTCGGGTCATCCGGGCTTGCCGCTCGGAGCCGCGCCGATGGCTTACGTGTTGTGGACGAAGTTCCTGCGCCACAACCCACGCAACCCGAAGTGGCAGAACCGCGACCGCTTTCTTTTGAGCGCCGGTCACGGCTCGATGCTCGTCTATTCGCTGCTGCACCTGACGGGCTACGGCCTGCCTCTGGACGAGATCAAAAACTTCCGGCAGTTCGGCTCGAAGACGCCGGGTCATCCCGAAAACGTTTTAACGCCCGGCGTCGAGATCACGACGGGACCTTTGGGTCAGGGCTTCGCCAACGGCGTCGGCATGGCGATGGGCGCGGCGCACCTCGCGGCGAAGTTCAACCGGGAGGGGCTCCCGCTCGTCGATCATTTCATCTACGCCATCGTCTCGGACGGCGATCTGATGGAGGGCGTCGCCTCGGAAGCCGCCTCGCTCGCGGGGCACCTCAAACTTGGCAAGCTCATCTACCTCTACGACGATAACCACGTCACCATCGAGGGCTTCACGCAGCTCGCCTTCTCGGAGGACGTGCCGAAGCGCTTCGAGTCTTACGGCTGGCACACCTCGACGGTCGAGGACGGGAACGATCTCGGCTCAATCGAGCAAGCCATCCGCGAGGCGCAAAAAGTTTCTGACCGACCGTCGCTCATCTCCGTCAAGACGACCATCGGCTTCGGGATGCCGACGCAGGGCACGCGCAAGGCGCACTCCGACGCCCCCGGCGCCGACGCCGTCAGAGAGACCAAGCGCGCGCTCGGGTGGGAAGAGGACAAAGAGTTCTTCATCCCCGACGCCGCGCTCGCGCACTTCCGCGCGGCGGTCGAACGCGGCGCGCGCGCCGAGACCGAGTGGGACGAGTTGGTGGAACGCTACGCGCGCGAGCACGGCGACGAGGGGCGCGCGTGGCAGACCTTGATGAAGGGCGAGCTGCCGGAAGGGTGGGAGTCACGGCTCCCGACTTTCGAGGGCGCGAAAGCGATGGCGACGCGCAGCGCGTCGGGCGAGTGCATCAACGCGCTCGCGCCCGTCATCCCCGCGCTCGTCGGCGGCTCCGCCGATCTGGGTCCGTCGAACAACACGGACATCAAAGACGGCGGCAGTTTTCAGGCTGACTCTTACGACGGTCGCATCGTCCACTTCGGCATCCGCGAGCACGCGATGGGCGCGGCGCTGACGGGGATGAGCTTGAACGGCGGCATCATCCCCTTCGGCGGCACGTTCCTCTGCTTCGCCGACTACATGAAGCCCGCCATTCGCCTCGCCTGCCTCTCCGAGATTCAGGTCGTCTACGTCTTCACGCACGACTCGGTGGGCTTGGGCGAGGACGGACCCACGCACCAGCCCATCGAACAGCTCGCGATGATGCGCGCCATCCCGCACCTCCACGTCATCCGCCCCGCAGACCCGGCGGAGGTCGCCGAGGCGTGGCGCGCTGCCGTCCTCCGGCGACACGCGCCGACCGCCCTCATCCTCACGCGCCAGAAAGTGCCGACGCTCGACCGACGCTCTTACGCCC
>JAIVJC010000179.1 GCA_020200235.1 Acidobacteriota bacterium | reverse complement strand
GAAAGATGGAGTGGGCGGCGATGAAGGCGGTTGAGTTGGACGATGCCTTAACCGAAGCCCACCTCGAATTGGCAACAATCAGGAAAGTTAATTGGGACTGGGCTGGCTCAGAGAAAGAATACAAACGCGCCCTGGAGCTTGAGCCGAACTCTTACAGCCCCAACTTCTCCTACGCCTCATTCCTGACGGATGTCGGGCGAGCGGATGAAGCTCTGGCGTACGCGAGCCGAGCCGAGGAGCTCGACGTCGACAAAAAGCACGCTTCCGCTCCGGCCATGGTCTATCTTAACAAGGGTGAGTATGACAAAGCGATTGAACTGATTCTGAAGAAAGTTCCGAACGACTTCGGACATCTTCGAGAAGCTTATCTGGCAAAGGGGATGTATAAGGAGGCCATCGAGCTGTTTGAGAAGGATGTGCTGGACGACCAGTCGCAGGTGCCTTGGTGGGGACACCCGATGCGGGCCTATGCTTATGGCCTGGGCGGGCATCGTGATAAGGCGCTCAAGATACTCGCCGAGCAGCAGAAGGCCGCACAAGCGCGTTACATCTCGCCCTTTAATTTCGCCCTCATCTACACGGGCCTCGGCGAGAAGGACCGGGCCTTTGAATATCTGAATAAAGCCTGCGAGGAGCACGTGCTGAACCTCTCCCACTTTATCTACGGGCCGATGTTCAAGAGCCTGCACTCGGACCCGCGTTACGCGGACTTGCTCCGGCGCATGAACCTCATGCCGTGAGCGGATGAGCGCCTACGAATGACGAGCATCAAACGCGCTCGAGACTTATCATCGTCCTTATGAAGCCCGCACGCTGGCAACAGGTCAAAGAGATTTTTCATTCCGCGCTTGAGCGCGCGCCGGAACGGTCAGAGACCCTAACGGCGCCGTCATCGTCGGAGCGGAAGTGACCGTCACAAGCCTCGCCACCGCCGAGGAGCGAAAGGCCACGACCGACGCGGAAGGCAACTACGCCGTGCCGCTGCTTTCGCCCAGCACATACCGCGTGAGAGTCGCAGCCAACGGATTCAATTCGCACTGAAGCTCAATTTCTGAAAGCTGCCCGCCGGCTATTCCTGTGCGTAGCCCAAACTCTGACGGGCGAGCTTGAGCTATCCTGAGGTAGACAGTCCGGGCGTGTAGGGGCAGTAGCCGATCAAGAGGACGAAGGGGGATAAGCTCAAAGAGACAGCTGAGAGCCCAAACGGCTCAACCGACGAGACTGAAGAATGCCGCCAGCAAAGAGACGAGCTTGTTCACCGGCTTGATCCGTTTTTGAGTCCTCTATTGGATTTAAAAAGCGATGTAGCGGAAAATGTAGCGACTACCTGCTCACATGGGGTGTCATGGAGTTACAAGTCGGAGAGATAAGTGTTGATTTTGCAAGCCCATAGCACTCCATCACACTCAGTGTAAGCTACCGTGAAGGGTCTGCAAAACCTTTATTCGTCGGTTCGATTCCCCACCACTTCTTCAGCCCTTCAGATAAAAACTAAAGCAGGTTTTGCGCCCCGAACAATAGGCGTTTATGCTCCCCGGCCGCCCCCGTCGTCTCGCCCGCGTAGCAGCCCGTCGGCGAGCGCGAGCGTGCGGCCGCACAGGCGCGCGAGCCGTTCGTTGTGCGTGGCGACGAGGACGCACGCGCCGCGCGAGCGCGCGATTCGTTGGAGTAGTTCGCCGACCGCGTCGCCCGCGCGCGCGTCGAGGTTGCCGGTCGGCTCGTCCGCGAGGATGAGCCGAGGGTCGGCGACGACGGCGCGCGCTATCGCCGCGCGCTGCTGTTCACCGCCCGACAATTCGCCGGGCAGATGATTCGCGCGCCCTGAAAGCCCGACCTCCGCGAGCACGCGCGCGGCAGCTTCCACGGCTTCGCCTCGACCGCGCCGCGCGATCAGGAGTGGCATCGTGACGTTCTCAATGGTCGTCAGCGCAGGGAGCAGGTGGTGGAACTGAAAGATGAAGCCGACCGCGCGTGCGCGCCATGCCGTCAACTCCGACGCCGTAGCGCGCGTCACGTCGAAGTCGAACGCGCGCACCGCGCCGGAGTCCGCCGCGTCGAGCCCGCCGCACAGGTGCAGCAGCGTGGACTTCCCCGCGCCCGACGCGCCGACCACCGCTAGTAACTCCCCCGCCCGCGCCTCGAACGAGACGCCGCGCAACACCTCGACGCGCCCGCCCCCCGGCGCGGCGTAAGCCTTCCGCAAGCCGACGACTTCGAGTCGTGACTCCGAGGCTTTCATTCGTAACGCAGAGCCTCCGCCGGTCGCGTCCGCGCGGCGGAGCGCGCCGGGTAGATCGTCGCGACGAGGCAGACGAGGAAGGCTGCGAGCGCGGCGAGCGCCGTCTCGCCCGCGTGCGGGTGGAACGGCACGGACGAGAGCGAGTAAACGTCCGCGGGCAGGCTCACGAGCTTGTAGCGGTCGCCGAGGAAGCACGCCGCGAGCCCGAGCGCGACGCCGAGACCCGCGCCGACCGCGCCGATGATCGCGCCCTCGATGACGAAGACCGACATCACGCTCATCGAGCGCGCCCCCATCGCGCCGAGGATGGCGATGTCGGCGCGGCGTTCGACGACGACGAGCACGAGCGTCGTCGTGATGTTGAGCGCGGCGACTATCGTGACGAGCGCGATGATGAGCGAGACCGTGCGCCGCTCCAGCGCGAGCGCGGCGAAGAGCGGGCGGTTCGCCTCCTGCCAGTCGACGACCGTGAACTGCGCCCCGAGCGCGTGGCGGACGCGCGCCGTCGTCTCGGGCGTGCGGTAGATGTCCGCGGTCTCGACGCTCAAGGCGGGCGCGGAGTCGGCGGGCGCGCCCGCGAAGTCAGCCGCCGCCGCGAGCGGCAGGTAGACCCACGTCGAGTCGTACTCGAAAAGCCCCGAGCGAAAAATCCCGACGACGCGAACTCGGCGCGACCGCGTCGCGAAGCCGGGCGCTTCGTCCGTCTTCTCGCCGACGACGATCCACCCCTCGTCGCCGACCGCGCGCAAGCCCGAGCGCGCGGCGAGTTCCGCGCCGACGACGACCGGCAAGGGCGTTTCATCCTCCGCGCCGCGTGCGTCGCCGCGCGCGTCGCGGGCGTCGCCGCCCGACTCCGCGCGATCGATCTCCGCGTCAAGATCATTTCTGACTCCGCCCTCCGAGCCCCCCCGCCCCGGCGTCGCGTCGTCGAAGAGACTCTCGACCGCGCCCGCGGTGAGTGTGCGCCGGACCTCTTCGAGAGAGCGCGCGGAGGAGGCGTCGACGGCGCGCAGCACCGCGTAGACGGCGGCGTCCGAGCCCTCGACGAGCGCGCCCGCGTAGGAAGTCGGCGCGGCGTCCGTCACGCCTTCGACCGAGCGCAGACGCGCGGCGAGCGCGCGCCAGTCTTCTAGGGGACGGGCGTCGGCGCGCGCGACCGTGACGTGCGCCGTGCCGCGCAGGATTTTGTCGCGCATCTCGTCGCGGAAGCCGTTGGCGAGGGCGGAGGCGACGACGAGCGCGGCGACGCCGCACGCGATGCCGAGGACGGCGGCGAGCGCCGTCACCTGCGCGCTGCCGCGCCGCGCGCCGCCGCGCGAGCGCAGGTAGCGCAGCGCGAGGAAGAGTTCGTAAGGCATCGTCATCGGACGTTTAATGTGTGGCATTCGGCACTCAGCTATCAGCCGTCAGCCAAACAAAAAGCTGCCGGGCTAATCTGCCGAGTGCTGATCGCTGAATGCTGAACGCTCATTGGGCTTTGATCCAGTCGCCGATCCTCTGAAGCAGCGGCGGGCGTTTGCGCAGCAGCCTCTCGAAGTCGGGCTCGTCGCGCGCCGTCTCGTCGGCGGCGGGGCGGATTTCGTAGACGGTGCCGGAGACGCGGCGGAAGCGGAAGCGTGTGCCGAGCGCGGCGACGGCGCGCGTCTCCGCGCCGCGCCAGTGGTCGTTGAACCAGAGGCGCGAGTCGGTGTCGAGGAAGACGCGGCGGCCGGCGCGCAGATAATTTTCGATCACGTCGGAGAGCGGCGCGGCGGGGAAGCCGCCGCCCGTGCCGATCACGTCCCAGCGCCCCGCCCCGAGCGCGCGGTAGTAGCTGACCGAGACGGTCTGACCGCCGGCGATGACGACCGCGTCGTCCGGCAAGAGCGCGAGCCGCGCGCCGTACTCCTTCGTGATGCCGTGGTGGCGCAAGGTCTCGCGCGAGCCCGCGTAGAAGATCGCGCCGAGGAGGAGCGCGCTGATCGCCGAGGCGTAAGCCGCGCGGCGGAAGCCGCGACGCCGATCACCGACGCGCTTCGTCTCGCGGCGCACGAGGTAGTCGGCGGCGAGCGGCAGGACGCCGGGCAGGCCCGTGAGCAGGTAGCGACCGTTGATGACAGTGCTGTAGTGCGTGACGAGCATCAGGTTCGCGAAGACGCCGACGCAGGCGAGCGCGAGCGGGGGCGAGAATCGGCGCGCTCTCCACTCCGCGCGCGCGGCGGCGGGCAGCAAGAGAAGCGCGAGCGGCGCGGCGACGAAGAAGAAGAGGAAGAGCGGCGCGAAGTTTCTCAGGCTCACGGGGTGGGCGCCCTCCTCCGAGCGCATCGACTCGACCCAGCCGTGCCAGCCCGCGCGGTAGCCGCCCACGTCGCCGAGGTAGAAGAAGAGGAACGGCGCGAACGCGCACGCGAAGAACGCGACGCACGCGAGCGCGGTGACGGAGAGCGCGCGGCGGTCGAGCTTCCACCCCACGCTGAGCGGCGCGACGACGAGCCACACGCCGTAGAGCGACGCCACCTCGCGCACGTTGTTGCACGCGCCCAGGAGCGACGCGCCGAGGATGACGAGCGCGACGCTGCGCCGCCGCAAGCCCCGCAGGTGGACGACGAGCGCCGAGCACACGAGCAAGAGCGACGGGATCTCCGTCATCGCCTGCCCGCCGTAGATGATGAAGAAGGGGCAAGCGGCGAGCGTCCAGGCGGCGACGGTCGCGGCGCGCGCGTCGCGCGTGAGATCGCGCGCGAGCGCCCACAGCGCGACGACGACGAGCGGCGTCTCGCACACCACCATGTACTTGAAGAGCAGGTAGGCGTCGCCGGGCTCCAGCCCGAACGCGGCGTGCGCGACACGGTACGCGAGGTGGTTCGCGAAGATGAAGAGGATGCGCCCGAAGAGCATCGTCGAGGGCTCGCCGCGCAGCGCGAGGACGGTGTAATCGACGGCGTCCCAGTCGCCCGCGAACGGATCGGCGAAGAGGAGCGCGAGCGCGAAGGCGGCGAGCGCGGGCGCGAGCCACCAGCGCCACGCGAGCGCGAGCGACGGCGCGTCGGGGGTGTCGCGCGCGCGCGCGGCCTCGTCCGTCGAGGGCTCGCGCGCGTCGAGCGCGGGGTTGCGTGTGTCGGGTGCGGGTGCGCGTCCGTCGCTTGATGAGAGCGGCGCTGACGGAGCGTCGGGGCGGGGCGGCGGCGGGGTCTCAGTCGTCTTTGCGTCGGGGGGAGTTGTCATCGGGGGTGAGACGATCGATCAGCTCGCTTTCGAGCGTCGCCTCCGGTCGCTTGATCATGGTCACGCTGTTGCCGCGCTCATTGTACATGACCTCGTCCATGATGTTGTAGATGAGCAGCACGCCCCTGCCGGAAGTCTTGAAGAGGTTTTCGGGATCGCGCGGGTCGGGGATCTGGTTGAGGTCGAAGCCCGCGCCCTCGTCCTCGACCGTGAAGCGCGCCTCCTTCGCCGAGAGGTCCGCCGTGATGCGGACGATCTTGTGCGGGTCCTGGCGGTTCCCGTGCTTGACGGCATTGACGAAAGCCTCGTCGAGCGCGATGAAGACGTTGGAGCGATCCGGGTTGATGAGCCCCAGTTGGACGACGCGCTCGTGCAGGTAGTGGAGCACGCCGTTCATCAGCGAGAGATCGCTCGGCAGCTCGAACTCGATCTTCTCGTGGACGAAGGGCAAGACCTTCACGTCGTCGACGAAGCGCAGCTTGTAGGAGAGCGTCTTCTCGACGATGTCGCGCAGCTCGTCGTGGTCGTAGGGGCGGCGGACGTAGTTGGCCGCGCCCATCTTGAAAGCCTTGATGACCCCGGCGGGCTGCGTCTGGTCCGAGGAGACGACGACGGGGACGAGCAGGGACTTGCGCTTCAGCTGGCTGATGATCTGGACGCCGCCCTCGGCGTTGTCCGTGAGGTCGCTGATGACGAGATCGAAGTCTTCGAGGTCTTCGCGTTCGAGCGCCTCCTCGCGGTTGCCGGTGGCGACCACGTCGTGCCCGAACTCGCCGAGCACGCGGCTGAGCAGCGTCCGCAGCTCCTCGTTGCTATCGACGATCAGGATTCGCCGTTTCTCCATCGACCGCTTGGCTTTCCGTGACTCTTTAAGATTGGGGAGGGCTTTAAAGGTCGCGCGCCCGCGAGGCGCACGCTTCCGGGAACGTCTTACGCCACGGGCGCGCGCGAGGTTCGCAGAATATAGCACAGGCAACAGCGGGGATGAAGAAAAGCAGGGATGATGGATGAAAGATGAAATAAGGCAATCATATAGATGGCTCACCATACGCATCCATGACGAATTGATATCGTCATCAAGCGCGGTGTGTTATATTCTCGGCGCTAACGATTCACCCGCGTTCTTTTAGAATCCAACACTCGACATCGGGATGAGCCTGTGGAGCCTTCTCCTCCTGCCGTCTGCTGTGTTCATCACAGGCGACCACCACGCAAGGAGACTTCCGATTTCCGAACAGCCCCGCCCGCCGAACGAAAACCGCATCCTCTCAGCCCTGCCGCGCGAGGATTACGACCGCCTCGCCCCGCACCTGAAGCCCGTCAGCATGCCACGCGGCGAAGTCCTCTACCATACCGGCGCCCATATCGAGTACGTCTATTTCCCCGTCAAATCGATGATCTCGTTAGTCTCGCGGATGTCGGACGGCGCAAACGTCGAGGTCGGCGTCACCGGCTTCGAGGGCATGGTGGGGCTGCCCTTCCTGCTCGGCTCGGAGAAGTCGCCGCACGAGTGCATGGTGCAGATTCCCGACGGCGCGCTGCGGGCGCGGGCGGACGTGATTAAGAGTGAGTTCAAGCGCGGCGGCGCGCTCCAAGACCTGCTCCACCGCTACACGCAATCGCTGCTCGTGATGACCTCGCAGGCGGCCGCGTGCAACCGCGCGCACTCTGTCGGGGAGCGCCTCGCCCGGTGGCTCCTGATGACCCACGACCGCTGCGTGAGCGTTGACCTGCCGCTGACGCACGAGTTCCTCTCCATGATGCTCGGCACGCGGCGGGCGGGCGTGACGGAGGCCGCCATCATCCTGCAAGCCGAAGGGCTGATTAAGTATAACCGGGGTCACGTCACCATCGAGGACAGGCGGGGGATGGAAGAGTTCGCCTGCGAGTGCTACGGCATCATTAAAGCGGAGTTCGACCTCCGACCGGCGGAAGCCTTCGGCTAACCCTTGCGCGACCGCCTCATCGCGTACAGGGTCATTATTCAGACC
>JAIVJC010000068.1 GCA_020200235.1 Acidobacteriota bacterium | reverse complement strand
GCCGCGCCGGGTTTGAGGGGGTGCGGGGCGTGGGGTATCATTTTCCGCGTAAACATTCGGAGGCGTAGGCTAATTGGTAAGTCACCAGTCTTGAAAACTGGCGCGCGAAAGCGCTTGGGGGTTCGAGTCCCTCCGCCTCCGTCCGAGTACGATTCACGAAGAGCCGCCCCCGACGCGGACAGATCGCGGGCGGCTCTTCGTCTTTACCGAGCGCGCGCGGGCTCGCCGCCGCGGGGCGCAAGGAGGCTTGTCGATGTCCGCTCTGAACCGCGTGGCTCTCTCCTTCGTGTGGCTGTGGCAGGCGCAGCCACAGCAGCTCCCCGCCGCGCCGCCGACTGACGCCCCCGCGGCGGAGAAGGTCGACTGGTTCGCGCGCGTCTGGAACGACTACGTCAACCGCCCGTTCCACGTCGGCGACACGCTGCGGGTCTCCTTCGCCACGCTCGGCTTCGCGCTCGTCATCATCCTCGGCGCGCTCATCCTCTCGCGCTCGCTGCGCCGCTTCCTCGAAGCGCGCTTCGCCGCGCACAAGCGGCTCGACGCCGGGCTCCAGTACACGATCCTCCGGCTCACCCACTACCTCATCGTCGCCCTCGGTCTGCTCTTCGCGCTGAAGGTCGGCTTCAACGCCGATCTCACGTCGCTCGCCGTCGTCTTCACCGCGCTCTCGGTCGGCATCGGCTTCGGCTTGCAGTACATCGCGGGCGACATCGCCTCCGGCTTCATCCTGCTCTTCGAGCGCCCCGTCAGAGTCGGCGACTTCATCACCGTCGGCATCGACAGCAAGACCATCGAGGGCAAGGTCAAGAGCATCAACCTGCGCACGACCCTCGTGATGACGAACGACCGCGTCGCCGTCATCGTGCCCAACTCGAAGCTCGTCAGCGACAACCTCGTCAACTGGTCGAACCCCGACCAGCGCTCGCGCGTCTCCATCCCTATCGGCGTCGCCTACGGCTCGGACACGGAACTCGTCATGCGGACGCTCCTGCGCGCCGGCGAGGGCGTCGAGTACGTGCTCGCGGAGCCGAAGCCGAGCGTCCAGCTCACGGGCTTCGGCGACTACACGCTCGACTTCCGCCTGCTCGTCTGGACGGATCGCCCGCGCCGCCATCCGAAGATCAAAAGCGACATCAACTTCCGCATCAACCGGCTCTTCAAGGAGGCGGGCATCGAAATCCCCAGCCCGCAGCGCGAGGTGCTGCTGCGCGGCGGCAGATTGAGCGTCGACACGCGCGACGGCGGCGGCGACGCTCAGCACCGGTTCGACTACGGGGTCGAAGATCGCGAGGAGGACTTCAGCCGCCGCTGAAGCGCGGGCGCGCCGCGCGTCGGCGGCGTTGCCGCGCGGCGCGCCCCACTTTGCCTTTCAACCTTTCTTTGTTAATTTAGACGCCCGAAACTGAATGAGCGGTCACTCAGCCCTGATTAACTGAAGCGGCGCGCTCCCCGACGGAAAGCGAGACGAATAATTCCCCCGATGCGTCCAGCGCGCACCACGCTCAACCCCGCACCCCGCACGCAGATCGCCGACAAGCGCGAGGCGATCTTGCGCGCCGCCACCAAGGTCTTCGCCGAGAGCGGCTACTTCAACTCGAAGGTCGCGGACGTGGCGCGTGTGGCGGGCGTCGCGGACGGGACGGTCTACCTCTACTTCAAGAGCAAGGAAGAAATCTTACGCTCGATCTTCGACCGCGGGGTCACCGAAGTCTTGTCGGAAGCGCGCGCGATCATCGAGGAGGTCGCCGACGCGCGCGAACGCTTGCGAAGGATCGCGCGCCTGCACCTCGAACGGCTCGGCGCGGATCGCGATCTGGCCATCGTCTTCCAGGTCGAGCTGCGCGGCTCGACGAAGTTCATGGAGGAGTTCTCCGCCGCGGGCTTCGCAGAGTACCTGCGCCTCATCCGCGACACGTTCGAGGAGGGGCAGCGCGCGGGCGTCTTCCGCCCGGAACTGAACGCGAAGATCGTCGCCAAGGTCTTCTTCGGCGCGCTCGACGAGATGGCGACCAACTGGATCCTCTCGCGCCGCCGCTACAAGCTCGCCCCGCTCGCCGACGCTGCGCTCGACATCATCCTCGACGGAGTCTGCGCGAGATGACGAACACACCCGGCACGACCGACACGACCGCGCGCGGCGGCGAAGCGATCGCGCCCGCCGCGCCGCCTCGCGTCCCGCTCTCGGCGGACGAGCCGACGACGCTCGCCGAAGTCTTCCAGCGAGCCGTGCGCGTCCACCCCAAGCCCGACGCCCTGAACTTCAAGCGCGACGGCGCGTGGCAACCGATCTCGTCGCACGAGTTGATCGGGCGCGCGCGCGCGATCGCCGCCGGCCTTTACGCGCTCGGTGTGCGCCGCGGCGAGCGCGCCGCCATCCTCTCCGAGAGCAGCCCCGTCTGGACGATCACGGACGCGGGCTGCCAGCTCGCCGGCGTGGTCGACGTGCCCGTCTACCCGACGCAGGCTCCCGCACAGGTCTCCTACATCCTGAACGACTCCGGCGCGCGCGTCCTCTTCGTCCAGCACCGCGCCGCCTTCGACCGCATCGTCGAAGCCCTCGGCGAGTGCCCCGCGCTGGAGCACGTCGTCTTCTTAGACGGCGCCGGGATGGAGGGCGCGGGGCGCGTCTCGACGCTCGACGCGCTCGAGGCGCGCGGTCGCGAACTGTTGAGCGGCCAACCCGATCTGGTGGACGGGCTCGCGCGCGCCGTCCGGCCGCAAGACCTCGCGACGATCATCTACACCTCTGGCACGACGGGCGAACCGAAGGGCGTGATGCTCACGCAGTCGAACCTCGTGACGAACATGATCGACAGCTCGGGCCACCTCGACTTCCGCGAGTCGGACGTGGTGCTCTCGGTGCTGCCGCTCTCGCACGTCTTCGAGCGGCTCGCGATGTACATGTACGTGCACCACGGCATGAGCGTCCACTTCGCCGAGGCGATCGAGAAGATCGGCGACAACATGCGCGAGGTGCGACCGACCCTGATGCTCTGCGTGCCGCGCCTCTTCGAGAAGATACTCGCGCGCATCCGCGAGCGCGCCGCCGCGAAGGGCCAGCGCGCCGCGGACATCCTCGCGTGGGCGACCGGCGTGGCGAAGGAGTGGGCGCGCTACACGGCGGCGCACCAGACGGTGCCGCCCATGCTGGAGATCAAGCACGCGATCGCCGACCGGCTCGTCTACTCGAAGTGGCGCGAGGGCGTGGGCGGGCGCATGCGCCTCTTCGTCTCGGGAGGGGCGGCGCTGCCGGAGGAGATCGCCTACGCCTTCCTCGGCGCGGGGCTGCCCATCGTGCAGGGCTACGGGCTGACGGAGACTTCGCCCGTCATCGCCGCGGGCAACCTGGAAGACAACCGCGTCGGCACGGTCGGCAAGCCGATCAGGAACGTCGAGGTGCGGATCGCGCCGGACGGAGAGATCGAGACGCGCGGTCCGAACGTGATGCGCGGCTACTTCAACAAGCCGGAGGAGACGCGCGCGGTCTTCACCCCGGACGGCTGGTTCAAGACGGGCGACGTGGGCGAGCTGGACGCGGAAGGGAACCTGCGCATCACGGATCGCAAGAAGGAGCTGTTCAAGACTTCGGGCGGCAAGTACCTCGCGCCGCAGGTGATCGAGCAGTGCGTCAAGCGCTCGCGCTTCGTCAACCAGGTCGTCCTCGTCGGCAACGGTCGCAAGTTCCCCGCCGCCCTCATCGTGCCGAACTGGACGGAGCTGCGCGCCTACGCCGAGTTCAAAGGCATCGACGCGCGCGCGCCCGAAGAACTCTGCCGAGACGAGCGCGTGCTCGACCTGATGCGGCGCCAGGTCGACTCGCAGTGCGCCGAGCTCTCGCGCTACGAGCGCGTCAAGCGCATCGCTCTGCTGCCGTGCGAGTTGACGGTCGAGGGCGGCGAGATGACGCCGACGCTCAAGGTCAAGCGGCGCGTCGTCGATCAAAAATACCGCGACGTGATCGAACGACTCTACGCCGAGGCGGAGACGCCGTAGGCGGCGCGCCGCCGCACTCGCCCCATCAAACGGCTCACCTCGGCGCTTTGAATGCATGGTCATGCCGCCGCGCGTGTGTTAGTGTGCGCGCGGACGCCCGACACGGCGATCAACTCGCCGCCCGTTAAGGACGCCGCCCCGCAGCGGGGCTTCGCCGGACTAGCGACCCCCGCAGGCTGCTTCACACAGACTACGCCGTATCCTGCACAGCCCTTCCGCCCCTCTCTCTCATCCTGGAGGTAATCATGACTAACGTCCGCGCCGCGACGGTGTCGCTCGTTCTCCTCACCCTGTCAGCCGTCTTCCTCATCACGATCCCGACCTCTCCGGTCTCGAATGCGCAGCAGCAGCAGCCGCCCGCGCAAAATTCGAATAGCGCACCGCGCCCGGTCAGATCACCTTGCCCGTATGTGGTCAGCGTCTCCGCGCCCGATCGAGCCGGAAGCGGCGACGTGATCGCTTTCACCTCCGAGGCGGATTATTCCGGGCAGTCCGCGCTCTCATACACCTGGACGATCGACCCGCCGGAGGCTCGCGTCGTGAGCGGACAGGGCACGCCCACGATCAACGTCGACACGGCGGACGTCAGAAGCGGGCGCATCACCGTCACACTGGTCGTGGACGACGGCTCGGGCAACCCCGCGTGCCGCCAACGTGCGGAGGTCACGACACAGGTCGCGCGTCTCGTGATGATGAGTGCCCCGCCTCCGACGCCTGCGGCGACGCCCCCTCCGCCCCAGCCCACGCCTTTCCCCAGGGTGCTCGGTCGCGCGCCCGCGTCTGAGACGGTTGCCGGCGGACCGGCGCAGCCTCGCCATCCGGTAGCGAGGGCAGGCAGGGAGCCGCCGTCCGAGCCGATGGTGGGGAGTGCTCCCCCGACATTGATAAAACCCGGCTCAGACTCGAGCGCGCCGCGACGCGCCGCCCGCCCCACGCCGCCGGTCGCCCCGTCGCCCGACGCGGGCGAGAGAGAAGATTTCACGCGCGTGCGCGTCTTCTACGGCACGGATCGCAACCGCACCGGCGCGCGCGAGCCGAAGAAGTTTTACGGCGCGGGGCAGGCGCAACTCGAACTGGGGACGTGCGAGGTCGGCATCCCGAAGTCGCACCAGGCGGGGCAGCTCGAATCGCCCTCCTGGTGGCACCTAGAGTTCCGCGAAGACCCGAAGCGGCACGTCATGCTGCGCAAGGTCGAGCCGCTCGACCACGCGAAGTTTTACGAGCAGTACCGGGCGGAACTCGGCAAGGCGCGCTCGCGCGACGTGTTCGTCTTCGTGCACGGCTTCAACGTCAGCTTCGAAGACTCCGCGCGGCGCACGGCGCAGCTCGCCTACGATCTCGGCTTCCCCGGCGTGCCGGTCATGTACAGCTGGCCCTCGCAGGGCGAGATCAGCGGCTACATGATCGACGAGGACGCGATCCTCTCGACGAGGACGCACCTGAAGCAGTTCCTCTCCGATCTGTCGGCGCAGTCGCAGGGGGCGCGCGTCCACCTCATCGCGCACAGCATGGGCAACCGCGTGCTGACCGACGCCATGCACGACATCGCCCTCGCCAACCCCACGCCGCTCTTCAGCGAGGTGATCCTGACGGCGCCGGACATTAACGCGACTTATTTCAGGAACGACCTCGCGCCCGTCATCCAGAAGATCGCGCGCCGCGTGACGCTCTACGCCTCTTCGGACGACAAGGCGCTGATGGCGTCCGAAAGAGCGCACCACTCGCAGCGCGCGGGCGACTCCAGGCCGGAGATCATCGTCGTGCCCGGCATCGACACCGTGGACGCCTCCGGCATCGACACCAGCCTGCTCGGTCTGGGTCACTCCTACTTCGCCGAGACGAAGATCGTCCTCGACGACATCAACCTGCTGCTGACCTACGGCAAGCCCCCGGCTGAACGCTCGCTGCGTGAGCAACTGCTCGGCGACGGCAAATACTGGAAGTTCTCGTCGGGGGCGGCGGCAGCCGCCGGCGCCGCCGCCATCGCCGGGCAAGCCAACCAGCCGCCGGGCGTGCGGGCACACGCCGGCGGCTTTAGTCTCCGTCTCGTCCTGCTGCTGGCTGTTTTGCTTGCGGCGTGCGGCTTGGTCGTGTGGCTCGCGCTGCGCTTCGCGCGGAGGAGGTCTGCGTAACAACTGTCGCGCGCTGCGACGGGGTCGGGTTTCTTATTGGACGTTACTCACCGCGGGCGCGCGTCATCCATTCGGATCACGCACGCCCTTCAATCCCGTTCAGGATTCGCTCCGCCCACTCTCTGATCACACGCGACATCTCGTCCAACTGCTGGTCGAAGAAGTGTCCCGCGCCGGGGACGACTTCGACGCGCACGCGCGCCTCGGCGGGGATCGTCGCGGCGAGCGATCTCAACGTCGCCACGTCGCCGAACTCGTCGCGCTCGCCGTGGACGAAGAGGACGGGCTTGCGGCACTCCCTGAGGAACGAAAAATCGTAGCCGCGCTCGGCGATGGAGACGGGCGTGCCGATGCCGACGAGGGCCGAGACGCGCGCGTCCCGCGTGCCGACTTCGAGACCGACGCGCGCGCCGAAGGAGAAGCCCGCGAGGACGAGGGGCAGGCTCGGGTATTTTTCCGAGAGGTAGTCGAGCGCCGCGCGCGCGTCCTCCTGCTCGCCGCCGCGGGCGTGGTCGTGTGTGCCCGTGCTCCGACCCGTGCCGCGGAAGTTGACGCGCAGAGCGACGCAGCCCGCCTCGTTCAGCGCGCGGGCGGCGCGGAAGGCGACCTTGTTGTGCATCGTGCCGCCGTGCAGAGGGTGCGGGTGCAGGACGAGCGCCGCGCCGCGCGCCGCCGTGTCGGCGCCCGGCTCCTTGATGATCCCTTCGAGCCGCCCGTGCGCGGCGGGGATGAAGAGGTTTCCGGCGGGGTACATGGGAGTTAGAGCTCAGAGGTTAGAGGTCAGAGGTCAGAATTGCAATTCACGAATCGCGCGCCGCCTTTCACTTCTCACGTCTCGAAACTCCGAGAGCCTTACGCTGCTAACTGATCTCTGACCTCTGACCTCTAACCTCTGACCTCTATCTTCTTGACTTGCCACGCGCGGCGGGCGTAGCTTTTTTTTTAGGCTTCTGCCCCCGCTCAAAAAGCAGGTCTGCGCGGTTTCGGCTCAAGGCAGGAAGCGTCTTTAGGCCATCTTCGGCTGGCGCGAGATCGAGGTCCTGGGCGAGCCGCTGCCGACCGTCCCAGAGGAGCTGCGCGGGGAGGTCGCGCGCAACCACGCCGACGCGGTCTCCGGCAAAGCCTTCTCGAACTTCGAGACGCGACGACGGCGCAAGGACGGCACCCTCATCGACGTGAGCATCTCGACCGCGCCGCTCCTCGACTCGGCGGGCAACTCGCGCGGCGTCGTCGCCCTCGTCGCCGACGTGACCGAGCGCAAGCGCGCCGAGGAGGCGCTGCGCATCTCCGAGACGCGCTTCCGCACGCTCGTCGAGCAGTCGCCCCTGAGCAAGCAGCTCCTCTCGACCGACGGTCGCACGATCGAGGTCAACCGCGCGTGGGAGAAGCTCTGGGGCGTCACGCTCGCAGACCTGCCCGGCTACAACATCCTCGAAGACGAGCAGCTCGCCGCGAAGGGCGTCACGCCCTACATCCGGCGCGCCATCGCGGGCGAGGCGACAGAGGTGCCGGAGATCAGTTACGTCCCCGACCGCGGCGAGTTCGCCGGGCAGGAGCGGTGGGTGAGGGCGCGCGTCTACCCCGTCAAGGACGAGGCGGGCGTCGTGCGCGAGGTCGTGCTCGTGCACGAGGACGTGACCGAGCGCAGGCGCGCCGCAGCCAGCCTCCACCAGTTCGCCGCCATCGTCGAAAACTCTGACGACGCGATCATCAGCAAGAATCTGGACGGCACGATCCTCAGTTGGAACCCGGGCGCCGAGCGGCTCTACGGCTACACCGCCGCCGAAGCCATCGGTCGGTCGGTCACGATGCTGATCCCGCCCGACCGCCCGAACGAGGAGCCCCTGATCATCGAGCAGATCAGGCGCGGCGAGCCCGTGGATCACTACGAGACGGTGCGCATGCGCAAGGACGGCATGCTCGCCAACGTCTCGATCACCGTCTCGCCGCTGAAGGACGCGGACGGGCGCATCACGGGGGCGTCCAACATCGCCCGCGACATCACCGAGCGCAGGCGCGCGGAAGACGAGAAGCTGCGCCTCGCCGCGCAGGTCGAGGGCGAGCGCCGGCGCCTCCGCGACCTGGTGGCGAACGTGCCCGGCGTCGTCTGGGAGGCGTGGGGCTTGCCGGACGAGTCGTCGCAGCGCATCGACTTCGTCAGCGATCACGTCGAGACGATGCTCGGCTACACGGTCGAGGAGTGGCTGGCGACGCCGAACTTCTGGCTGACGATCGTCCACCCCGAGGATCGCGAGCGCGCGGCGCGCGAGGCGCGCGCCAAGTTCGACAGCCGCGCGGGCGGCGCGAGCCGCTTCCGCTGGGTGACGAGGGACGGGCGCGCAATCGAGGTCGAGTCGCAGTCGGTCGTCGTCTGCGACGAGCGGGGCGAGCCCGCCGGGATGCGCGGCGTGACGATGGACATCACCGAGCGCGTGCGCTCCGAGGAAGCCCTCCGGCAGTCGGAGGAAAGGTACCGCGCCTTCGTCGCGCAGAGCTCCGAGGCGATCTGGCGCTTCGAGCTGGACGAGCCGATCCGCGCCGACCTCCCGGAGGACGAGCAGATCGATCACTTCTACGCGCACGCCCGCCTCGCCGAGTGCAACGACGTGATGGCGCGCATGTACGGCTTCGAGCGCGCCGAAGAGATCGAGGGCGCCAGGCTCCAGGAGTTGATCCCGCGCAACGAGGCGAACGCCGCCTACCTGCGCGCGGCGATCCGCTCCGGGTATCGCATGACCGACGCCGAGTCGGAGGAGCGCGACCGCGAGGGCAACACCAAATACTTTCTCAACAACCTCGTCGGCATCGTCGAGGGCGGGTCGCTGCGCCGCGTCTGGGGCACGCAGCGCGACGTGACCGAGCGGCGGCGCGTCGAGGAGGAGCAGAAGTTTCTGAGCGACGCGACGACCATCCTCGCCTCCTCGCTCGACTACGAGTCGACGCTCGACGCCGTCGCGCACATGTCAGCCGCCTACCTCGCCGACTACTGCCTCGTCGATCTGCTCGAAGACGACGGCACGATCCGCCGCCTCGTCGTCGCGCACCGCCAGCCCGAGCGCGAGGCGGCGTGGCGCGAGATGCAGCGGCGCTTCCCCATCGTCGCGGACGCGCGGCACACCGTCAACAAAGTCCTGCGGACGGGCGAGCCCGATCTCTTCACGGAGCTGACGGGCGAAGTCCTCGCGCGCGCGATCCCCTCGCCCGCGCAGGTCGAGGAGCTGGGGCGGCTGGGCGTGCGCTCGTCGATGGCCGTGCCGCTTCGGGCGCGCGGCCGCACGGTCGGCGCGATCTCGTTCATCTCCGCCGAGTCGGGTCGCATCTACCGCGAGCCCGAGCTGAGACTCGCCGAGGAGTTGGCGCGCCGCGCCGCGCTCGCCGTCGACAACGCACGCCTCTACGAGCGCGCGCAGGAGGCGAACCGCGCGAAGGACGAATTTCTGGCGACGCTCTCGCACGAATTGCGCACGCCGCTGACGCCCATCGTCGGCTGGGTGCACCTGCTCGGCGGCGACGAGGCGGCGACACCCGATCTCAGGCACGGGCTCGCCGTCATCGACAAGAACTCGCAGGCTCTCTCGCACCTCATCAACGACCTGCTCGACATGTCCGCGATCCTGAACGGCAAGATGCGCATCGACCGCCTGCCCGTCGACGTCAACTCCGTGCTGCGCGAGGCGATCGAGACCGTGCGCGCGCAGGCGGACAGGCGCGGCGTCCGAATCGAGCTCGCGCCGTGCGAGGGCGGCGAGCCCTTCATCGAGGGCGACCGCACGCGCCTCGTGCAGGTCTTCTGGAACCTGCTCTCGAACGCCGTCAAGTTCTCGCCCGACGGCGGGCGCGTCCGCGTCGCGTGCGACGTCGAGGCAAGCGCCTTCCGCGTCCGCGTCGAGGACGAAGGCATCGGCATCTCGCAGGAGTTTCTGCCGCACGTCTTCGAGCGCTTCCGGCAGGCCGACATGTCGCCGACGAAACTCTACGGGGGACTGGGGCTCGGGCTCTCGCTCGTGCGCAGCTTCGTCGAGGCGCACGGCGGCGGGGTCGCGGCTGAGAGCGCGGGCGAGGGGCGCGGCAGCCGCTTCACAGTCTCTCTGCCACTCGCCCCATTGCGGATTGCGGATTGCGGATTGCGGATTGAAGAAGACAAGGCACGAATTGAAGACGACATAGCCGAGCCATCACCGCAGCCGGGTGATCTAAGCAGTGAGATTACGAATCCGCAATCCGATATCCGAAATCCGCAATCGGCTCGCCGCGTGCTCGTCGTCGAGGACGCGCCCGACACGCTGGAGATGCTGCGGCTCTTCCTCGCCGCGCGCGGGTTCGCGCCGACCGCCTGCGCGTCCGCCCCGGAGGCTCTGGACGTTGCGGCTCGCGAGCACTTTGATATAATCGTGACCGACATCGGACTGCCCAACATCGACGGCTACGAACTGCTCCGGCGGCTGCGCTCGGAGTTGCCGCACCTCGCCGACACGCCCGCCATCGCGTTGACGGGCTACGCCGCCGAGGCGGACGTCGCCGCCGCGCGCGACGCGGGGTTCGAGGCGCACGTCGCCAAGCCCTTCGAGCCGGAGGCGCTCGGCGAAGCGGTCGAGAAGCTCCTCGCGAGCCGCGCGAGAGGCGACTGAGGCGCCGCGCCGCCGCGGTGAATGACAGGCAGTCTCGACGCAATCATCCTCGCCCGCGACGAACGCGCGACGAACGCGCGTCAAAAGTTAGACACGAGGAATATCAATGATCTTGACCCCGACGCCCGCGCCGCCTCCCGCCCGCACGCCCCTTTCATCAGCCGCCAACCTGATGGGCTACTACGGAGGAGGAGGCGGGTTCGGCGTGAGCGACGTTACGTGCGGGGAGGGGGCGACCGTCGCGCCCAAGCCGCGCGCGCTCGTCGTCGACGACGCGCCGGACGTGACCGAGATGATCGCGCTGCTCCTCCAGTACGCGGGCTACGAGGTGACGACCGTCTACTCCGGGCACCAGGCGCTCGACGCCGCGCGCGGCGACTCGTTCGACGTGATCGTCTCCGACATCGGGATGCCGGGCATGAACGGCTACGAGCTGGCGGAGCAACTGCGCGGCTTCGAGCAGTACCACGCCACGCCGATGATCGCCGTCACGGGGTTCTCGATGTACGAGGATCGCGACCGCGCGCTCGCCGCCGGGTTCAACGCCTTCCTCACCAAGCCCGTCAACCCGCGCGACCTCATCTCACTCGTCGAGCGGCTGCGGGGTTAAAAGACCGAGACGAAGCCGAGACGAAGCCGAGACGAAGCCGAGACGAAGCCGAGACGAGGGCAGGGCGGCGGCGCGGAAAGTGGCTGCCGTAAGTCCGCCGCCTCGTGCTATTTTGTCCCCGCCGAATTTTCAAATCTCCGAAAGTCTTCCGAGAACGTTTTCCGACGCCGCGGGGCGCGGAGTCTTCCATGGAGTCTGTCGAGCAGCGTGAGGCGGGCGCGGGCGCGCGGGCGGAGGAGCCGGCGCGGGAGGCGAGGGCGCGGCGCGGGGTCTTCGCCGCGGTCTTCAGCGCGCGCACCGCTTACCTCGCGGTCGGCGCGCTCGTCGTCGGCGCGGCGTTCGGCTACCTGCAGTTCTCCACGCGCGCCATCTGCTGCGGCGACTTCGACGGCTACTACCACATCCGCTGGAGCCAGCTGCTGTGGGACGGCTTGCGCGCCGGTCACTTCCCGCCGCGCTTCGAGTGGCTGCCGCTCACCACCCTGAACCCGCGCGACTACGTCGATCACCACCTGCTCTTCCACCTCATGCAGGCCCCCTTCACGCGCTTCGGCGACGAGATACTCGGCGCGAAAATCTCCGCGTGGCTCTTCGCCTCGCTCGCCGTCTTCTCCTGCTACTGGCTGGTGGTGCGCCACCGCGTGCCCGCCCCGCTGCTGTGGCTCGTCGCGCTGCTCGCCGCGTCCGCGCCGTTCCTCTTCCGCATGAGCATGACGAAGGCGATGAGCGTCTCCATCGTGCTGCTCGTCGTCGGCATCCACCTGCTCTTCCGCCGGAAATATTTGTGGCTGCTCCCGCTCGCGTTCCTGTTCACGCTGACCTACGACATGTTCGTGCTGCTGGTCTTAGCCGCCGTGATCTGGACGTGCGTCCTGGCGTGGAGCGAGCGCCGCTTCGAGTGGCAACCGATCCTCTGGGTCTCGGTCGGCGTCGCCGCGGGGCTCGTCATCAACCCGTACTTCCCGCACAACCTGCGCCTGCTCTTCGATCACGTCCGGATGAAGGTCTACGTCACCGATCAGGACAGGCCCTCGGTTGGCAACGAGTGGTACCCGTACGAGAGTTGGACGTTCCTCGCGAACTGCGCCGTCGCGTTCGCGGCGATGTTCGTCGGCTACGTCACGTTCCGCTGGGAAGATCGCAAGCGCGCGCAGGCGCCGCTCTTCTTCCTCGCCCTCTCCACGCTGCTCCTCGTCGCGAACGCCAAGTGGCGCCGCTACGCGGAGTTCTTCCCGCCCTTCGCCGTGCTCTTCGCGGCCTTCGGCGTGCGCGCGCTGTGGTCGGGCGCGCGCACGGTCTACGGGCGGTTCCCCGAAGCCGTGCTCGACGAGCTGCGCCCGTTCCTCGACCGCGAAGCGCGCGACGACGACGGCGAGGCGCGCGAGCGCTGGTGGCGCCGCGCCGAGGTCGAGTCGGCGCTCGTCGCCGCCGTCTTCGCCGCGCTCGTCCTGACCCCCTTCGTCAGGTACAACCTCGAGAGGCGCGGGACGCTCCTGGTCTACGCCGCGGCGTCGTTGGTCTTCTTCGTCGTCGTGCTCGTCACCGCGACGTTCCGCGACTCGCGCAGGGCTGCGCTCACGGCGCTCTTCATGCTCCTGACCACCTCGGCGCTCTTCACCGTCTGGATCGAAGGCCGGACGGAGATCAGGGACAGCACGCCGCCCGAAGAGTACCGCGCCGGGATGGAGTGGATTCGCGCGAACGTCCCCGCGGGCGAGATCGTCTTCAACACCGACTGGGACGACTTCCCCAAGCTCTTCTTCTACGACCCGACGCACCGCTACGTTTCGGGTCTCGACCCGACTTACCTTTACGACGCGAACCACGAGCTGTCGAAGCTCTACGAGGAGATCACGCTCGGCAAGGTGAAAGACCCCGCGCCCCTCATCCGCGAGCGCTTCGGCGCGCGCTACGTCTTCACCGACAACGAGCGCGTGCACGACGACTTCTACGACGCGGCGATGGACAGCGGCTGGTTCGAAGAGGTCTTCTCCGACGAGAAGTGCGGCGGCTTGCCCGCAGAGCAGTGCAAGTGCAACTGCACGGTCCTGCGCATCCTCGACCGGAAGGGCGAGCCGCCGCCCGACGACGGCGACACGAAGGGCGACGACGCGGACGGGCAGGACGACGCGCCGGCGGGCGGCCGGGGAGAGCGGTAAAGTTTTATTCAGTAGACAGGTCGGAACCGCCTGCCGCAAGCGGGCGGGTGACGAGATTGCGGAATGCGGATTCCGGATTGCGGATTTCCAGCAGAGGGCTTGAGTGCTCTTCAATCCGCATTCCGCATTCCGCATTCTAACA